>NZ_VIFM01000199.1 GCF_006636215.1 Myxococcus llanfairpwllgwyngyllgogerychwyrndrobwllllantysiliogogogochensis | reverse complement strand
GCTCGGGAGGCAGCGGGGGCGGCTTCAGGTCCACCACGTGGTCGATTTGAAGCGTCTGCTTCTTCTGGGTGACCCTGGGCGCCAGGGATTCACCCTTGCGCCAGGCCTGCCAGGCGACGACGCCGGCGATGCCGTGCAGGGACGCGGTGGCCACCATGGCCCAGACGAGCCCGTGTCGCCGCCGCGCGGGCGGCGGGCCCAGGATGATGCTCGCGATGCTCGCGTCGGGGCGCGCGGTGGGGTCAGGGGATGACACGCCCGTCCTCCGTCGCAGGGGTCTCGGGCGTCGCCGGCTCGGCGGGGCGCACGGTGCCGAAGGCCACCTTCGTGAGCCCGGCTTCCTTGAGCTGATCCAACACCGCGATGACCTGTCGGTGCGGCACGGCGCCATCCGCCTGGATGACCGCGCGCAGCTCCGGATCCTTCACCAGGGCATGCCGCGCGCTGTCTCGCAGCGCGGCCTCGGTGATTCCCTCGCCGTTCACCAGGAGCTGGCCCGTGGCGGTGATGGAGACGGCGAACACCGTCTGCACGTCCTCGCTCTGCGAGGCCTTGGGGAGATCCAGGGGCACGGCGGGGCTGTCCACCAGCCGGGCGGTCACCATGAAGATGATGAGCAGCACCAGCATGATGTCCACGAGCGGCGTGACGTTGATGCCCTCAATCAGGCCGCCTCGGGGCTGCGTTCCGCCCGCCATGGTCAGGCGCCTCCGGTGGAGGAGCGCGCCGCCGCCCGCTCACGGGCGGAGACGTAGGCCAGCACCAGGTTGGTGAGGGCCTCGGCGTCCGAGAGGATGCTCGCGATGCGCCGCTGGAAGTAGTTGTAGGCGGCCACGGCGGGCAGGGCCACGCCGATGCCCACGGCCGTGGCGACCAGCGCCTCGGCGATGCTGCCCATCACCGCGTTGGAGGCGACCTGGCTCGTCTTGCCCACCACCGCGCCCGCGGTCGTCTCGCTCAGCGCCTCGAAGGCGAGCAGCACGCCGATGACGGTGCCGAACAGCCCGATGAAGGGCGCGTTGTTGCCCAGCGTGCCCAGGAAGGCCAGCCGGTTCTCCAGCGTGGAGCGCTCAATCGCGAGCGCGCTCTGCATGCCCTTCTCCGCCGCCGTCATGCCCTGCGGCGCAAGCCGGAGCCCGGCGCGGGCCACCGTGGCGCCCACGGACGTGCGCTTCTCCAGCTTGGAGATGGCCGAGGGGAAGTCGCCGCTCGCCAGCGTCTCCTCCAGCGTGCCGGACAGCTCGCGCACCAGGTCCTGCTTGGTGCGGAACACAATCCACCGCTCGATGATGATGCCAATGCTCACCAGCGACAGGGCGAACAGCAGCCAGAGCACCCAGTTGGCACCCCACTGCACGAAGACATCCTTGACGATTTCCACGATGTGCATGGTCGCTCTCTCAGGCGTCGTCGTGATGACCGCTCGTCATCGCCGCGTCGTTGTCTACGGGTTGCCTTGAAGCAGGACTCCACGGCGCCGGATGCGACCTCCGCACCCGGCGCCATGGGATGAAAAAGTGACTAGCGCAGCTGCAGGAAGGAGAAGACCAGGCCCTGCGTGCTGAAGGCGACCGCGCCGTTCTGGCTGGTCAGGTCGCGGAAGTTCGTCGTGGAGGTGCTGGTGAACTCCGTGAAGAGCGTGCGGCTGTCCGTCACGTCGTACAGGAACGTGCTGCCCGTGGAGACGGGGAGGGTGGTGACCTCCGTCGCGGTGAAGGTGCTGAGGTTGAGCTGCCAGAACTTCCAGGCGACGGCGCTGGCCACGGGGCGGGGGTGCACGCCCGGAACCACGGTGTAGGTGGTCTCGTCCAGGACGCGCAGGTACGCGGTGCCGTTGGGGCCGCGCAGCAGGGAGCCCGTGGCGTTGCCGTTGGTCAGGTCGGCCAGGTTGCGGAAGAACGCGCGGTCATAGGTCTGCGTCGTCGCGTTGAAGCGCAGCAGGCAGGGCACCGGCGTGGTCTCCGGGCCCGCCGTGCGGTACACGGCCGCGCCGTACGCCTCGGTGGCCAGGTACACCAGGCCGTCCGGACCGACGACGCCGTCACGCACGTATCCGCAGCGGTCATCCGTCACGATGGTCGCCGTGTCGGCCACCGTGTCCACCACGACGACGCCGGCCTGCTTGGTGATGCCGATGCCCGCGCTCGGGCGCCAGCCGATGGGGATGATGATCTTGTTGCCGACGCGCACCGGCATCGTCGCGAAGGTGCTCAGCGCGCCCTCGATGGTCAGCCCGGTCAGGGTGATGGCGCTGGTGACCGTCATCGCGGTGGGGTTCCAGACGATGACCTTCCCCGAGCGACCGTCGATGTAATACGCCTTCGTCTCCGAGACGTACTGGAACTGGTGCTGGTACTCGCCGATGGAGCTGACGCCGCTTCCCTGGAAGCTGACCTCCGCGTCACGGCCCTGCGCGTCCTTGTCCTTCTCCAGCTTGCCTTCCGCGGTGAGCTTGTAGCGGGTGACGACGGCGCCCTCGCTGCTGCTCACGTACAGCAGGCCATTCTTCGCGATGCCAGAGCCCAGGGCGCGGCCCGGAACCTCGATGGCGTTTTCCAGGGCGAGCGGCGTGGTGACGTCGACCTTGTCGGTCAGGACGATGTAGCTCTGCGACTCACCATCGACGCTCACCTGGGTGATGGCGGCATAGACGGGACCGGTGTTGGGGGTCGGCTCCGGATCCTTGTCGTCGTCGTCATTGCAGCCCGCGAACAGCGACAGCGCGAGCGCCGCGGCGGTGATGCGCGACAGGGGGAAGAACGAGCGAATCTTCATGGGGGGCAAAGCCTTTCGGAGAGGATGACTGCGTGTTGGTGACTCAGAGCTCCGCGACCACCTTGGCGGAGACGCTGCGGCCGGGACGCTGAACGCCCATGAAATCCATGGCGGTGGCGTCGGTCAGGTTCTGCACGTCGACCGTCCAACTGAAGGTCGCGCGCGCGGTCCGGGTGACATAGGTGAGGGCCAGCGAGTGCAGGAGCTGCGCGTCGATGTCCTGCTTCGAATCCTGGGTGCCCAGCTTCTCCCAGCCCCGGTAGAACGAGTGGATGTACCGGGTGTGCCAGGTCAGCGACAGCTCGTCGCGTGACGAGGCCAGGCCGCTCAACTGGAAGCGGGCGCTGCCGTTGGCCAGCAGGTGCGGCCGGTTGGGCAGCCGCTGCCCCTCGAAGATGCCGAAGGCGCCCTCGTTGGAGACATTGCGGACGTCCTGCCAGGTGACGTTGCCGTCCAGCGAGAAGTGCTGCTCCGGAGACGTCCACCCGGCCGCGCCGGTGCCGCCCAGGGCACGTGCCGCGAAGACGTTCTGGTACGTGAAGTAGCCCTCGCGCCCCTGGGGGATGATGAGCTGGTCCGCCAGTCGCGCGAAGCCCATCACGCCGCCCCGGAACGAGCCGTGCCGCGTCTCGCGCGTGTCGAGCGCCAGCTCCAGGTTGAGGTTGTGGCTCGTCTCTGGATCCAGCTCCAGGTTCGCGTCGATGAGGATGCCATCGCCGAACAGCTCGTCGGGCCGGGGCAGGCGCGTGGCCCACTCGTAGGAAGCCTTGGCGATGAGCAGGGACGACAGCCGATAGCGGAGCGAGTCACCGACGCCGAAGGTGAAGGTGTCCCGGTCCACGGGCATGAAGCTGTTGTCGGGGCTCAGCCGGTCCGCGCGGGCCAGCTGCACGTAGCTCTTCACGAAGGCGATGTTCTCCAGCCGCTCGTCGAAGGCATCCAGTTCGTGCTCCAGCCCGGTCACCTGGGTGTAGAGGCCGCGGCGGGCGCTGAGCGGGTCCACCAGTCCGGTGTTCCGGAGGGCGCGGTCCTCACCGGTCCGCTTCACCCAGGTCGGCGACACCGCGAGCCGCAGCATCTGGTTGGGAGTGAAGGTCCAGCCCAGGTTGATGCGCGCGAAGCCGGTGTGCTGCCCCACATGACGGTCGACGGCGCGGCTCTCCATCTCTCCGGCCTGCGGGAGCTCGGCGACGCACCGGCCGAACCAGTCGTAGGCGCAGCGGCCCTGGTCGCTCAGCCGCGCCTGTCGGAAGACATAGCCGACGGCATCGGCGATGAGGCCGCCGTCATAGGTGTGCTCGAAGCGGAGCGTGGCGCCGCCGGACTGGTTGCCCGAGTCAACCTCGCCGTAGGGCACCTTCATCGTCGTGTCGTGCTGGATCTCCTGGGTGGACGCGGAGGCGAAGCCACGCAGGATGAGGCGCCGTGCCCAGGGCTTGTCCAGGAAGCCGACCTCGACGCCGCCGCCTCCCGCGCGGAAGGCATCATTGAAGCGCGGCAGCCGCGCGTCGCTGAGCTTCCCCGAGCTGTCCTCCACCCGGACGTCGACGCGGTAGTCATTGGGGCTGGAGTCGAAGAAGCCGCTGGCTCGGACGAAGAGGCCGGAGGTGCTGGCCACGTGCTGCGCGCTCGCGGCGACGCGGTGGGTCTCGAACGAGCCAATCTCGTAGGACGCGGAGGCACCGCTGCCCTGGAGGTTCTCGGTGGTGACGATCTGCACGGCGCCCCCCAGCGCGTCCGCGCCGAAGCGCACCGGCACGACGCCCTGGTACACCTCCATGCGCTGCACCAGGTTGACGGGGACGTTCGCGAAGTCCGGGCCGTAGCCCGCGAGCTCCAGCGGCACGCCGTCGATGAAGAAGCGGACCTGGTCATCCGCGAGCCCCGCCAGGGAGAAGCGGGCCCGGCTGCCCAGGCCTCCCGCGCGGCGCACGCCGACCCCTTCGCTGCGCGCCAGCGCCTGGCCCATGTCCACGGCCTCGCGCTGGAGGTTCTCCGTCTCGATGACCTTCACCGCCTCGGCGGAGCGACGCCGGCGGTTGGCCACGGACTCACCCTCGACGGTGACGTCGATGGCCTCCTGGCTCACGTCGACCGGCGCCGCGGTGACCCCGGGCGTTTCGGGCTGAGCGGGCGGCTGGGCCACGGCCTCCGGTGCGGGCGTCGGAGCCGGAGCGGGCGTCTCGACCACGGGAGCGGGGGCGGGCTCCACGGGGAGGCGGAACTCGTAGCTGTAGGCGATGCGCGAGGCGACGGCGACACCCTCACGCCGGGCCGGCTCGAAGCGGAAGCTCAGCGCGGCCTGTCGCGCCGCCTCGTCGAACCCGTGTCCCTGGGGCTCGAGGACCTCCGCCTCCGTGACGACGCCCTGGTCATCCAGCGTCAGCTTCAACCGCACCGTGGCTTCCAGCCGGGCCTGCTCCGCCTCGGCCGGGTAGGGCGCCTCCACGAACGTCACCAGCTTCGGCGCCACCACGGCCGGCACGGGCGCCGGGGCTTGCGCCGCCGCCGCCGGCACCTGGGCCTCACCGGTCACCTGGGCTCGCGCCGGAAGGGCGAACGCGAGCCACACCATCACCGCCACGCTCCAACGCATCCGGCCAACGACCTCTCGTCCGCGCCCAGTGGGGATTATGAAAATGGTTCTCATTTTCATTTGCGAGGCCGTGTATTCCTGTAGACCCAGTGCTGTCAAGGGTTGATGGGTGACTCAGGCTGCCCTGGCGTGGGGGGTCTTCAGGGCCTGAAGCTTTTCCGCGACCATGAAGGAGAGCTGGAGTGCCTGGTCCGCGTTCAGGCGGGGGTCGCAGTGGGTGTGGTAGCGGCTGTGGAGGTCGTCCTCCGTCACGGCCAGCGGGCCTCCCAGGCACTCGGTGACGTTCTGTCCGGTCATCTCCAGATGGATGCCGCCCGGGTGGACGCCCTCGGAGGAGGCGACCTCCAGGAAGGACTTCACCTCGGAGAGGATGCGGTCGAAGGAGCGCGTCTTGTAGCCGTTGCTGGCCTTGTGGGTGTTGCCGTGCATCGGGTCGATGGACCAGATGACGGGGCGGCCGTCGCGGCGGGTGGCGGCCATCAGGCGCGGGAGGCAGTCGGCGACCTTGTCGGAGCCGAAGCGGCCGATGAGCGTGAGGCGTCCGGGGATGGCCTCCGGGTTGAGCGCGTCCATCAGGCGCAGGAGGTCGTCGGGGTCCATGGTGGGCCCGCACTTGACGCCGATGGGGTTACGGATGCCGCGCATGAACTCCACGTGGCCGCCGTCGAGCTGGCGGGTGCGCTCGCCAATCCACAGCATGTGGGCGGAGGCGTCGAACCAGTGGCCGGAGCCGGGCTCCATGCGCGTCATCGACTCCTCGAAGTTGAGGAGCAGGGCCTCATGGCTGGTGAAGAGGTCCACGGGCGTGGGCGTGGGCGCGGCCGTGTACTCCGGGGACGGCGCCAGCGCGCTCATGAAGCAGAGGGACTCGAAGATGGAGTCCGCGAGCTTGCGGTACTGGTCCCCCTGCGGTGAGCCGGAGACGCCGTCGAGCGTCCACCGGTGCAGGTTGCACAGGTCCGCGTAGCCGCTCTGCGAGTAGGCGCGCAGCAGGTTCAGCGTGGCGGAGGACTGGTGGTAGGCCTTGAGCAGCCGCTTGGGGTCGGGGATGCGCTCGGCGGCCTCGAAGTCCATGCCGTTGATGATGTCGCCCCGGTAGGCGGGGAGGGTGACACCGTCGAGCGTCTCCACGGGGCTGGAGCGCGGCTTGGCGAACTGGCCGGCGATTCTTCCGACCTTCACCACGGGGCGTCCGCCCGCGAAGGTGAGCACCACGGCCATCTGGAGGATGAGCCGGAAGGTGTCGCGGATGTTGTCGGTGGTGAATTCCTTGAAGCTCTCCGCGCAGTCTCCGCCTTGCAGCAGGATGGCCTTGCCCTGCGCCACCTGCGCGAGCGAGGCGGTGAGCCGCCGCGTCTCCGAGGGGTGGACCAGCGGAGGGAGTCGGGACAGCTCTTCCTCCACTCGGTGGAGGGCGCGCATGTCCGGATAGTCATCCGGGATGTACTTCACGGGCTTCTCCCGCCAGGTGCGGGGATTCCAGGTTCGGTTCATCACGAGGGGGCCGTTTCCTTGGGGGAGCCAGGCGTCGCGGGCAGCAGGCCGCGCGTGACGCACCAGGCGAGGTATCGGAAGAAGAGGTCGCGATCCGCCTGGGGGCAGGTGATGCCAGTGCCCTCCAGGGCTTCATGCAACCGCTGACAGCGGATGGGGCCCAGGCCGAACGCGGGCGCCGAGTCACCGGAGCGCAGGTCGAAGAAGGCCAGGGTGGTGGTGTTGTCCGCGGTGCCGGCGCGCTCCGCGACCCGGGCGCGCCAGGCGGGGATGGGGAGCAGGTCCACGGGGTAGCCGTACTCGCGCACCCAGCGGAACAGGTCCGGCAGTCGCACGTCGGGCACGGGCGTCACGTTGAACACGGTGCCGGGCGTGGCGACGCGGGAGAGCTTGACGATGGCGCGCGCCACGTAGTCCACGGGGGTCCAGGTCTCTCCCACGTCGAGCAGCGGGAGCGAGCCGGAGGGAATGCCCGCGAGCAGGATGCGCCAGACCAGATCTTGCGGATTGACGATGGCGGTGTCCGTCGCGCCGACGACGCGGCCCAGCCGGTAGACGGCGACGGGCAGGCCGCGCTCGGAGGCGTGCTGCACCAGTCGCTCCGCGACCCACTTGCTCTGCTGATAGCCGTCACGCAGTCCGGGGTGGGCCTGCACGAAGTCCTCGGGCACCTCCGGGCTCACGTTCGCCTGGGGCGCCACGGCCAGCGTGGACACGTAGTGGAAGGGCTTGAGGCGCACGGCGGCGGCCAGGCGCAAGAGCTCGCGCGTGCCCTTGACGTTGACGGCCTGGACGCTGCCGTACTCGCGCACGACGCTCACCACGGCGGCGTTGTGCAGGATGACGTCACACTCCGCGGCCAGCCCGTGGAAGCGCGCGCTGTCCAGGCCGAGCATCGGCTGGGTGAGGTCCGACGGCAGCGCGAGCACCCGCTCGGCGAGGCCCGACGTCGGAAGCTGCTGGGACGAGAGCGCGGCGCGGATGCGCTCCATCGCCTGGGCCTCGTCGCTGGCGCGGACCAGGCAGACCACGCGGGCGCGCGTCTGGCGCAGGAGCTGGTCCAGCAGGTGCGCGCCGACGAAGCCCGTGGCGCCCGTGAGCAGCACCTGGCGGGGTTCCGGGAAGCGCGTCTCGAAGCTGCCGCCCACGCCCTGGGGCGCGGTGGTGCTCGGACGGGGGACGATGTCCTCGGACAGCTCCGCGTCGGCGAGCATCGTGGTGCTCGGGCCGCTTGCTTCGGAGCCGGTGGCCTCACCGTGCTCCAGCGCCTGGGCCAGCGCGGCGGCCGTCGGGTAGCGGAACACCGTGGCGACGGGGACCTCCCGGCCCAGGGCGATGCCCAGGCGGTTGGCCACCTGGATGCTCTGGAGGGACTGGCCCCCTCGGTCGAAGAAGTCGTCCTGCGCGGTGAGGCCCGTGGCGCCGAGGACCTCCTCCCAGATGCCGAGCACCACGCGCTCCAGCTCCGTGGTGGCCTGCGCCACGGTGGAGGAGGCGTCGGTGGTGGTGGCCTTGCGCAACTCGGCGCGGTCGATCTTCCCCGTGCTGGTGCGAGGCAGGCGCTCGGCGAACACGATGGCGCCCGGCACCATGGGCGCGGGCAGGTTCGCGAGCAGGTGCTTGCGCAGGTCGGCGGCGGAAGGCACGGGGGCCTCCGCGACGATGTGCGCGCAGAGCCGGCGGGCGCCGCCGGGGAGCACCTGTCCGACCACCGCGGCCTCACGCACGCCGGGGTGGCCCAGGAGCACCGTCTCCACCTCGGCCGGGTCGATTCGGTGTCCGCTGATCTTCAGCTCGTCGTCCACGCGACCGACGAACACGAGCTGTCCGTCCTCCCGCAGCCGGGCCTTGTCGCCGGTGCGGTAGGCGCGGGGCTGGCCGGGCAGCGCGGCCAGGGAGATGAAGCGAGCCTTGTCCAGCTCCGGCCGGCCGAGATAGCCCCGCGCGAGCGCGCCACCCAAGAGGCACAGCTCGCCCTCCGAGCCCCGAGCGACGAGTCGTCCTTGCGCATCCACGAGCACCGCGCGGACGCCGGGAAGCGGCAGGCCGATGGGGACCTCATCTCGCTCGGACTCCGGACCACCGGCGTCCGCGAGCGACGCCACCGTCGCCACCACCGTGGCCTCCGTGGGGCCGTAGGTGTTGAGCAGTTGTACGCTCGGAC
Organism: Myxococcus llanfairpwllgwyngyllgogerychwyrndrobwllllantysiliogogogochensis; assembly: GCF_006636215.1. Lineage (GTDB taxonomy): Bacteria > Myxococcota > Myxococcia > Myxococcales > Myxococcaceae > Myxococcus > Myxococcus llanfairpwllgwyngyllgogerychwyrndrobwllllantysiliogogogochensis. Next base: position 12,146 of record NZ_VIFM01000199.1, on the reverse strand, counting down.
CGACGGTGGCCCGCCAGCGGGCGACGCGCTCTGGCAGGGCCGCCTCGCCCCCGATGATGACGGTGCGCAGGGAGGATGGCAGCCGCGCCGCGCCCGTGGATACCGCGTAGGCCAGCTCGTGCCAGAACGCGGTGGGCAGGTCGAGGATGGTGATGCCGTGGGCCGCGCAGGACTCGAGCAGGCGGGGCACGGACTGGAGCATCTCGTCGGTGCGCAGCACCAGCCGCGCGCCCGAGGTCAGCGCCAGGAAGACCTCCTCCACGCTCGCGTCGAAGTGCAGCGGCGCGAACTGGAGGATGCGGTCCTCGCGGGTGACGGCGTAGCGGTGCGTGGCGCCCGCGACGAAGTGTGCCAGCGCCTGGTGAGGAATCTGCACGCCGTTGGGCTGGCCCGTCGAACCGGAGGTGTAGATGACGTACGCGAGCCGCTCAGCCTCGGCGCGAGGGGCGACCGTCTCCGCGGCGACGTCGCGCTTCAGGACGGTCAGGTGCCCGGCCGCGCGGGGGCTCGCGTCCGTGGCGGAGACGGTCTCCGACGGGAGGACCATCAGCGAGGGCGCGGCGTCGTCGAGGATGGCGGCCGAGCGGGAGGCGGGGCCAGTGGGGTCGAGCGGGAGGTAGCCCGCGCCGGAGCGCAGGATGCCCAGCGACGCGACGATGGCGTCGATTCCGCGCGGCACCTTCACCGCCACGGGCGTGTCGGACTGGACGCCCTCGGCGACGAGGCGCTCCGCGAGCGACCCGGCGGCCCGCCACAGCTCGCCGTACGTCAGGCGGTGCTCGCCATGCTCCACGGCGATGACGTCCGGCTGCTCACGAGACTGGCGTTCGATGAGCTCCAGCACCGGATGGGCGGGCGCGGGGAGCGGGCCTCCATCCAGGACCGACGCGTCGCCACCGGTCGACAGGACCTGCTCGCGAACGGCCTGCTCGGGCGCGCCGAGCCACGTGTCCAGGTGCCGGAGGAACTCCTGCTGATGGGAGTCCACGGCGCGCGCGTCGTAGCAGACCGGGTTCGCGTCGAAGTCGACGCGCAGGCCACCGCCGTCCGAGCGGGCATACATCCCGATGGAGAGGTCCTCGACGGGCCCCGCGGAGATGTTGTGCGCGATGCCGGGCAGGCCCGCGAAGCGCACGCCGTAGTCGAACGGCATGATGTTGACCACGGGGCCGAACAGCTTGCGCTGCCCACCCACGCGGCGCAGATCGCGTCGAAGCTGCTCGTAGCGGTAGCGCAGGTGGGGCCTGGACGCGCGCATCTCCGCGGCGACATGCCGGGCCAGTGAGGCCAGGGTGGCACCGGGGGAGACGGGCACTCGCAGCGGCACGATGTTCATGGCCATGCACGGCACGCGCAGCGCCGCGGAGCCCAGCCGCGTCATCACCGGAAGGCCAAGCACGACTTCCGGCGCGTCGGTGCGCAGGTGAATCCAGGCCGCCGTCGCCGCGAGCACCAGGTCCGGCCACGTCAGTCCGAGCTGCTTCGCCACGGCCTGCATCCGCTCCACGTCGGTGCCCGCGAGCATCCGGGTGGAGCGAACGAACGACGCGGACATGGGGGCCGGCGGCGCCAGCGTCACCGGCAGCGGAGCGTCCGCGAGGCGGCCGACCCAGAAGTCACGGTCCTTCTGGAACTGGGGACCGGCGCGATAGGCCGCGTCCTCGTCCAGCACGGGGCGCAGGGGACCGAAGCCCGCGGGCGCGGCCTTGCCCGTTACGCGAGACGTGTAGAGGTCCGCCACGCGCCGGGTGAGCAGCGAGAACCCATACCCATCCATGGCGATGTGGTGCACGCGCTGGAACCAGAAGTACCGCTCCGGCCCCGCCTTGAAGAGCACCTGGGCGAAGAGCGGCCCTCGGGTGAGGTCCACCGTGCGCGTCAGGTCTTCCTTCATCCACGCCTGGGCGGCGGCCCACGGGTCAGCTTCGGTGGACACGTCCACGTGCTGGAGCGCCCACTCCACGCGGGGGCTGACCTGTTGGGAGGAGCCTTCCTGGGTGGACTCGAAGCGCGCGTGGAGGGCCTCCGCCTCGTCGACCGTCTGACGGACGGCGGCCTCGAAGTGCTCGGGGACGATGGCGCCACGAAGCTCGATGCACTCCCCGGCGTTGTAGATCGGGCTCGCGAGGTCGAGCTGTTGACCGACCCAGATTCCGTGCTGGGCCGCGGTGAGCGGCCAGCGTGCGTCGTGTGATTCGGTCATCGCAGGTCCTTCGAGAGAGGGCATCGGCATGGAGCGAGGTGGGGGGAGCCTCGCTTCCGTGGGCGGCGCTTAACGGTGGAGGGCCACCTGGACGCTGCTCGCGTCAGGAGGCGGAAGGGGCATGGCGCGCAGGAGCGCGTACCACTCGGTGAGCGTGGGCCGCTCCGCCAGCTCCACGAAGGTGACCTCCGCGCCCGCGCTCCGCCACCGCTCCACCAGGCTCATCAGCCGGATGGAGTCCAGGCCCTGCTCGAGCAGGTTCGCATCCTCGTTCACCTCCATCACCGACTGCTGCAACAGCTCCGCGACATCCGCGCGCACCTGGTGCTGGCTCAGTCCGGGAGCGCCCTTGACGGCGGGCAGGCCCAGCGAGTCGATGACCTGCTGCGTGGTGGTGGTGACGGCGCAGAGCTGCGACGCGTAGCTCAGCGCGAGCTGGTGGTGCGCCAGGGAGAAGTCGCCCAGCGCATCCGCCACCAGGAAGGGCTGGATGTTGCTCATGAAGCCATCGCTGGCAGTCTGGAGGCAGCCGATGTGCGCGTAGATGCCGCAGATGATGAGCTGGTCCTTGCCGCGCGCGCGCATCATCTCCAGCAGGTCCGTGCGACGAAACGCGCTGTAGGTCCACTTGGTGAGCTGGAGGTCACCTTCGCCCGGCGCGAGCGCGTCGATGATCTGCTTCTGGAGCGGACCGCCGTTGATGCCGCCGCCCCAGAAGTCGAGCAGCAGGCCGCGCTGCTCCGGCGTCTGGCCGCCCGGCTGCGCGGAGTAGACGACGGGGATTCCCAGCGAGAGGCAGTGCGCGCGAAGCCGCTGGATGTTGGGCACCAGCTCCGTCACGGGGGACTGGCCGGGGGTGAACGCCTCCACGAAGTAGCGCTGCATGTCGTGGATGAGCATCACGGCCCGCTTGGGGTCGGGCGTCCACGCGACCTTGTTCTTCGGCAGGTCGGCGGCACCGGGCATCGGATAGGGGGTGATGGCTGGGAGCGCCATGAGGGGGTCCTTTTCTGGAAGGAAGGAGAGGGGAGGGTGTGTCAGCGGGGAGCGGTGGGGCGGCTCAGCGTCTCGCGGAGCGCCTTCTTGCTGACCTTGCCGACGCCCGTCTTGGGGAACGTCTCGACGAACTCGACCCGGTCCGGAATCTTGAAGGCCGCCAGCCCCCGCTCCCGCAGGAACGCGGTCAGCGACGTGGCGGCGGGAGGCGTTCCCCGGGGGATGACGAACGCGCAGGTGCGCTCGCCCAGGAAGGCATCCGGCATGGAGACGACGGCCGCGTCGTGAACCTCCGGGTGGGCCAGGAGGTGGTTCTCCACTTCCTCCGCCGCGACCTTGTCGCCGCCCCGGTTGATTTGATCCTTCGCGCGGCCCTCCACCACGAGGTAGCCGTCCGCGGTCATCCGCACCAGGTCTCCGGTGCAGTAGAAGCCGTCGGACGTGAAGGCGCGCGCGTTGTGCGCCTCCGCCTTGTAGTAGCCGCGAATGGTGTACGGCCCGCGCGTGAGCAAATGGCCCGTCTCACCCGTCGCCACGTCCTGGCCGTCCTCGTCGACGATGCGAACCTCGTCGTCCGCGCTGATGGGGCGGCCCTGCGTGTTGACGATGAGGTCCTCGGAGTCGTCCAGGCGCGTGTAGTTGACCAGTCCCTCGGCCATGCCGAAGACCTGCTGCACCGTGCAGCCCAGCGCGGGCTTCACGCGCGCGGCGGCCTCGGCGCTGAACTTCGCGCCGCCCACCTGGAGCACGCGCAGGCTGGACAGGTCATGCCGGCGCGCCTTGGCCGCGTCCAGCCACACCATGGCCAGCGGAGGCACCAGCGCGGTGATGGTGACCTTCTCCTTCTCGATGAGCGGGAAGGCCACGTCGGGGCTCGGGTGCAGGGCCAGCACCGAGGTGCCTCCCGCGTAGAACGTGCCGAACACGCCCGGCGAACTCATGGGGAAGTTGTGTGCGGCGGGCAGCGCGCAGAGGTACACGCTCGACGCGTCCAACTGGCAGATCTCCGCGCTGGCCCGCAGGCTGTACAGATAGTCGTCGTGCGTGCGGGGAATCAGCTTGGGCACGCCCGTGCTGCCGCCGGAGAGCTGGAAGAAGGCGACGTCGTCGGGACGCGGCTCCGTCAGCTCCACGGGCGAGTCGGCATACAGGCCCTCCAGCGAAGTGAAGGGCCCCGCGTCTCCCACGACGATGACGTGCCGGAGCGACGGCGTCTTCGCCTGCACGCTGGTGGCGAGGTTGCGGTAGTCGAAGCCGCCGTGCCGGTCGGCGATGACGTAGGCGACCGCCTCGGTGAACTCGCAGAAGTAGCCGATCTCCGAGGCGCGGTGCGCGGGCAGCGCGAAGACGGGCAGGGCCCCCAGGCGGAAGAGGGCGAAGCACACCTCGTGGAACGCGCCGATGTTGGGCAGCTGCACCACCACGCGGTCCTGGGGCTGGATGCCCAGGCCCTTGAGGCCCGCGGCGAGCCGGTCCACGCGCGCGTCCAGCTCGCGGTACGTCCAGCGCTCCTTGCCGGACACCAGCGCGGTGTGATCGCCATGACGCTCGGCGCGCTCGCGCAGCATCCGTCCGAAGGTCTCCCCCTTCCAGTAGCCCGCGCGGCGGTAGCGCTCCGCGTAATCCTGGGGCCACGTGGGGCAGCCGGGCAGCCGGGAGTCGCCCTGGCTCACGGCTTCACCTCGACGCCCTGACCCAGGCCCATGGCGACCAGCATCGTCCGGAACTTCGCCTCGGTCTCCGCCAGCTCCGACTCCGGCTTGGAGCCCGCGACGATGCCCGCGCCCGCGAACAGCCGCAGCGAGTTCTCGTCCGCCTCCGCGCAGCGGATGGTCACCGCCCACTGGCCGTCACCATTCACGTCACACCAACCCACGGTGCCCGTGTAGTAGCCGCGGTCAAAGGGCTCGATGTGGCCGATGGTCGCGTGCGCCAGCTCCGTCGGGTAGCCACAGACGGCCGGGGTGGGGTGGAGCGCGACGGCGAGCGTCAGCGAAGTAATGGACGGATCCGCCAGCTCTCCCACGATGCGGCTGGACAGGTGCCACATCGTCTGGGTGCTGACGAGCGACGGCTTCGCGGGCACATCCAGCGTCTTGCAGAACGGCCGCATGGCCTCCGCCACCGCGTCGATGACCACCGCGTGCTCGTGCAAATCCTTGGGGGACTGGAGCAGGGCCGCCGCGCGGGCCTGGTCCTCCACCGGGTCCGGGCTGCGCGGAATCGAGCCCGCCAGCGGGTTGGCCAGCACCTGCATTCCCGAGCGGGACACCAAGAGCTCCGGGCTCGCGCCAATCAGCGTGCGCCGCCCCTCGCCGGGCATCAGCCCCGGGCGCGTGGGCAGGTCCGCCGCGAAGGTGTAACCAGACGGGTTGCGCCGGGCCAGGTTGTGCAAGAGCCGCTGCAGGTCGATGGGCGTCGTGGAGCTCAGGTGCAGCGAGCGCGACAGCACCACCTTGCGCAACGGGCCGCTCTCCATCAGCTTCAGCGCCTGCGCCACGCCGTCCAGGTAGGCGGCCGGCTCCGGCACGGGCTGCACGGTGTAGCGCGTGGGCACGCCCTGGTGAGGCATCGCCACGTCGTCGAATACGAGAGGCCCCGCACGCTGGATGGTCATCGGCACCACGAGCTGCGCCGGGACGCGCCCGTCGAAGGGCACCGCGCCCACCGCCACCGGGATGTCGTGGTCCGCCTGCCGCGCCTCGCTGAGCACCGCCGCCACGCGCTCGGGCAACCGCGCGAGCGAGCTCGTCCCGCCCACGTGCGGCACCGTGGCGAAGGTGCCCTGCGCCAGCAACGTGCGGCGGGGTGAGGCGAAGAAGAATGAGGAGCCCGCTTCGTAGCTCTCGAGCAACTGCGCGGCCAGCTTCTGGGTTGCCACTGCGCGTTCGGTCGTCTTCACAGCCAACCTCCTGTTCCGAAGGCCACGCCCTCGTCGCGGGCGCGGCCCTGGAGCAAACCTGTCGTTTCAATCCTGAAACAAAGAATCCATCTCAACTTCGAGCCACCCGGGCGCCGGGTGGAGGAGGGCGCGGGCTCAGACGCCCAGCGTGGCGCCGCCGTCGACACAGAGGTCGTGCATGGTGATGTGTCGCGCGCGGTCCGACGCGAGGAACTGCACCGCCTCCGCGATGTCCCGGGGCGTGGCGATGCGCCGCAGGGGAATGCCCACGCGGAACGTCTCCGAGGCTCCGGCGATGACGGCGTCGGCGCCGTGCTCGTCCTTCCACATGCCCCGCTGCATGGCCGTGTCGGTGGAGCCCGGAGACACCACGTTGCAGCGGATGCCGTACTGAGCCAGCTCCAGGCCCAGGCACTTGGTGAACATGGTGGACGCGGCCTTGGACGCGGCATACGCGGCCATCTGCATCCGGGGTGTCCCCGCGGCATTGGAGCCGACGGTGACGATGACCCCCGCGCGGCGAGGCACCATGCGCCGGGCCACCGCGCGCGAGACATGGAACACCCCGTTCGTGTTCACCCCGAACGTCGTGGCCCAGTCCTCGTCGCTGAGCGACACCACCGGATTCATCCGCAGCACCCCCGCGACGTTGACGAGCGTGTGGATGGGCCCCAGCTCCTTCTCGATGCGCTCCACGACGGTCTCCACCGCGGAGGCGTCACTCACGCTCACGGGCCAGGCCGTGGCCCGCTGGCCTTTGCCGCGCAGCTCCGCCACCAGCGACAGCAGGCCCTCCGCGTTCGTGTCGAGCGCGGCGATGGTCGCTTCACCGGCCAACACCCGCGCGACCTCGGCGCCAATGCCTTGCGCGGCACCCGTCACCAGTGCCACTCGCGGTGTGTCTCCCATCGGGGCCTTCTCCTGCCGGTACCCGAGGGGTCCGAGGTAAAAGTGGGATAATGAGAATGGTTCTCATTATCGTTATTGGGCGACTAAGTGCCATGTGCGCCGCGCGGTGTCAAGAGTGCTGAGACTCCGGGGCGAATGCGTTGACGCGTTTCCACCCGGGCGGGGGTGATGCAATGTGGGGTGTGAGTGGGTTCTGATTCGCGTGGGCGCGAGAGCGTCTGGGTGAGCCATGGGGGATGCCATGTCACACGCTGCGCTGCTGTCCGAAGTCTCGCTCTTCGCTGGACTGGAGGACGAAGCCCTGGAGAGTCTTTCCGCGCTGCTGCGTCCGCGACGTTTCGCGCGAGGCGAGGTTGTCTTCCATCAGGGAGACGTGGGGACGTCGCTGTTCATCATCCGGCGCGGTGAGATTGACATCCGGCTGAGCTCGCCCGACGGCAAGGAAGTCATTCTCTCGTTGCTGGGGCGGGGGGACTTTTTCGGGGAGCTGGCGTTGCTGGATGGAGAGCCCCGGTCCACGGATGCCGTCGCGCGCGAGGAGTCGGAGCTGCTGACCCTCCAGAGGGAGGACTTCCGCCGGTTTCTGGAGACCCGTCCGGGTGTCTCGCTGGGCTTGCTGGCGACCTTGAGCCAGATGGTCAGGCATGTCACCCAGCTGGTTCATGACACCCATTTCCTGGATGCGCGGGAGCGGCTGGTTCGGGTGTTGCTTGACCTGGGGAGGGAGCAGGGTGTTCAGGGGCCCGGAGGTGTGGTCATCCCTTGCAACCTCACGCAGACAGACCTGGCGAACCTCTGCGGGTTGACCCGGGAGAGCACCAACAAGTGGCTGCGCTTCTATGTGCGCGAGGGATTGCTGTCCTACGAGGGGGGAGTCATCACCCTGGTCCATCCCGAGCGCCTGGGTAGGGAAACCCCTTAGCACCGCTGGGCATTCGGGATGTGAAGCCGTTCACTGCGGCATATTTCAAAGGCGTCTAGGTTTGTCATGCGGCTCCACCGTGGAGGCAGCATGGCGCGTCTGGCTTCCCCAGGTCCCTGTTCGACTCAGACTCCCGAGCCTGGGGAATCGTCCCCGCGCGTGGGCGCCACGATTCCCGCGCCCGAGGCGTCGCCGGTGGGGCCCGCTCCACTCCCGGTGTGGACGCGGTTCCTGCCCGCGGGCCGCGTGGTGGTTCGCGAGGGAGACCCGGGCTCGTCGATGTTCGTCATCCTGGAAGGCAAGGTGGGCGTGTACCGGGAGGCCGGGAGTCGCGAGGCCCGCCTGGTGACGCAGCTTTCGGGCGGCGGCTTCTTCGGAGAGCTGGCGATGATGGCGAAGTGTCCCCGGACCGCGAGCGTCGTCACGCTGGAGCGGACGGTGCTGCGGGAGCTGTCTCACACGGGCCTGTCGCTGACGGGCTCGCGCTACGGACTGGACGCTCCGGTGGTCGCCATGCGGTGTCGCGAGAGGCTGCTCGCGGATGCCTTGTGCGGCAGTCCCGTGTTGAGCGAGTTGTCGCCGGAGCTGTGGGCGCAGCTGGGCAGCGCGCTCGTCCCCTGCGCGGTGGAGGCCGGGGCGCAACTGCTCACCTACGGCCAGCCAGGTGAGGCGCTCTACATCCTGTTGCGCGGCCGCTGCGGCGTCTTCCACACGCACGCGGATGGGCACACGACGGCGTATCCCGACATGGTGGAGGGAGACCTCTTCGGCGAGGTCTCCCTGCTGCGAGGGCACCGGGCCACGGCGACGGTGAAGGCCCTGACGCCCTGCACGCTGCTGCGGTTGGACCGGGACGTGTTCCGCAAGCACTTCTGGGGGCAGGCGGAGATGCGACGCGCGCTCGTGCGGCTGGGACTGGCGCGCATGCACCGGACGATGGATGTCATCGCCAATCCCGGGGGCTGATTACAGGGCGTAGCCGAGCGTCACGCCGAGCACGTGCGCGGAGCCGGAGTAGGTTCCGTCAATGCCCGGCGCGGTGCTCTCCGTGTCCGCGAGGAAGACGAACTGGTAGCCCACGTCCGCGCGCAGGCCGGCCGTGGTGGTGTAGCCCGCGCCGATGGCGACCTTGTAGCGGTCCGCGTCCGGAAGGTCCGGCGTCAGCGTGTCCGAGGGGCTCGGCGACAGGTCGGCGACCAGCCCCGCGCGCGCCTGGAGCTGGGGCGTGACGGCGTACTCGGCGCCCAGGTGGTACTTGATCTTCGTCGACCAGCTCTTGGCCAACGGGTTGTTGAGCTGCGGCGTGTCGGGGAAGGTGATGGCCAGCTCCTCGAAGCTGGACCAGTAGGTGACCTGGGCGTCCAGGGCCATGGTCAGCCGCTCCACGGGGTAGAAGGCCAGTCCGATGGCGAGCGTGGCGGGGAAGGTGACGTCCGCGCTCACGCGCTGGTCCGACATGCGCTGCTGGAACTCCACGGGGATGTTCTGGAAGTCCGCCTTCCCCTCGAACGTGACGGCGACCGAGCTGCGGTAGTGCACGCCCAGCGTCAGCTCCCCGGGAAGCAGCTCCGCCTGGAGCCCCGCGTTGAAGCCCACGCCCCAGGCGCCGCCGCCCAGGTGGATGGAGCCCTCGCTCTCCAGGAAGTTCAGCGCCCGGCGGATCTCCACCGTGGAGCGCACGACGTCCACGCCCGCGCCCACGCGGACGGAATCGTGGAGCTGATACGCGACGGTGGGGTTGATGTAATACGCGGCGAGGTTCGACTCCTGCCCGCGGAAGCGCCCCACGAAGTCCTCTTCCCAGTGGCTGCGCGCGCCATAGGGCGTGTACGCACCCACGCCGAACGCGAGCTTCTCGAAGGGCCGAAACACCGCGAAGACATGCGGCGGTGGTGACAGCGTCAGCTTCTGTCCCTGTGTGGTGCCCCCCGTCGGCGTGAACTTCAGGCTCGGGAGGATTCCGGTGTCGCCCACGGTGATGTCCAACGTCTTCACGCCCAGGATGTTGGCCGCGTTGGAATAGATCGCGGACGAGTCCTCCAGCCACGCCGTGGCCGCGTTGCCCAGGCCCGTGGCGCGAGCGCTCTGCGTGTCGATCTGAAACCCCGCGGCGTGGCTGACACCAGCGGCGAGGAGCGTCATGAGTGAGAGCGTTGTCTTCATGGTCGGTTTGAAACGAGCACTATAGGACAGTCTGCTTTGGCGCAGTGCGCTGGTCATCCAGGCTTGAAGCAATTTTACGGATGCCCTGCCCTGAACGATGCATCCCCGGGTCAGTCGTACACCACGCGCCCAAGTGTGAACCCGTCATCCTTGGTAGGGGGCTGCGTGCATTTGCACAGGTTTTCTCAGTAAGACTTGTTTTACCTGGACTCCCCTCCCAGGCCCCTCGCCATGACCCAGCCACGCTCCCAGGACCTCCTCGTAGAGCGCAGCGTCACCCGTGCGGTGGAACCCCGCACCGACACGGAGCGCGCGGTCGCGCACATCTGGAGTGAGGTGTTGAACATCCCGCAGGTGGGCGCGCTCGACAGTTTCTTCGAACTCGGTGGCCACTCCCTGCTTGCGACACAGGTGCTCTCGCGCATCCGGACGTCGCTGCGGGTGGAGCTGTCGCTCCAGGAGATGTTCGACCTGGTGACTGTATCGGCGCTGGCGGGACGTATCGATGCGCTGGTGGCGTTGCAGCCCGGAGAGGTGCTGGAGCCACTGCATCCCTCGCGTGAGGCGCGGCCGTCATCGCTGGTGCCGTGCGAGCGTCAGGCGGAGTTGTCGTTTGCGCAGCAGCGGCTGTGGTTCCTGGACCAGTACGCACCGGGCAGCCCGCTCTACAACCTGCCAGCGGCGTTGCGGCTGGAGGGGACGCTCGACGTGGCGGCGCTGGAGCGGGCGTTCACGGAGCTGGTGTGTCGACATCAGTCGCTGCGCACGGTGTTTCCCGCGAGGGATGGGCGGCCGCTCCAGGTGGTGGCTCACGCGGGCAACGCGCCCATGGCCCTGGAAGTGGAGGACCTGCGCTACCTGCCGGCGTCGGAGCGTGAAGCCATCGGCTTGCGCACCGTGCGCGAGGAAGCTCGGCGGCCGTTCGACCTGGTCCGGGGTCCGCTTTTGCGCGCGCGGGTGTTGCGACTGACGGAGCGCGAGCATGTGGTCGTCGTCACGATGCACCACATCATCTCGGATGCGTGGTCCATCTCCGTGCTCATCCGGGAAGTGGTCGCGCTCTACGAGGCCTTCAGCGCGGGCCGGCCCTCGCCGCTGCCGGAGCTGCCCCTCCAGTACGCGGACCATGCGGTGCGGCAGCGCGAGCGGCTGCGAGGGGAGGCGCTGGAGCGACAGCTCTCGTGGTGGAGGCAGCGCCTGGAGGGCGCCCCGCCCGCGCTGGAGCTTCCGGCGGACCACCCTCGCATCGCCGGGGCCTCCAACCCGGGCGCGGTGCTCAAGGTGGAGCTGCCGGTGGGGCTGGTCCGCATGCTGCGTGGCTTCTGTCGTCAGGAGGGCGCCACGCTGTTCATGGGGCTCCTCGCGGGGCTTCAGGCGCTGCTGTCGCGGTACTCGGGGCAGGACGATATCTGCGTGGGGGCCCCTGTCGCGGGACGCACCTCTCCGGAAACGGAAGGACTCATTGGCTTCTTCGTGAACACGCTGGTGCTGCGCACCAAGCTGGACGGAGACCCGACGTTCCGCGAGCTGATGTCTCGCGTGCGTGAGACGACGCTGGGGGCGTACTCGCACCAGGACGTGCCCTTCGAGAAGCTGGTGGAGGCGCTCCAGCCGGAGCGCCAGCCCAAGCGCTCGCCGTTCTTCGAGGTGGCGCTGGTCCTGGTCAATACCCCCATGGCCGCGCTGGAGAGTCCGGGGCTGCGCTTTCGTCCGCTGGATGTGGACAGCGGCACCTCGAAGTTCGACTTCACGCTGACGCTGAGCGAGTCGCCCACGGGGCTGTCGGGGATGCTGGAGTACCGCACCGACCTCTACGAGCCCGCGACCGCGGAGCGCCTGGTGGCGCATCTGGAGCGCTTGCTGGAGCGAGCGGTGGTGGCGCCTCACCTGCGCCTGTCCGAGCTGTCCCTCGTGACGGAGCTGGACCGACGCCTCGTGCTGGAGACGTGGAACGCGACGACCGTCGAATCACGCATCGAGGTCTGCGCGCACGAGTTGGTGGAGGCGCAGGCGGGGAGGACGCCGGAGGCGGTGGCGGTGGTGTTTGAGGG
>NZ_VIFM01000198.1 GCF_006636215.1 Myxococcus llanfairpwllgwyngyllgogerychwyrndrobwllllantysiliogogogochensis | reverse complement strand
CGCTGGGGCGACGGGGGAGGGGCCTTCTTGATGTCCGTGGCGAGCTGGACCTGCTCCTCGGCGGGCTCGCTTGGGTCCACGTAGAGGAAGCGCGTGCCGCCGACCTCCAGCTCGTCGTTGTCCTTGAGGGCCCTGCGGTTCACCCGCTTCTTGTTGACCTTGATGCCGTTGCGGCTGCCCAGGTCCTCGACGTGGGTACCGGACCAGTCGCGGCGAATCTTGGCGTGCTTGCGGGAGGTGAGGTCGTCCTTGAGGACGATGTCCGCCTCCTTCTCGTCACGGCCGATGACGAGCTCCTTCGCGTCGGCGATTTCGATGCGCTCGCCTTCGCGCGGGCCGTTCATGATGCGCAGGTAGCGCTCCTCGGCGCTGGACAGCCCCCGCATCACGTCCTTCAGGTTGCCCCGGGCGATGAAGGACGTCTTCTCCGAGTTGACGTCGCCGTTGAGCTCCGTGACGCGATCAAACTTCACGTCGTACTGGGCGATGGCGATGACATCGCCGTTGCGCAAGAGGCGCTTCTCGCCCTTGGGCAGGGGCTTGCCGTTGATCTGCGTGCCGTAGGCGCTGCCCAGGTCCTCGAGGAAGAAGAGGTTGCCCTCCTGGACGATGCGCGCGTGGTTGCGCGACACCGCCTGCTGGGCGAGCACCACCTGGCAGGACTTGTCCCGTCCCAGGGTGATGACCGAGTCGCCGAGGACGAGCTCAGTGCCCTGGGCTCCGGCCTCGCTGCGCTGCGTGACGGTGAGACGGACGCTCATCGAGGGGGTGGTGGTGCGTGCGGGAAACGGCGGGGCATCAGAACGTCGCGTTGCTCAGGTACTTCTCGCACGCCTGATACTCGGTGGGGAACTCTTCCGACGTCGCGTACTTCAGGAAGTTCTTGCAGGCGATTTCCGCGTGCTCGTGCTTGTTGGCGTCCTGGAAGAGCTCGAAGAGCCCGTAGTGGCAGGGGGCGAACTTCGACTCCAGCTTCACGCACTTCTTGTAAGTGGTCTCCTCCTCGGCCAACAGCCCCTTCTCCCGGAACTGGCGGGCCAGCATGAACAGGGCAGGGGCGGAGTTCTCCGCCTGCTGCGTGTCCTTGACCTCCTTGAAGGCCGCGTCCGTGAGCGCCGCCTTGCGCTGGGCCAGCGCGAGGTTGTTGGTGCAGTTGGTCGCCTTGGGATTGAGCTGGGCGCAGTTGGAGAAGGCCTCGCGCGCATCCGCGTAGCGGCTCAGCTCCATCAGCGTGTTGCCGTAGTCATGCCACGCGTCGGGGTTGTTCGGGTCCAACGCCACCGACTGCGCCATGGCCTCCGCCGCATCCTCGAACTGGTCCTCCCCGAAGGCGATGATGCCCAGCGTGTGGTGGGCCGCCGCCAGGTTGGGGTTCACGGCGAGCAGGGTGCGCAGCTCCTTCTTGGCCTCCGTGAACTTGCGCATCTTCATCAGCGTGTACGCCAGGTTGTAGCGCGTTTCCAGGTTATCCGGGTTGACCTTCAAGGCGCGGCGGAAGTTGTCGTGCGCCTTTCCGTGGGCGCCTTCCTCGTTATAGATGACGCCCAGGCTCTGGTAGGCCTGGAGGTGCTCCTGGTTGTAGCGGAGCGCCTTGATGAAGTGCTTCTTGGCCTCGTCGTTGTTGCCGTTGGCCAAGGCGATGAGACCCTTGTTGACCCACAGGTCGGCGTACTGGGGGGAGAACTCCAGGCCCAGGTCGCAGTACACGTCCGCGCGGACCAGGTCGCCGTTGTGCAGTTCCTGGGTGCACAGCTCGTTGTTGATGAGGGCGCGCTCATGGGGCGGCGGCGTGGTGAGGCAGCCGGCGAGCGGGAGCGTGAGGACCAGGGAAAGCGCGGAGGCGAGGCGGGCAAGACGCATGGCCGGCCGAGTGTAGGAGAGCGCCCCCTCCCGTGCAACGCCCCGGCGGGGCTGAATCCGGGCTGATTTCCGGGGGTTGCACCGGTTAGAGTGGACGCCCATGCGTACCTTGCTCTGCACTCTCACCTTCACCCTGGCCCTGCTTGGGGCCGCCCCGGCTCACGCCCAGTTCGCCAATCGCAGTCTCGGGTTGTCGCTGGGGTACATGGATTTCAACCGCACCAACGGGTTGGATGACGCGTTCTTCGTGGGCATCGACGCCAGCCTCTACATCGAGAACGGCTTCGAGGTGGTGTCCCTGTCGAAGATCGCCTTCCCGCGCGACTCGACGGACCCCAACAACAAGCGCGTGGTGGGCCTGGCCCCGTCGCTGGGCCTGCGCTACCTCCTGCTGGAGGAGAGCATCCGCCCCTACGTCGGCTCCGACATCAGCTACCTCGTGGTCTTCAAGGAGAGCACGAGCAACTTCGTGGGCATCGGTCCCAACGTGGGCGTGGACTTCTTCACGTCCGACTCGGTGAGCGTGGGGTTGCGGGCGCAGTACAACTTCTACATCGCCCTCAACGAGAAGACGCAGACGTCGCTGACTCTGTCCGCGGGCATCTCCGCGTACTTCTAGCGACTCACCCCAGGGCCCGGGCGCGCGGGGGTTGGGCGCCGCGCGGGGCCTTGGAGGGAAGCAGGGCGGCGGCCACCAGCAAGGTCCACTTCTCGTCGGAGAGGTGGTCTGGCTTCTCCATGGCCAGCGCGTCCTGCAGCCGGGCGCCCAGCGCGGCGAACAGGCGCAGCCGGGCCTCCATCCGGAGCTCCTCGCGGCGCAGGGCGGCGGTGAGCACCAGCTCCCGCTCCTCCGTGGACAGCCGCTTCACGCGAGAGACGAAGAGGGGGTCCGCCAGCAGGCCCTCCTCGCCGGAGGCGTTGATGGCGGAGGGCACCTTCAGTCGCCGCTCGCGCACGACGATGGTGCCGGCCAGCATGTCCCCCAGCCGCTGCTGCGAGCCGGACACGAGCGCGGCCACCCCACC
This sequence comes from Myxococcus llanfairpwllgwyngyllgogerychwyrndrobwllllantysiliogogogochensis, assembly GCF_006636215.1. Taxonomy (GTDB): domain Bacteria; phylum Myxococcota; class Myxococcia; order Myxococcales; family Myxococcaceae; genus Myxococcus; species Myxococcus llanfairpwllgwyngyllgogerychwyrndrobwllllantysiliogogogochensis. The sequence goes on along the minus strand of NZ_VIFM01000198.1, from coordinate 18,357 downwards.
CACGAGGTAGAAGAAGGGGAGCCGGTCCACCGGACGCGCCAGGTTGCGAAGGGCCGCGTGGTAGAAGCCGATGCGCACGCCGCTCTCCTGGATGACTCGCAGGGAGAGAGCGCGCTTGCCCACCGTCTGACCGCTCCAGGCCGTCTCCAGGGTGATGCCGTAGCCCCAGTCCACCAGGAAGTAGACGACGATGCCCAGCGCGCTGGCCACGCCGGGAAACGCCGACATGCTCAAGCCCAGCCCCATCATCACCGCCAGGCTGACGGTGAGGACGATGACCGCGTCGAGCAGCCACGCCAGGAAGCGTGAATACAGCCCCGCGAGAGTGAAGCGGAACTCCACGTACTCAGGTGTGAGCACCGTGTGGGTGCCGTCCAGCAGGGTGTCTGTGGCCATCGTCACCGGCGCAGTGTAGCCGCGTCCCCGCACCGGCGGGGGTCCTCCGAGGTTGCTCCGGGTATGTCCCGCTGACACCTCCCGCTTCATGCCAGCCCGAACACCAGGCAGGAGGGCGCCAAGGGGGGCGCAGGCGGGCGGCCGACTGTGTTATTCATGGCTGTCGGGGTGGTGGGGTAGCCTCCCCGCCCCTCGCGAATCCGTGGCCCCCTCCGACACATCCTCTTGGAACCGCCGATTGTGGCCGGCGGCTGCCTTCCAGTTCGCGCTCATCGCCGGGGTGACGCAGCTGAAGACGGCGGCCAACGCGCTGGTCCTGTCGCGCTTCGAGTCGCAGGCGTTGCCCTACCTGTACCTGCTGGGGGCCCTCATCACCGCCGCGCTGACGGTGCTGCCGCGCTTCAAGCCGAACTCGCCGTTGGACTCGCCGGGCGTGCTGACGGGGCTGGGTGGGGTGATTGCGCTGGGGCTGGCCGCGGCGCTGTCCGCGGGGCAGCGCACCCCGGCGCTGGCGCTGTACCTGTTCGCGGACACCTTCTCCACGTTCGTGTCCTTCCGGTTCTGGTCGCGGATGGCGTCGGCCTTCGATGCGCGGGAGGCCCGGCGGGCCTTCACGGCGCTCAATGGCTTCGCCATGGGCGGCGGCATCGTCGGCGGCCTGCTGGTGCAAGGCCTGGCGGAGCCGCTGGGCACACCCGCCATCGTGGTGAGCGGCGCGCTGGGCCTGCTGGCCGCGGGCGCCATCTTCCACCACCTGTATCGTGGCGTGCCTCCGCCTCCTCCGCGTGGCCGTCCGGCCCCTACGTCGTTCATGGCGTTCAGCTACCTGGCGGAGAGCCCGTACGCGCAGGTGCTCGCGGCGCTGGGCATCTCCTTCGCGGTGCTGTCGTCCTTCGTGGACTACCTCTTCCGCCTGCGCCTGGAGGGCACGCTGAGCGAGGACGCGCTGACCGCGCTCTTCGGCTCCCTGCAGCTGTGGATTGGCATGTTCTGCGTGGCCTTCCAACTGCTCCTCACGCAGCCGCTGCTGCGACGGCTGGGGCTCCTGCGCTACGTGGCACTGGTGCCGTTGGTGCTCGCGCCGCTGGCCGGGGCGACGCTCCTCACGCCCAGCCTGGCGCCCGTGCATCTGCTGCGCCTGGTGGAGACGGCCGTGAGCTACTCCATCCTCCCGGTGGGCATCCAGCTGCTGTACGCGGCGGTGCCGGATGATCAGCGCGAGGGCCTGCGTGTCGCGGTGGACGGCCTGCTCCGCAAGAGCGGCGTGGTGGTGGCCGGTCTGCTGCTCATCGGCGCGGGGCGCGCGGCCACGGGCGCGACGATGGCGTTGGCGGTGATGGGCATGTGCCTGGGGCTCGTGCTGCTGCTGGTACGACTCAGGCCGGCGTATGTGGCGGCCCTGGGCGAACAGGTGGGCGCGGCCGAGGACGAAGAAGTCGCGCTGGATGGCGAGGAGGAGCAGCGCCTGCTGGCGGAGGCCCTGTCCGCGCCCACGCCGGACCGCGTGCTGCGCGCGGTGGACCTGATGGCGCAGGCCGAAGTACCGCTGCGACAGCACCTGCCCGCGCTGCTGCGCCATCCGCACGAGCGAGTGCTCGAGCGGGGCGTGGCCCTGGCGCTGGAGCTGGATGCGCGGGAGCTGGCGCCGGTGCTGGAGCGACTGGTGGAGGAGGGGCCCCGACGCCCTCGGGACCAGGCCGTCTGGGCCCTGGCCCGCCTGTCTCCGGAGCGGGCAGAGCGGCTGTTGCCGGCGTTGCTCAACCACCCGGACGTGGGACTGCGGTGCGCGGCCATCGGCGCGCTGGTGAAGACGACGGGGAGTTCGGTGGCGCTGGCCTCGCTCCAGGAGTTGCTCGCGCGAGGCGAGGGCGCGCCCGTGGTGGAGCGTCGCGAGGTGGCGAAGCTGCTGGGGCGGCTCCAGGACACGCGCTTCACCGATGCGCTGGCGCGCTACCTCGATGATGGGGACAGCACGGTGCGCCGCGTGACGCTGGCCGCGGTGGGTGAGGGTGGCTATGTGGACCTGGCCCCTCGGCTGTTGCCGTTCCTCACCTGGCGCGAGGAGCGCAAGACGGCTCGTGAAGCCCTGGTCGCGCTGGGCGACGTGGTGACTCCGCTGGTCGAGGAGCACCTCAACAACAAGAAGGCGCCGCTGGCGATGCGGCTGCAACTGCCTCGCGTGCTGCGCGGCATCGGTACGCCGGCGGCGCTGGATGCGCTGCTGTTCTCCAACGTGCGCGACGATGCGTCACTGCACTTCCGCATCGGCGCGCAGCTGTCGCGGCTGCGGGATGAACACCCCGAGCACCCGGTGGACGTGGACCGCGTGCGCGAGGCCCTGGTCCGGCGACGCGACGTGTATCGGGCGCTGGTGGGGGCCTATCGCGACGTGCGCGCGGCGCTGGGTGACGGCTCGCTGCTCACCCGTGCGGTGGGCGACCGGTTGGACCAGGCGCTCGAACTCTCGTTCTTCCTGCTGGGGCTCCTGGATTCGTCGCATCGCATGCGCGGCATCCACTACAACCTGGTGGGACAGGATGCGCGTCGACGCGCGCTGGCGCTGGAGCTGCTGGACAACCTGCTCTCGGAAGAGGACCGCGAGTTGGTGATGGAGCAGGTGGAGGCGCACCATCGGGAGTTGCCGCCGGGGGCCTCGGGCCGGTTGTGGCGCAGGCTGGCGGCGTTGGTGCAGAGCGAGGATGTGGTGCTGCGCGCGTGCGCTCGCCATATCGCGCGGGTGAATGGGCTGGATGTGCTCCCGCAGGAGGGTGAGTTGAGCGACCGGATTGTCCAACGGATGTTCGCCCTGGAGGGCGTGAGCGTCTTCTCGCAGAGCGACGTGGACGACATCGCGGCCATCGCCGCGGTGGCTCGCGAGGGCGCCTTCCGCGCGGGTGAGCGCATCTACGCGCAGGGCGACCCGGGCGACGCGCTCTACGTCATCGTCGAGGGCGCCATCGACGCGTTCCACGACGGCGAGCATGTGCTGCGCTTCCAGGGCAAGCAGGCCTTCGGAGAGGTGAGCCTGCTGGACGGTGCGCCGCGTCCCACGGACATGGTGGCCGCGGTGGACACGCGCGTGCTCATCATTGACCGGCGAGACTTCCTGGACCTGCTCGCGGACCGGCCCGAACTGCTCACCGGCTTCTTCCGCGCGGTGAGCCTCCAGCTCCAGGCACTCATCGCGCTGCCCGACTCGCGCGAGACGGGCGAGCGACTGGAGATGACGGCGCCGCTGCCTCCCGTGGCTCCTCCGCTGCCCACGGGCCCTGCTCCCGACTCCCCCGAGCCGACCGAGAAGCGCACGCGCGGCGGCGACGCCTGAGCGTCGCCGCGGGGCTCAGCTCGAGCGGATGGTTTCCTCCAGCGGTCCGGGGACGCGGGGGCTCGAACCCGTGCCCTGTCCTTCACGGGCGCGTCTGGCGCTCTCCTCCCGGAGGATGTGCGCGGACGCCACGGGGATGAGGGGACGCACGAAGAACTTCAGCGGTGCGAACGAACCCACGAAGCGCACCACCGTCAGTCCCGCATAGGCCCACGGATGGCGCTCCACCGTGGCCACCGGCACGAAGACCTCCGTCGAGCGCCGGGTCCACATCGCGCCATAGCGTTGCAGCACATTCCACCGCAGCCCGGGCACGCGGGTGGTGAGGAAGGTCCACGCGCGCAGGAACCAGGGAGGCCGCTGGCCCGCCATCGGCTCCCAGGCCTGGGCGCTCTTGGCCGCGGTGAACACCATCAGCCACCACGCGCCCCACAACGAGGTGATGGTGGTGATCAGCGGACTGCTGAGCCCCAGGCAGAAGAAGGGCGAGACAACGAAGGCCGCCGCCGGCACGCCGACCGCGAACAGAATCATCGCCCTGACCCGGCGCCGCACCTTCTTGCGCATCCACTGCACGTTGAGGCGGATGTGCGGCGTGATGGCGTCGTCTTCAGGCTCCACGCGCGTCAGGAGGCTCGCCTCCCGGGAGATGACGTCGTGGTAGTCGCGCGACAACGCGATGATGACCCACTGGGCAAGCTGCATCGCCGCGAACAACGCTATCCAGAAGGGGATGCCGACCACGGAGAAGCCCTTGAACGTCGGCCCCGTGGAGCCCTTGTCTTCAGCTTCGGGATGAGGCTTGCGCGGCGACTTCCCGGGCTCGGACTTGACCTTGCCTGCCTTCGAGGAATCGCCCTCGGGCTTCTTGGGCCTGGGCTGCACGCTGGACGCATCCGAAGAAGCACTGGAGACGGCTTCGGCCACCAGGGCCATCACCGCGTCCGAGACCGCCGTGCCCGCATCCGGGTTGTTCGCGGCGGCCTCGATGTCGCGAAGCCGTCGCTCGATGTTCATCGCGAGGCGGGCTTCCGGGTCCTCTTCGTCCGCCGTGGCCCGCGACGGTTCCCGTGGGCTTTTGTCTTTGTCGGAAGTCGGAGCCGCGTCCGTGTTCTTGCCCTGGACGGTGGGTTCCCGTTGCCTGGCAGGCGCGGCCGAGACGTCGGCGGCAAGCTCCGAGGGCGTCTCGCCGTCCTTCGCGTCTCGTTCCGGAGGACCGGCATCGTTCGTGTCCACCTTCCCGGCCTGAACCTGGGGAACTTCGTCGGCGCCCGGCGCGAGGGCGACGGCATCCGGGTCGGCGGGGTCCTCGGCCTCGCCCGCTTCTTCGTCCTGGGCGTCTGAATCCAGCTCCGCCGCCGTGGCGCGAGCCGTGTCCGCCGGGGCCTCGCCGTTCCGACGCTGCTTGCGAAGCTCGCGGGCGGCCGCCCGTTCCGCCTTCCTCGCGTTCTGCTCGGCCACCACCGACGCGACCTTCTTGAGCGCCGACGACACCTCGGCGGCGACGGCTTCGTCCTGGGAATCCTCCACCGCATTGGCGGCCTTGTTCGCCGAGCCCATGCACGTCAGGGACAGCGCCAGGGCGACCACGGTCTGCATCAGCCCCACGCGCAGGTACTGACGGCGCGCCACCGGGTCTCCCAGCAGGGCCCGGGCAATATGAAACGGAAGGCTCAGTCCATGGATGAACTGTCTCAGCCGGCCCCGAGGAACGACCTCCGAGCCCTGTTCCTGGAAGTGCACGGCGCCTTTTTGCAGTTCTTCCCAGAAATGCTGGGCCAGCACGCGGCCAGTCTGGTTCTTTCCGCTCGCGGCGTCCTGCTGCTGCTCCCCTCGTGGTGAGGGTGGGCCCTTGGGGTCCTGTTCATCTGACACGCCAGTCACCGTATCACGTCCCGAGTTGTGCTAAACGGCGCGCTGTGAGCTCGAACCCCTGCTACCGCCCCCGTCCCTCCCGCCAGTCGCGCCTTTCCGGCGTGCTGGTTCTCGCGCTCGGCGCCCTGGCCGGCTGCGAGAAGAGCAGTCCTCCCCCTTCCGCCCCCGTCGCCGAGCAGCCTGCTCCCGCGCCGGCGAAGCCCGCGGTGCCCAGTGAGGTGACGTTGCTCGTCACCGGTGGCACCTTCGGCCAGCTTCAGCCGGTCGATGGCAAGGGTGGCGCCGCCGAGTTGCTTGGTCACTGGGTCAATGACGAGAAGCACTGTCCCGGCCCCATCAAGGATGGCCAGGCGACCTGCGCCGACTCCGGCACCCTGGCGCTCGCCACGGGCGACCACTGGAACGGGCCGGCCCTGTCGTCCTTCTTCCTGGGGGCCCCCACCGCCGAGGTCATGGGCCGCATGGGTTATGCCGCCTCCGCCATGGGCAACCATGAGCTGGCGTTCGGCAAGGACGTCTTCCTCAAGAACCGCGCCTCCGGCGGCTTCCCGTTCCTCGCCGCCAACCTCCGCGTGAAGGACCCGGCGCTCGCGGGCGACCTGTCCCTGCCCGCGTTCCAGGTGTTCGAGCGTCGGGGCCTGAAGGTTGGCGTCGTGGGTCTCGCCTCGGAGAAGACGGTGCGCACGGCGATGGCTGGCCGCGCCGAGGGCCTGGAAGTCACGGGCTACGAGGAGGCGCTCAACAGCGCCATCCCCGAGGCCCGCAAGGCCGGCGCCGACACGGTCGTCGTCGTGGCCGACACGTGCGTCACGGAGCTGCAGCCCATCGTGGCCAAGCACCCCGAATGGAAGCTGTCCGTCGTCGCCGGTGGCCGCTGCCCGCAGCAGGTCTACTCGAAGGAGAACGGCGTCATCTTCGCGTCGCTGGACCGTGGCTTCGCCAAGTACCTGCGCGCGCAGATTTCGTTCGACCCGGCCAAGCCCGCCGGCGAGAAGGTCACCAACATCGAGGGCAAGCTCGTCGACGTGGCCGGTGGCACGCCGGACGCGGAGACCGCGCAGCTGGTCGCCAAGTGGAAGGCGCAGCTCGACGAGGTGCTGGGCCAGCAGATTGGCTTCACCAAGACGGGCATCACCCAGGCCTCTCCGCAGATGGCGAAGTGGATTGGCGGCGCGGTGCGCGAGTCGCTCGGTACGGACGGGGCCATCCTCAACAAGGGCGGCATCCGTGGCGACCTGCCGGCCGGTCCGGTGACGCGTGGCAGCATCTACTCGGTGATGCCGTTCGAGAACTCGCTGCTCGTCGTGAAGCTCAAGGGCGAGGACCTGGCCAAGCAGCTGGCCAACCCCAACGCCCTGGTCTCCGGCTTCACTGCGGCGGGGAAGAACAAGTTCAAGGACGCCAAGGGCAAGGCCCTGGACCCGGCGAAGGAGTACTCCGTCGCCACGGTGGAGTACCTGTACTTCGGCGGTGACGGCTTCGAGTTCGAGAAGCTCGCCCCCGAGCCCACCGAGACGGGCATGGCCTGGCAGACGCCGGTGGTGGATTGGACCAAGCAGCTGGAGTCCAGCGAGAAGAAGCCGCTGGAGAAGCAGCTGAAGTAACCCGCGCTCACGCGTGAGGTTCTCGAGGCGCCGGTCGGGCCCCCTTCCAGGGCTCACCGGCGCTTCGTCGTTCCGGCGCTACTCGCCTCCGGACGGAGACGTCGACGCGGCGGGAGAGGCTCCACACACCGCCTCGTAGCGAGCCAGGGTGTCGTGCACCGTCTGGCGCAGCCGCTCCGGCGTGCCTTCGTAGAGCACCTCCACCGCGAGCTGCTGCGTGGCGAGCGCCTCCTGGCAGCGGCCCAACTGGAAGAGGATGGTGGAGTAGGTGTCGAGCACGCTGGCGTTACCGGGCGCCAGCGCGACGGCCCGCTGCGCCGCCCCCAGCCCCTTCTCCGGCTGCGCGGTGCGTGCGTAGTAGCGGGCCAGTCCGTTCTGAGTGCCCACGCTGTCGGGCACCAGCTCCGCGGCGCGCAGGCGGGCGGCTTCCTGCTCCTCGGTGGCGTAGCCCGCGGCATCCAGCGCCTGGGCGAGCGCGTCCCACGCGAGGCCGCTCTCCGGCCTGCGGCTCACCAGGTCCCGCGCGAAGCCGAGCTGCTGGTCCGGGTCCCCCATGGAGCGGATGCGCAGGAGCGCCACGGTGAGGTTGCCCGGGTCCTCCTTCAGCGCCTGCGCCATCTCCCATTCGGCCTTCTCCTGGCGCGCCTCGGCGGGCGCGGCGCCGGGTGTCAGGAGGATGAGGCGCGCGCGGACGGCGTGAACCTCCGCGGGGTCCAGGAGTCGGGTGTGGATGTCGCTCGACACGGGCAACAGCGGCGCGGTGATGCGCGGGTAGTGGACGTGTCGTCCGCCGTGGGCGTAGGCGTGGACCTGGCCCGCGATATCCTTCACACCCCGGAAGGACTCGTCCCAGGCGCTCCTCGGCTCCTCGCCGCGCATGAGGCGCTTCTGGAAGCGCTCGAAGCGCTCGGAGTGCTGGCTGATGAAGAAGTGAACCCAGAGCCACGCGGAGGCGTAGTACTGCCGCGACTCCGCGCTGCTCATCAGCCCCCGCCGGTCCCACTCCCACAGCTCGTCGAGTGTGCGCCAGCCGCTGCGCTTGACGTGGTCGAGGAACGGCGCGTGGAGCGCTCCGAGGATGACCTCCCGTCGCTCCGGCCTCAGGGTGATGGTCTCCAGGTAGGTCGCCAGCCCCTCGGACAGCCAGCGCGGCTGTCGCACCAGGGCGAACTGCGAGAGGTAGTGCGTCAGCTCGTGCGCCTGCGTGGAGATGTCCGCCGCGTCCTCGCTGAGCGCGTAGCTGTTTCCCGCCATCACCAGCAGCGGGCCCTCGGACGTGGTCGCGGAGAAGCCCTCGATGCCGACGTTGGTGAACTCCGACAGCTCCCGGCGGTTGCGCAGGACGATGACCTCCACCGTTCCCGGCGGGTCGAAGCTGCCGCCCCACGCCTGGAGCAATCCCTGCCGCAGCATCTCCAGCTCGCGCGCCGCGTCCTCGGCCGTGTCCGTGTCCAGGTCGGTGCGGATGCTGAAGTGGGGGCTGCGCACTTCCACCCAGGGACGGCCGCCCTCCAGGGGACACAGCGCTCGCATGGAGCTGCATCCCGATAAACAGGCCAAGAGCCATCCCAGGAACGCCAGCCGACACGTCATACCCCTGTTTTCCCACAACCGGCGCCCGTAGGGCAGGGTGGGCGTACGGCCCTCCTGGGCTAGACTGTCGTCATGGAGATGGCGGAGTTCATCGAGTCGCGTCGACCTCGGTGGGAGAAGCTCGAGAAGCTTTTGGACCAGTCCGAGGTCCGCGGCCTGCGCGGCCTGAGCCTCGATGACGCGCGAACGCTCGGAAAGCTGTACCGCGCCGTGTCGAGCGACCTGCTCTGGGTGAGGGCCCGCAGCGGCTCGGCCGACGTCAGCGCGTACCTGAATGACCTGGTGGGGCGGGCCTATGCGCTCACCTATCCGGGGCGCCGCCCCCGGTTGGCGGACGTCTGGGGTTTCGTGGCGCGAGGCTTTCCCGCGCTCCTGCGCCGCGAGTGGCGCATGTACGTGGCGGCGGTGCTGCTCTTCCTGGCCGGCGTGGGCTTCGGCTACCTGGGGATGATGGTGGACCCGGACGCGGCGCACTACCTGGTGCCCGCCGAGCACCTGGACATGGACCCCGTTCAGCGCGCCGCCAACGAGGCCGCGGGTGACGGAATGTCGGCGGGCCAGCAGGCGCACTTCTCCTCGTTCCTCTTCACCCACAACATCCAGGTGGCCTTCCTGTGCTTCGCGCTGGGCGTGACGCTGGGGCTGGGCACCGCGGTGATGTTGTTCGTCAACGGCCTGTTCCTGGGCGCGCTCGCGCACGTGTACGCGGCGAAGGGGATGGCCGGCTGGTTCTGGGCCTGGATTCTCCCCCACGGCATCCCTGAGATAACGGCCATCTGCATCGCGGGCGCGGCGGGCCTCGTCATCGCGCGCGGCCTGGTGGCCCCCAAGGGACTGCCACGAGGGCAGGCCCTGCGCGCCGAGGCCGTGACGGCGGTGAAGCTCCTGTTCGGGACGCTGGTGCTGTTCGTCCTCGCGGGCTTCATCGAAGGCACGGTGTCGCAGATTCATCCGCCCAAGCTGTCGGTGGCCTTCAAAGTCACGTTCGCGCTCGTGGTGGGCAGCGGCGTCTATTCGTACCTGCTGTCGGACTGGCTGCGAGGCTCGCGCTCGGACGACGCGCGGCTGGACGCTCCTCGGGCGTCCTGACGGGCTCCCCGACTCGCGGCGCGCGTCTGTCGCTCGACAGGGGAGGGCGAGGCTCCACGCGCCCTGTCCCCGCCCGTGCTACACGGGACTCGTGTCCGAGCCGCTGCTCCTGCCCCTGCTTCCGCGCGAACCCGAGGTCGTCATCGAGTGCCCGCGCTTCTCGTTCGTGAAGCGACGCGCGGACGGCTCGGTGGACTTCGTGGCGCCGCTGCCGTGTCCGTACAACTACGGCAGCATCCCCGGGCTGATGTCGGACGATGGAGACCCGCTCGACGCGGTGGTGCTGGGCGCTCGGTTGCCTCGAGGCCAGCGCGTGCGTGTGCCCGTGGTGGCGGTGCTGGGCTTCATCGATTCGGGGCGCGGCGACCCGAAGGTGATTTGCAGCCTGGGCGAGTTGAGCGACACGGAGCGGCTCGGCCTGGAGTCCTTCTTCCGCGTCTACGCCTTCTTCAAGCGCGGCCTGCACCTGGTGCGGGGCAACGTGACGGACACGCGCTTCACGGGGTGGCTGCCGGTGACGTCAGCGTCTTTCGCATCCTGAGCACGCGGTAGTTCAGCTCGCCCTGCCGCATCGGGCCGACCCACTCCTCGTCCTCGAAGCCCATGCGGCGCCAGAAGCGCAGCGCCGAGGTGTTCGGCTCGGAGACTCCGACGCGCAGCACGTGCATGCCCTCGGAGCGCAGCCAGTCCTCGTAGCCGTGGAGCAGCGCCGCGCCGAGCCCCAGCCCGCGCACGTGGGGCGCGAGCAACATCAGGCCCAGGTACGCCTCCCCGGGCTTTCGATAGCCCTGGAGTCCTTCGAGGACGCCCACCCACTGGCCCGAGGTGTCGCGCACCGCGATGAGATGGCCCGCCTCGGAGGGCACTCCAGGAGGGCGTTCGAGGGGAAGCTGCCGTCCCTCGTCCGGGCGCGCGGGGCGGCCGAAGCACAACTGGAAGAAGTCCTCGCAGCGCTCCAGGAGCGGCTGGAACCGCTCGGCTTCGGGGTCCTCGATTCGCTCGGCGGTGAAGGAGCCCTGGGCCTGGAAGAGGGGGCGCATGGTGCCAGCCGCTACAGCACGCCCCGGGCCTTGATGTCGAGGTATCGGTTGACGGCCGCGAGGCTCAAGTCATCCGGTTGAACATCCAGCATCTGCACGCCGCCCTGACTCACTCGCGCCTTGAGCACCTCGCGGTCCGCGAGCAGCTCCGAGGCGACCGCGTGCTGGAAGGATTCCTCCGGCCCGGGCGGTGGCGTGCGCAGGAGCTTCTGGAGCGCGGTGTCCTTCACCGACAGGCAAAGGGGCACATGGCGCCGCGCGAGCCGGTGCAGCGGGGCCACCATGGTGGAGGCCTGCTCCTCGTCGAGGAAGTCGGTGAAGACGCACAGCAGGCTGCGCCGGGTGAGGCGGACGTTCAGCTCCTTGAAGAGGGCCAGGTAGTCCACGTACGTGAGGCTGGGTGTCGTGGAGTACAGCGCATCAACCATCTTCCGGTACTGGCCACGTCCGGCCGCTGGGGGCAGGTAGGTCTTCACTCCGTCCGCGAAGACGGCCAGGCCCACCCGGTCTCCGTTGCGCACGGCGACGAAGGCCAGGAAGAGCGCGGCGTTCACCGCATGGTCCAGCTTGGTCAGGCCGTCCACCTGCGCCGCCATGGAGCGACCCGCGTCCACGCAGATGAGGATGGATTGTGAGCGCTCCGACTCCAGCACGCGCGTCACCGGCTTGCCCCGGCGGGCGGTGGCCTTCCAGTCCACGTCGCGCGCGCTGTCTCCCTGGGCATAGTCGCGCAGGCGAGCGAACTCGCTGCCCCGGCCATCCCGGCGCAGCTGCCGCAGGCCCAGGTTCACCAGGTCCAACGCGGCTCCGGACAGCAACAGCCGGTTGGCGCCACGCAGGTCCGGGTACACGGAGATGGCCTGCGCGGCGGGGAACACGCGCTCATGGGACACGAGGCCCAGCGGGCCCTGGACTCGCGCGTACACGTCTCCGAAGTCGAAGCGCCCGCGCTTCGCCGGCGTCACCCGGTACACCCAGCGCGTCTCACTGTCCGCTTGGAGTTCCAGCGGGGCTTCCTCGGGCGTGGCGGTGAAGGACTCCGGCACGCCGTCCTTGAGGCGCACGCGCACCGTGCGACCGCCTCGGTGCACCACGCGCAGCTCGACCTTGTTGGGCACGCCGACGTTGAGCCGCTGCGGCAGCACGCGCCGCACCTCCAGCTTCGCCGAGCGGGCGCTGAAGAAGTCCAGCAGGGCCAGCGCCAGGGCCAGCGCATCCAGGGCGACCACGGCGCCGCCCAGGCCGGGAAAGAAACCCGCGGCCATCATGGGCAGGGCCAGGAGCGCGAGCAGCCCCCAGAGGCGCCCGGTGGGAATCACCGGGGGACCTCCACGGCCTGCACCACCTCGCGCAGCACGTCCGACGGCGTGGCGCCATCCAGCTCCGCGTCCGGCGACAGCAGCAGGCGGTGCTTCAGCACGGGGCCGGCGAGGAAGCGCACGTCATCCGGCGTGACGAAGTTGCGTCCGCGCAGGGCCGCCAGGGCCTTGGCCGCGAGCAGCAGATGCACACCCGCGCGAGGACCCGCGCCCAGCCGGATGCGACCGGAGGCGCGCGTCGCCGACACCAGCTTGCGGATGTAGCTGAGCACCGGCGGCTCCACGTTGACCTCGTTGAGCGCGGCACGCGCGGCCAGCAGGCCCTCTTTCGTCACCGCGGCGCTCACGCCAGCGCGCGCCAGGTCTCCCGAGTCGAAGCCCCGGTGCACCGACGCCAGAATCGCGTCCTCTTCCTCCGGCGCGGGGTAGCCCACGTCGATCTTCAGGAGGAAGCGGTCCAGCTGCGCCTCGGGCAACGGGTACGTGCCCTCCGACTCCACCGGGTTCTGCGTGGCGAACACCGTGAAGAGGGGCGACAGCGGCAGGTTGCGGCCCTCCAGCGACACGCCGCGCTCCTGCATGGCCTCCAGCAGCGCGGACTGCGTCTTGGCCGGGGCGCGGTTGATTTCGTCCGTCAGCAGCAGGTCCGTGAAGATGGGACCGCGCACCAGCACGAAGCCCTGCGTCTTCAGGTCGAACACGCTGGTGCCCAGGATGTCCGCCGGCATCAGGTCCGGGGTGAACTGGATGCGCTTGAAGTCGGAGCTGATGCTTCGCGCCAGCGCCTTGGCCATCAGCGTCTTGGCCACGCCGGGCACACCCTCCAGCAGCACGTGGCCGCCAGCGATGAGGCCGCAGAGCATCAGCTCCAGCACCTCGTCCTGGCCCACGACGGCCTTGCGCACCTCGCGCAGCACGCCCTCGCGGATGGCGTGGGCGGCCTGCACGGCGGAGCCAGTGGGCACGAGGGTGGAGGCGGGGTCATTCGCGTTCATGGGGTTCCGGGAGTGCTGCGCCGGGCGGAGCCGGCGGAGTGAAGGCGTTGGCGCAGGCCCGCCGCACGGGCCGCGAGCTGCTGGAGGTCGGAGTCGTTGGCCGCGGTCTCGGCGCGGGCGGCCACGTCATTCAGGCCGCGCGCCAGGTCCTCGCGTCCGCGCTCCTTCAGCGCGTCCGAGACGGCGGTGTGCGCGGCGTGCGCGGGCAGCCCCGCATGCAGGGCCAGCTCCTGGGTGAGTCCACGCGAGACGAGCTTCGCGGCGAAGGCGTGGTGACGCCCCTCGCGATACAGCCGCGCCATGGCGAACAGGGCATCGGTGGCGCCCACGCGAGCGGACTCGGGAGGAGGACGCGGGGGGCCAAAGCGCTTGAGCGCCACGGACCACAGCGCCACGCCGACGAGCAGCTGGAGCACCGCGAACTGCAGCCCATAGCGCCGCGCGAAGTCCACCACCGAGCGCTCGTTGGTGAAGCCGTGATGGAACTCGTCGAACTCGTAGGGGCCCGGGCCCAGCGCGCGCAGGGAGGACAGCCAGAACTGCGCGTTGTCCGCGCGCGCCAGCGCCCCATTCATGGCCAGCTCCGGCGCGCCCACCACCAGCACCCGGCCCTGGCCGTGAGGCACCACCGCGGCCACCATGCGTCCCAGCCGCTCGTCCTCGAGCACGGGGACGGCGTTCTCCGGCAGCTCCAGATAGGCCTGCACCTTCACCTCCACCCGCTCCACGCCCAGCGTGTACGGGGAGGGGAAGGGCGGCACCAGCGTGCGCATGGGCAGCGTCGTGTCCGCCTTGGTGAGCTTCACCCCCAGGGCATCCAGCAGCGGGTTCTCCCGCGAACCCCAGGGGACGTAGACCACCGTGCCGCCCGCCACCACGCGCTCCAGGAGCTCCGTCACCTCGCGGTCGTCCAGGTGGCTGGCGCGAAAGGCATTGAAGCCGACGCGCGGCACGTACTCGTCGCCCAGGCCCGCATCGGGCTCGGCGGCGAGCTGCGTCTGCTCCAGGTCATCCTCGCGCGAGCCCTCCACCTCCACCGCCAGCAGCACCGGCGTCGAGGTGTCCGCGCCGGTGATGCGCAGGTCCGCCATGCGGCGGGTCACCGGCAGGCCGCTCTCCTCGGCCAGCAGGAACAGGGCGCGCGCGCCGTCTTCGTGCGCGCGATAGGTGGACAGGGTGTCGGCGAACTCGCCGCGCTTCGCGCCCTTCACGAGCAGCGAGCCGAGCACCGCGGTGAGCACCAGCCCGCCCACCACCAGCAAGGGGAAGCGGTCACGCACCGGCGGCCTCCAAGGTGGCGGGCGCGGCCAGCATGGGCGCGGTGAGCGAGCGGAACTCCTGGTAGCCCGACTGGCCCACCGGGGTGTTGCCGTACCAGGCGAAGTCGAAGCGCAGCGTCAGCTCACGGAAGCGGGGCTTCCACTCGGTGCGCCCCTTGAACTGGCTCAGGTAGTCCCAGTTCGACAGCGTCACGTCGTAGAGAATGGCGCCGTCGCGATGCAGCCGGGACAGCAGCGCCAGGTAGAGGCTGCGCACCGCCTCACGGTACTCCCCGCGCGCCGCCAGCTCGTCCGCCAACTGGGCCCAGCCCTCCGGCGGGCGCGACAGCGCGTGCGCCGGGTCTCCCGCGAGCGTCGTGGCATCCAGCGTGGAGACCTCCAGGCCCGCCTCCCGGTGGCTCGGACGGGATTTGCGCAGGGCCCGCATCAGCACCACGCCCAACACCACCACCGTGAGCCCCACCAGCATCACCACCAGGACATTGGCCACGGCGCCGCCGGTGACGGCGGGGGGCGCGACGTCCACCGGGGCGGGGGCCTCGTCGCGCTTGAAGAACTCCTTGAGCCACTCGCCCAGCTTGTCGATGAAGCGGCGCCACCAGCCCGGAGGCTCCGGGGGCGGCGTGGGCTCCTTGGTCTCTTCGTCTCGGGGCGGCGCCACGGCGAACTCCGGCCGCGCGAGGATGTCGCGTGCCCGCGCCGAGGCGACACGTGCGTCCGCCTTCTCCTGCGCCTCCACCGTCGACGTGGCCTGCGTCAGGCCCCGCTCCAGCGCGGCCAGGGCCGACTCGCAGTCCTCGTTGTCGTACGCCTGCCGCTCCACCGCGCGCACCAGCCGGTCCAGCTTGCCGCGCTCACCGGGGCCCAGGGCGCCCATGCGCTCGAAGCGAGGGTCGCTGGCGGTGTCCTCGCCCTCGCAGGCCTGTGCCACCTGGCCCAGCCGCCGCGCCGCATCGCGCCCGGAGGTGACGGGAGGACGCGGCGCCACTTCGTCCGCCCGGGCGGGGCTTCCGACGAGCAGTCCCAGTCCCAGCGCCACCGCGAGCACGGCCGCGCTGCGCGGGCCGAGCGGCTTGCCGGAGTCTCGCGTCGGGAGCTGCTGCGCGGCCGCCATCAGGTCGAGCCCCTCCTGCCTCACCCGGCCATCCACCAGCAGCAGCGTGGCGGTGGCGGCGCGCACCGGCTCGAAGAGGGCGAACGTCGTGGCCACGAGGAACAGGAGCCAGGGCGCGTTGTCCAGCGAGGCGAAGCGCTCCGCGAAGGTCAGGTCGATGCCCAGGAGCTTCCGGGCCAGCATCAGCAGGAAGTTGAACGCGATGTGCAGGTTGAAGAAGACCAGGACCTGCACGCTCATGAGGATGCGGACCATCGTCGCGGTGCCACGCGCCGGGCCCAACAGCCGCGAGCAGTGCCCATACAGCCCCAGCACGCTCCCCCGGCCCTGCATCACCGCCGCGTAGCCCACGCTCGCCGAGGAGAACACGACGTAGGCCACGCCCAGGCCGAACAACAGGGCCATGCCGTCGAAGACGAAGAGGTAGCCCACCGCGACGCAGAGCGAGGGCAGGCGCCCCAACGCGGCCTTCAGCGAGTCCCACGTCGAGGGCTCGCCCTGACCCTCCAGGAGCCGGGCCTGGATGTGGTGACACGCGGCGCCCTGGCACACGCCTCGGAGGAACCACGCCAGCGTGAGCGCCAGCGTGGGCAGCACCAGCGGGCGTCCCAGTCGCACCGCCTCCGCCAGGTACAGCATGGCGGCGACGACGGCCGCGCCGCCGGGCAGGGTGAGCGCCCAGACGCCCGTGCTCCGGGCGCACAGGCGCAGCGCCGCGTCCATCAGCGAGACGGCGTTGCGCGGGCGCAGCTCGAGCGCGGAGACGGCCATGGGCTAGCTCGCCACCACGGAGGCGACCAGATAGATGCCGCCCCAGACGAGGAAGAGCCCCACCAGCGCGAGCATCCCGTTGCCCACCGTCCACTCACGCCGCTCACCCGGGCCTTCCAGCGCCTTGAGGCGCCGGCCCAGACAGCTCGCGCAGCGGTTGATGCCCTCGAACTGCGTGGTGCATTCCCGGCAGATGACCCGCCGGCACTCCACGCAGATACCGAGGCCGGCGCGCTCCGGGTGGTAGTGGCAGCGGCCCGAGCCCTGAATCATGCCGCCACCTTACGCAAACCCGGGCCCGCCACACCACCCCCGCGCGCTGTCTCAGAGCTCGGCTTAGAGCTCGTCCAGGAACTCGTCGTTGTAGGTGTACCGCGACAGCCGCTTGACGAGCGCTTCCATGGCCTCCACCGGCTTCACCGCGTGGAGCATCTGCCGCAGCTTCTTCACCTTCTCGTACTCGCGCAGGGTGAAGAGCTTCTCCTCCTTGCGCGTGCCGGACTGGGCGATGTTCACCGCGGGGAAGACGCGCTTCTCCGCGAGCAGGCGGTCAAGCGTGACTTCCGAGTTACCGGTGCCCTTGAACTCCTCGAAGATGACCTCGTCCATGCGGCTGCCGGTGTCGATGAGCGCCGTGCCGATGATGGTCAGCGAGCCCGCCTCTTCCGTGGCGCGCGCGGCGCCGAAGATGCGCTTGGGGCGCTCCAGCGCGCGGCTGTCCACGCCGCCGGACATGGTGCGGCCGGAGTTGTCGATCTCCTTGTTGTAGGCGCGCGCCAGACGGGTGATGGAGTCCAGGAGGATGACCACGTCCTTGCCGTTCTCCACCAGCCGGCGGGCGCGCTCCAGCGCCAGCTCCGCCACCTTGAGGTGGTCGGCGGTGGGCCGGTCCGAGCTGGAGGCGACGACCTCCGCCTTGATGCTGCGGCGCATGTCCGTCACTTCCTCGGGCCGCTCGTCGATGAGCAGCACCATGACGTGCGCCTCCGGGTGATTGGAGATGACGGCCTGGGCGATGCGCTGGAGCATGATCGTCTTGCCCGTCTTCGGCGGGGCGACGATGAGCGCGCGCTGGCCCTTGCCGATGGGAGACACGAGGTCCAACACCCGCGTCACCATCTCCTTGTGGCCGCACTCCAGCTTGAGCCGCTCGGTGGGGTCCACCGACGTCAGGTCCGCGAAGTGCGGCAGCCGGGGCGCGCCTTCCAGCGGGCGGCCGTCCACCGTGTCGACCTTCTGGATGATGCCCTTGTGGCCGCGCATCTGCGCGAAGGCCGTCAGGTACTGGCCCTGTCGCAGGCGCAGCTTCTGCACCAGGTTCTTGGGCAGCTCCGGGTCGTCCGGCGCCGCCAGGAGGTTTCGCTTCACCTGCCGCAGGAAGGCGTTGGGGCCCTTGGCCTCCGTGTCCAGCACGCCCTCCACGGGCGCCAGGTTCGACTGCTGCGCCGCCTGGCCCTGCTGACCACCGCCGTGGTGCTGGCGCGAGTGCTGCTGGCCGCCACCGTGGCCGCCGCCCTGCGGCTGCTGCTGACCCTGCTGGGGCTGCTGCGGGCCCTGCTGCTGCTGGGCCTGACGCTGCTTGTGCTGCTCCAGCTCCTGCGGCGTCAGGAAGACCTGGACCTGCTGCCCGTCCGGGCCCGGCTGCATCCGGTACGCCTGGCCATCCGGCGTGAAGAGCACCTGCGCGCCACGACGACGACGGCGCCGACGACGGCGGCGTCCACCGGGCTGGCCGGGTTGTCCGCCGGGGCCACCACTGGCCGAGGCGCCACCGCCTTCGCCCTCGTCTCCACCCTCGTCGTCGCCTTCATCGCCGCCATCGTCGTCCGCTTCGGGGGGAGGGACAGGACGGGCGGCCGCGGGCGGCGGCGGGGTATCACGTGGATCGCGGTTATCGGAGTTTTCGCTCATGAGGTTTCCAGACCGTGTGCGCCCCACACGGGCCATCCCGAGGGG
>NZ_VIFM01000197.1 GCF_006636215.1 Myxococcus llanfairpwllgwyngyllgogerychwyrndrobwllllantysiliogogogochensis | reverse complement strand
GTGGCGGAGGAGGAGGTGGTGGAGGTGCGAGCCCGGGGAACGCGGTGGACGTGCGCATCACCGGCTTCTGGCGCTGGAAGACGGTCGTCGTCCCGCCCAATGCCTACGTGGTGCAGACACGCCGTGGGCATGCGCAGCCGCTGACGCTCGGCCTGGGGGTGTCGTTCGCCTATGACCCGGCGAAGGACTCGTTCCTGGTGGTGCCGGGGGCGATGCAGACCATCCTCATCAACGCGCACTGCATCTGTCGCGAGCTGCAGGGCCTGTTGGTGCAGGGCTACGTGCAGTGGATCATCGAGGACTTCGGCACGGCCTACCGCAAGCTGGACTTCACCGACGTGGAGGACCCGATGCGCGTGGTGAACGTGCAGCTGCGCGAGCAGGCGGAGGCGGCCATCAAGGACAAGGTGGCCACCATGAGCATCGACGCGGTGCTGTCCGACAAGCAGCCCATCATCGAGGAACTCACGGCCCGGTTGCGGCACGTGGCGGAGGGCGGCGGAGGCACCGATAAGGGCCTGGGGCTGCGCATCGTCACGGTGCAAATCAAGGAGGCCGTGGTCAGCTCCGCGCGCCTGTGGGAGAGCCTCCAGACGCCGTTCCGCGCCGAGCAGGAGCGCATCGCCCGGCTGGCGTCGTTGGGGAAGGAGGAGTCGCTGGCCCAGCGTGAGCTGGAGGTGGAGCAGACGCGCGAGCGCATGCAACTGGAGAGCGATGGCGAGCTGTCCGCGCTCCGGGCGAGCAAGGACGCGCAGGCGTACGACCGCGAGCAGTCCGAGCGGCAGCGGCGACAGCATCGCGAGGAAGAGGACGCGCGCAAGCTGGCCACGGAGCGGCAGCAGACGGTGCTCCAGGCCGCGGAGCTGGAGAAGGCCCGGCTGGCCGGTGAGGCGGAGCTGGCGCGACTGCACCAGGAGGTGGAGGCGGCAAGGCTCAAGCGCACCGCGCTGGCGAGCACGGACGCTCACGACGTGGAGCGCGCCGCGGCCAACCGTCAGGCCCGGGTCGAGCTGGAGCACCTGGAGCTGCGCCAGCAGATCCTCAACGGGCTGAGTGCGTCCAACGTGCAGGCGCGGCTGGTGGAGTTGCTGCCCGCCATCGCGGAGAAGCTGCCGCAGCCTCGCGAGCTGCGTTCGGTGTCCATCGGCGGCGCCGGCGGCGCGCAGGACGGCCAGGGACTGACCACCCTGGTGGCCCAGATGATGGCCCTGGTGAATGTTTTGAAGACGGAGCCGCCCGCGTCTCCGCCGCCTGGTGCCCCCACCCCCACGCCGGAAGAAGAGCACCCCACGCCGGATTGAAGTTCAGCTCCCCCCTGGCTCCCAGGTCACCTTCCAGATTTGCTATTATTTCTGGTTGGGCGGCTTTGGGAGCCGTCAAAGGGGGAGTCATGCGCAGTGTCCGTTTCGTGGGGTTGTGTCTCGGAGTGTCCGTCCTGCTCTCGGCATGCGGGAGCGTCGAACAGGAGCCGGCAGGTGCGCCGGCAGGCACCTCCGATGCGGCCTTCGAGGAGTTCAAGTCGAGGGCATACCGGGAGCCCGACTCGAACGTCTATGTCGTGCCGCCGGACCTGGCGTTCGACGGCGACACGGCGCTGCGCGCGTACCACGACCGTTACGTGCGACGGGACGGACTGGGGACTCGCGAGGACGCGCTGGCCGTGGGGTGCCCCAATGGCGTCCTCGTCATGTGGGGCGCCACGGCGGTGCGCGACTTGCGGTACTGCGTCAGCAGGTCTTTCGGCACGCGCCAGGCCGACGTCATCGCGGCGATGAGCAGCGCGGCGAAGGCGTGGGAAGCCGTGGCGGGCGTGAACTTCATCCACGAGAGCTCGCTCGACGGGGCCTGCATTGCCTCTCAGGAGGGCGTCGTCTTCGACATCCGACCGGTCAACACGGGCGGCCAGTATCTGGCCCGCGCGTTCTTCCCGAATGCGGCCCGCTCCGCGCGGAGCCTGCTCATCGACAACACCGCGTTCGGGAACATCGCCCCTTTGACGCTCAGGGGCCTCCTGCGGCACGAACTGGGGCATGTGCTGGGCTTCGTGCATGAGCCGGGCAGCGTGCTCTGTCCGCGGACCACGGGCACGTGCATGCTGACGGAGACCCCGGATCCCAACTCGGTGATGGTCAATTACTCGTGCGGTGTGACGGCGGGAGACCTGGTGTTGAGCGCCCAGGACGAGACGGCGGTGGGGTTCCTGTATCCGCTCTGACGTGCCGGGCCCTTCGCGCGGTCATCGTCCCGCGCGAGGGGCCTTCGTCGCGGGTGTCACGACATAGGCTCCCGTCTTCGCGACGACCGAGGTGCGAGGCACCTGGCGGCTCTCCTCGAAGAGGGTGTACGCGGGCTGGAGGCTCTTCCAGAACGACACCAGCGAGGTGTCCGCGCCTGCCTGCTTCTCCAGCGCCGCCATCCCCGCCGCGTCGAGCCTGCGCGGGAAGATGTGGATGGGCGCGTCCCGCTTCGTCCGGGCGCGCGTGTCCAGCGCCATGAGGTAGAGCTCCTCGATGGGGCCATCCTCGATGGCGATGCACCCGATGCTCACGCAGTTGCCATGCACGAAGATGTTGCCGCCCAGCCGGACGCCCGGCTTCTGGTGGTGCTTGTCCGCCGTGTTGGGATAGCTGACCCGCACGGAGAGGTGGAAGTTGCTCACCGGGTTGAAGAGGTCGAGCGTGTAGAACCCTTCCGGGACCTGGAGGTCGCCCTCGCGACGCTTGGGCCCCAGCTCTCCCGAGGCGGCGCAGAAGGGGTACGTCTTCACCTTCACCAGCGGACCCTCCTTGGGCCCCGCCCAGACCTCCAGCTCCTTTTCGTGCTTGAAGGCCCGGATATAGAGCTGGTCCGTGGGCCAGGGTGTCCCGGCGGTGGCGAAGAGGGCCGTGACGTCCTTCATCCGCGAGGCGCGAGCGGTGGCGACGCGGTCCCCTGCGTGGGCGCTCAGGGAGAGAAGGGCGCCAAGGAAGCCGGCGACGATTGCGAGGGAGGTCTTCATCGCGCGTTGGACTCCGCCGGGTCGCTCACGGTTCCACGGTATGTCGTTCCCTGCGAAGAGGCCGCCAGCGGTAGGCACACTCCGTGAGGTGGAGGACCGAGTCCAGGCGCGCTCCCGGGGCGAGAGGGCCCTCCTCGAAGTACTCGCAGTACAGCTCCACCGGGGTGCAGAAGCGGGCGTTCCACGGGGCACGGTCGATGGTGAGGACGTAGACGAAGTCGCCCGAAACACCGAGCGCGTCGTAGCACTCGACCAGCGGCTCGTGCAGGTCCTCCAGCCCCGTCCACACGCTGCCCTGGGGCGGGTGTGTCTGGGGCCGGGTGTCGAACACGCCGACGAGGCGCCCTCCGGGAAAGGCCGCCTCCGGGTCCGCCGCGACGGTGAGCAGCTCACCCTCGCGAGCCATCACCATGTGCGCCTCGCCGAACTCGTGGAAGCGGAACTCGTCCAGCGCATTGCCCACGCGGCGCATCACCGGGTCATTCGTCTCGCTGCGCACGAAGTAGCCGCCGCGTCGCCACTCCCCGCGCGCGTTGCGATAGCGCACTGCCGCCCGATAGCTCACCTGGTAGAAGCACACGCCCAGCAGGGGAGACACGCCCTGGGGACGCATGTCGCGCAGGGACGACATCAGCACCTGCACCCACGCGGTGCCGCGATGGATTTCTGGAACGAGCGGCGCGGGCAACAAGCGCGCGAGTCGCGCCGCGTCCACCGCGTAGTTGAGTGAGACGGCCTCCACCCAGTGTGTCTGCACCTGGGTGAGCCAGGGCACGGACGGGCACTCCTCCATGCCGGGGGGACTGGGGCTCGGGTCCTGGCTGCTCGCGAGGAGCAGGTGGGCCTCGCGCAGGGCCTCGTGTCCCAACGGCGTAGGGACCCAGCGGCGTCGCTCCTCACGAGCCAGTCCCGCCAGGGCAATCGCGCGCAGCGCCGACGCGGGGTCCGTCACTCCAGCCACCGCGAGGCGCGAGTGAAGCTCCAGCTCGTCCAGCCCCCACGGCTCGGTTGCGAGGGCCACCAGTGCGGCGAGCGACTCCGGCTTCATACCAGCCGGGCCTCGGGCGTCCGGGCCGCGAGCCTGCGCAAGCGGGCGCGGTGGAGCGCGAGCCCCCCGCCGAACTGCACCGCGAACCAGAGCGCGGCCAGCAGGCTGAAGCCGTGCTCTGGCAAGCGCGTCATCACCAGGGAGACGACCGCGAAGACGGCCGCCACCGTGAACCACACCCGGCCCATCAGCGCGCCCATCATCGAGAAGGCGGTGGCGAACAACACACAGGCCACCGCGGGCATGAACAGCCGGTCCAGGCCGAGCAGCCAGTTGATGAGGGCCACCAGCCCCATGCCGCCCATGAACGTGGTCCAGATGGCCCAGATCTGCCGCTCGACGAAGGAGCGCGCGCCCGCCGTCTGGCCGCGCTTGAGCAGGAAGATGCTGGAGATGTTGAAGGCCAGGATGGCGCTCCAGAGGACGACGTAGGTGCCGGGCGTCCGGTCCCCCTGATTCCAGAGCCACTGAGTGGCGGCGAAGCCCGCGGCGTTGGTGAAGGCATGGAGCATCCAGATGACGCCCCAGTTCTGGAGGGCCGAGTCGTCACGCGCCTGGGACACGACGCGGCGGATGAGCTCGAGGGCCTGATTCGCTTCTTCGCGGTTCATCGTGGCGCGGAGTCTACGCGACCCCCGGCGAGGAAGGCGTCCCGTTCGCGGTCGGATTCCAGACCCGGCACGTCAGCCACGGCGTGGCGAAGCGAGGGAGCAGGCTTCAGTGCAGGGGATGTCTCCACCTGGTGCATGAAAACCGACCATGCAGGTGAGGTGAGTGCGCGGCATGTACGAGACACTGTAGGAGGGAAGCCCGACCGCGGGGGTGGGGAAGTGCCTGGCGCGTGAGGCGGGCATGTACCTTCGTGCAGGAATTCGGAGCGAAGGTTGGTCCGCATGGGATGGGACCCTCATGCAATGGTGGCTGACTCCTGCTCGTGTTACCTGCCAGCCCGCCTATGAAGACATCTTCGTTTTCCTTCTTGATTGCCAGCGTCGTCGCCGTGTCTCTCTCGGTGAGTGCCTTTGCTTGTTCCGGCGAAGATTCGTCGACGGACCCTGAAGACGGCGTGGGAGTGGAGGATGGTGGCGGGCTCGTGCGCGATGCTGGCGGAGAACCCGAACGTGACGCCGGTGGCGAGCCCGAACGCGACGCTGGTCGAGAGCCCGAGCGTGATGCTGGTGGAGAGCCCGAGCGCGATGCTGGTGGAGAGCCCGAGCGTGATGCCGGTGGAGAGCCCGAGCGCGATGCCGGTGGAGAGCCCGAACGTGACGCTGGCGGCGAACCGGAGCGCGATGCTGGTGGCGAACCTGAGCGCGACGCTGGCCCTGGGACCTCGGATGGAGGCGACTCCGGCGTGGACGGTGGCAGTGGTCCTGACCCCGTGGATGCGGGCCGAGCCGATGCTGGGACGGATGGTGGTGCTTCGGATGGTGGCCTGGACGCAGGCCAGGATGCGGGGCCCGTCGAGGTGCCGACGGATGGCGGCACGGTCGTCACGGGCACGTTGTCCGGGACGCTGACGGTGGCGGGCTCCCCCTACCGGGTCATCGGCAATGCCCAGGGCGTCGTCACGATTCCGAAGGGACAGGTCCTCAAGGTGCAGCCCGGCGTCATCCTCGACTTCAAGGGGCGCCCGGAGGTGACGGAGGCCGATGTCGCGGCGGGTGCGCCGGACAGCGTGATGAACCACCAGAAGGGCCGCGTGGAAGTGCGTGTGTACGGCGGCATCCAGGTGAGTGGCACGGCGGACAAGCCCGTGCTGCTCACCTCGACGAACCCGTATGGCTGGTGGGGCATGAACTTCTATGGAGACAACTCCGTGGGAGACGGACACCCCGTCTTCGACCACATGGTCTTCGAGAAGGTGCGCAAGAACGAATACAACGGCGACCGAGACTGGACGCGTGGCGCGCTGTGGGCCTACTACCCGGGGCCGGTGACGATTCGGAACTCCGTGTTCCGCGACAACGTGTCCGCGGCGAAGTGCGGCGCGCTGGACCTGATGTTCACCGTGGGCTCTCGCGTGGAGGGCACGCTGTTCGAAGGCAACCGCACGTCGGACATCGACCGCTTCGCTCAGGCGGGCACGTCCTCCATGGCGGGTGGCGGGGCGATGTGCGTGACGCACGGACGTGACTCCGTGGTGCGCGGCAACACCTTCCGGAACAACGGCCTGGAGGCGTTCCGGGGCAGTGTGTGGAGCGGCCTGACGGTGAGGCCCGTGCTCGCCTGGCCCAACTCACAGAACATCTACGACCTGGGCGGCGGCGCGGCCTTGCACTACTTCCAGCCGAACAACGACCTCATCGTGGACAACCTCTTCGAGGACAACTTCGTGACGAAGGGGCCCGCGGCGGCCATCTACGTGGAGGATGTTGGCACTCGCGGTGTCACCCTGCGACACAACCGCTTCCTGGACAACCAGGCAGGGGCGGGGGGCGTGGTGGTGTGCAACCGAGGCAGCGGCGCGGTGGAGCTGGTGGTCGAGAGCGACAACGTCTTCAGTGGGAACACGGTGAATGGCAACCCCGCGCCGAATGTGACGGGCGACTGCACCGTCGCCGCCCAGTAGTCGGCGCGAGTCCTACCTTGTCTCCACCCGGGGGCTCGAAGCCTCGAATAAAATGGATCAGGCCGCGTCAGTAGGCCTGTACACACAAGCGAGCTTCGCGCTCACGAGGACCCCCACCATGAACGCTTTTTCATCCGCCGTGCTCGCGGGACTTCTCTTCGCGGGAAGCGCGCAGGCCCAGTCCCGCTCCAACCAATGGGAGCGCGCGCAGGACCGTTACGAGGTGCATGAGGACCGCCGCGAGCTTCGCGACGACCGGAAGGACGTGGAGGAGCTGAAGGCCGTCCTGGCCCGCTTCGACAAGGCCTGGGCGCGTCGTGACACCCGAGAGATGGATGCCGTGGAAGGGCGCCTGCGCCAGCTTCTTCGCGCGGAGATGATGGAGAGCCGCACCGAGCTGTCGTCCTCGCAGAGGGAGGCCCAGCGCAGCCAGCGCGAGGTGCGCGCGGAGCAGTGGGAGGTCCGCGACGATGCCGCCTGGGGGCGCCGGGCCGCGTACGTCAACGACAAGCGGGACCTCCGCGATGACCGGCGGGATGCCCGGGATGACCGCCGCGATGTGAAGGCGGAGGCCGCCACGCTGCGCACTCGGCAGGTCATCGCCCGGGAGCTCGCGGAGCTGGAGGGCCGCCGGAATGGTGGCGCGCTGCACCGCAAGCGGGACCTCATCCAGGAGCTCATCCGGCTGGCGGAGCGCGAGGTCCGCGAGGGAAAGCAGGAGCTTCATGAGGACAATCGCGAGCGCCGTGAGGACCATCGCGAGCGCCGTGAGGACCGCCGCGACCACCGCCGCGGCTGAGTCGATACCGGGGGCGCCGCTCCGGCGATTCGCTCGCCGGGTGACACTTGCCGACGAGCGCCGCTGTCCGTGCTTCCGAATGCTCGCGGGCCGGCATTGACTGCCGCCCGTGGGAATCTGGTCGAAGAAGAGCCTCGCGAGGCTCCAGGACGAGGATGGCGCGGGGCATGAGCTGCACCGCACCCTCAATGGGTTCCAGCTGACGTTGCTGGGAATCGGGGCCATCATCGGCGCGGGCATCTTCGTCGTGACGGGGACGGCGGCGGCGCAGCACGCGGGGCCCGCCATCGTCCTGTCGTTCGTCCTGGCCGGGGTCGGCTGTCTCTTCGCGGGGCTGTGCTACGCGGAGTTCGCCTCGATGATTCCCGTTGCCGGCAGCGCGTACACGTACGGCTACGCCACGCTGGGCGAGCTGGTGGCGTGGATCATCGGCTGGGACCTGATGCTGGAGTACCTCTTCGCGTCCTCGGCCGTGGCGGTGGGGTGGTCCGGCTACTTGACGGCCTTCCTTCGCGACTACGTGGGGTGGCAGCTGCCGGCGGCCTTGGCGAATGCTCCGTTCGACACCGCGCCGGGCTCGCTCATCCCTCACGCCACCGGAGCGCTCATCAACCTTCCGGCGGTGCTGCTGGTGGGCGTGCTCACGGTGCTGCTCGTCGTCGGCATCCACGAGTCGGCGCGCGTCAACAACATCATCGTCTTCGTGAAGGTCGCCATCGTCCTGCTCGTCATCGTCTTCGGCGCCTTCCACGTCGAGCGAGAGCACTGGACGCCCTTCATCCCTCCCAACACCGGGCGCTTCGGAGAGTTTGGCTGGAGCGGGGTGCTGTCGGGAGCGGGCGTCATCTTCTTCGCGTACATCGGCTTCGACGCCGTCTCGACGGCCGCGCAGGAGACGAAGAACCCGTCGAAGGACCTGCCCACGGGAATCCTCGGCTCGCTCATCGTGTGCACGGTGCTCTACGTCCTGATGGCGGCGGTGATGACGGGCCTGGCGCCGTACCGCACGCTGAACGTGCCCGAGCCCGTGTACGTGGCCATCTCCGAGGGGGGCCCGGCCCTGCAATGGCTCCGTCCCATCGTCGGGGTGGGGGCCATCGCGGGACTGGCGTCCGTGGTGCTCGTCATGTTGATGGGGCAGCCGCGCATCTTCTTCGCCATGTCGCGCGACGGGTTGTTGCCACCGTTCTTCGGCCGCATCCATCCGCGCTTCCGCACGCCCTATGTGTCCACGCTCATCACCGGAGCCGTGTCCATGGTGGTGGCGGGGCTGTTTCCCATCGGGTTGCTCGGGCACCTCGTCTCCATCGGAACGCTATTCGCGTTCGTGGTCGTCTGTGCGGGCATCCTCGTGTTGCGCTACACGCGGCCGGATCTGCCCAGGCCCTTTCGGACGCCCTTCGTGCCCGTGGTCCCCATCCTGGGCATCCTCGTCTGCACGGCCCTGATGCTGGGCCTTGGCACGGAGACCTGGATACGCCTCATCCTCTGGCTCGCGCTGGGGTTGGTCATCTACTTCGGCTACGGCCGCAAGCACTCCCGCGTGGGGCAAGCGGAGGCGGCGGGGCGGACGGACTCGCGCTGAGCCAGAGGGTCGTCCGCGGCCTCAGTCGTGGAGGGCCACGGGCTTGAAGTGGATGCGCTCCGCTTCCGGGTGGACGAAGAAGGGGCGCACGCGGATGCCGGTGTGCTCCTTCTGGAGCTGCTCGGCGGCGTGACGCAGATCCTGGACCTGCTGCTCCGCGATGAACTCCGGCCCCATCGTTCCGTGACGGGACTGGTAGTAGCCGCAGTTGGCGTGAGCGAGCAGGAGGACCTCCTCGATGTGGTGGCCGATGATGAGGAAGCGGGCCGCGCGGGTGATGGTGTCGCTCTCCAGATAGTCAGCCACCCAGCGGTTGAGGAGCGCGGGACCACCGGGGATGGTCAGCGTATCGATGCGCTCATGGCCCAGGTGGGTGGCGAGGTCCTCCACGGCATCCGTGAAGCGTCCATCTGAGCAATAGATGGCGAGCACCGTCGGATGGTGGTGCTCGTAGCGGTGGCGGGAGACGAACGGCTTCTCGTCGATCATGGCGGCACCCTAGCGGGTTTCACCTCCCAGGGTTCGAGCGGATGCGTGCCTGGCTGTTCCTCCCCGTCGTCCAGGGGGTGGACACAGGCCCGGGGGCTGGGCGGCGCTCGGGGGTGGCTTGAAGGCGCGTCCAGGGGGGCCCACCTGTCTCCATGGTGCCGTGCCCTCGGTTTTCTTTGCGCCCGGCGCAGCAAGGACTCGTGCGATGGCCAGGAAGCCTCGGTTCCCTCGGAAGGTGGATCGCCACGTCTACCCAGGCCCGGAGTACCGCTTCTCGAAAGCGAAGATCGGGCTGACCTATCAGGACTCGAAGCCCGACTTCCCGCGCCAGCCGAACGCGCCAGAGCGCGCGCCCAACGTGCTGCTCGTGCTGCTGGACGACGTGGGCTATGGGTGGTCCAGCGCGTTCGGCGGACGGGTCGCGATGCCGACGGCCGAGCGGCTCGCGCGGAGCGGGTTGAAGTATTGCCAGTTCCACACCACCGCGCTCTGCTCGCCCACGCGGGCCGCGTTGCTCACCGGCCGCAACCACCACAGCGCCGCGTCGGGAGTCATCGGCGAGATAGGCACGGGCTACCCCGGCTACACGGGCATCATCCCCAAGAGCTGTGGAACCATCGCGGAGACCCTCCAACAGAACGGTTACGGCACGGCCTGGTGGGGGAAGAACCACAACGTCCCCGACAACCAGACGAGCGCGGCGGGGCCGTTCGACAACTGGCCCACGCAGCGGGGCTTCGACTACTTCTACGGCTTCATCGGCGGTGAGACGGACCAGTTCCGTCCCGCGCTCTATCGGGGCACGGAGCCCGTGGAGGCCGGCCGGACGCCCGAGGAGGGCTATCAGCTCACGCGAGACCTCGCGGATGACTGCATCGGGTGGATGCGCCAGCAGAAGTCGATTGCCCCACAGCGTCCGCTGTTCCTCTATTTCGCACCCGGCGCGGGCCATGCGCCGCACCAGCCACCACTCGACTGGCGAGGCCGGCATCAGGGGAAGTTCGACCAGGGCTGGGACGCCTATCGCGAGGAGGTGTTCAAGCGGCAGATAGAGCTGGGCGTGGTTCCTCCCGACGCGAAGCTCACCGCGCGCCCCGCGGAGATTCCGGCCTGGGACTCCTTCGACGACGAGCAGAAGCAGCTCTTCAGTCGCATGGCGGAGAACTACGCGGACTTCCTGTCCCACGCGGACCACGAGGTGGGCCGAGTCGTCCAGGCACTCGACGACCTGGGTGAGCTGGAGAACACGCTCGTGCTCTACATCATCGGAGACAATGGCTCGAGCGCGGAGGGCACGCTCACGGGCACCCTCAACGAGATGCTGACGCTGGGAGGGTACGCGCCCGACCTCCAGCAGCTCCTGGACCGACAGGACGAGATAGGCCTGCCGGGCACGTCGCCGCACTACCCGGTGGGCTGGGCCTGGGCGGGCGACACGCCGTTCCAGTGGACGAAGCAGGTGGCCTCGCACTTCGGTGGCACGCGCAACCCGATGATTGTTTCGTGGCCTCGCGAAATCACCGAGGGAGGTGGCTCGCGCTTCCAGTTCCACCACATCATCGACATCGCGCCCACGTTGCTGGAGGTCATCGGCATCACCGAGCCGACGATGATGAAGGGCACGCCGCAGAAGCCCATCGAGGGCGTCAGCCTGGCGTACACCTTCGATGAAAAGGCCGAGGACGCTCCGAGCACGCGGACCACCCAGTACTTCGAGATGTTCGGCAACCGGGCGCTGTATCGCGATGGCTGGATGGCCTCATGCCGACATGGCCGGTTGCCGTGGCAGACGGTGGGGACGGCGGACTTCGCCAAGGACCGCTGGGAGCTCTATGACCTCCGGGGCGACTACAGTCAGGCGGTGGACGTCGCGGCCCGACATCCCGAGAAGCTGCGCGAGCTCCAGGACCTGTTCATGGTGGAGGCGGCGAAGTACGACGTACTGCCCCTGGATGACCGGTTCATCGAGCGCGCGGACGTGACGCTCCGCCCGAGCTGGTTCTACGGGCGCAAGCGCGTCACGTTCTACTCGGGCATGACCTATCTGCCGGAGGGCAGCGCGCCGAAGACGAACAACATCAGCTACACGCTCACCGTCGGAGCGGACCTTCCCTCGGAGGGCACCGAGGGCGTGCTGGTCTGCGTGGGCGGAGACATGGGCGGCTGGTCGCTGTACGTGAAGGACCGGCGGCTCGTGTACCACTACAACTTCTTCGACATGGAGCGGCACGAGGCCGTATCGGACATCGAGGTCCCCACGGGTCGGGTGGAGCTGAAGCTCGCGTTCACCAATGAGTCCGACACGCTGGGCGGCCCCGCGTCGGCACGCATCTCCATCAACGGCAAGGACGTGGGCCACGTGGCGATTCCGCGCCAGTGTCGCGGGCGTTTCAGCACCGAGTGCATGGATGTCGGAATGGACTCCCGTTCGCCCGTGAGCCGCGGGTACCTGGACCGGGGGACGTTCCCCTTCACGGGCCGCATCGAGTACGCCACCTTTGACTTCGATCTGGAGGTCGCCAACCGCGAGCTGACGCCCGAGGAGCGGTTGGAGCAGCACGTCCGACTGGACTGACTACCACCCGCCGGGAGGGCGACCCATCGCTCGTCCTCCTGGTGGGGTGGCCAGAATCGAGCCAAGGCGTTAGACACGACGACATGTCTTCTTCCAGCCGTGGTGGGCATATCTCGGGGCTGCGACTCGAGCGGGTGAGCGCCTCCCGCCAGTTCGCGGAGGGTCGGTTCCGCAACACCGCGCCCGTGCACCCTGGCATCCAGGGCAACCCCCTGCCGTTGCTCGGCGAGTACTTCTTCGGGGGTGCGCAGCGCACGCCTCCGGGGCCGTTGCCCTTGGAGAACCCGCTGGAAGCCTGGGGGCGGAGGCCCGACACCGGCCTGCGAGTGACGTGGCTGGGGCACAGCACGATGCTGCTGGAGCTGGACGGCGCGCGCATCCTGACGGACCCCGTGTTCGGCGAGCGTGCCTCGCCCATGTCCTTCGCCGGGCCTCGGCGTTTCCACGAGGCGCCGGTGTCCCTGGACGCGTTGCCGGAGCTGGACGTGGTGCTGCTGTCGCACGACCACTATGACCACCTGTGCCGGCCCACCATCCAGGCCCTGGCGAAGCGGCGCGTTCCGTTCGTCACGGCCCTGGGCGTGGGGGCCCACCTGGAGGCCTACGGTGTCGCGCCGGAGCTGATCACCGAGCTGGACTGGTGGGAGCGGACCCCGGTGGGACCGGTGACACTCACCGCCACGCCGTCGCAGCACTTCTCCGGGCGCGGCTTGGGCGACCGGAACCGGACGCTGTGGGCGTCCTGGGTGCTGGAGGGTGACAAGCACCGCCTCTTCTTCAGTGGCGACACGGGGCTGACGGAGGAGCTGCGCGAAGTGGGGCGGCGCCATGGTCCGTTCGACCTGGTGATGCTGGAGGTGGGTGCCTTTCATCCGAGCTGGGGCACCATCCACCTGGGACCGGAGAACGCGCTCAAGGCCCACGAGATGCTCGGGGGCGGCCGGTTGATGCCGGTGCACTGGGGCACCTTCAACCTGGCCCTGCACGCATGGGACGAGCCCGCGGAGACGCTGCTCCGGCTGGCCTCCGAGCAGCAGGTCCGGCTCTTCACGCCTCGCCTGGGGGCCGCGAGCGAGCCCCTGCGCCTGGAGCAGGCCACGCCCTGGTGGCGGGAAGTCTCGGCGGGAGTGCTGGCCCCAGGGCCCGTCCTGGGCGGGTAGGCGGGCGTTCCATCGACCGGGCGGCGGGGCTTCGCGGGACCCCTGAGTCGATGTCTTGGAACGCGGGCGGGGGGATGGGCATCTCTCCCTCAGCAGGTGGATACCACCATGTCCATGCCCCTCATCGCGCTCGCGGCTGTTGGTTCAGGTGCGCTGCACGCACTGGCGGGACCGGACCACCTGCTGAGTCTCGCCCCTCTTTCGGTGGGACGTCGTCGGGGCGCGTGGCGGGTGGGGCTGCTGTGGGGATTCGGCCATGGGCTCGGCACCCTGATCGCCGCGGGAGTCCTGCTGGTGCTCCTGTCCGCGGTGCATCTGGAGTCCGTTGATCGCTGGGCCGAACGCCTCGCGGGACTCGCGCTGCTGGGGATGGGCGTCTGGGGACTGCGGCGGAAGCTGGGCTCGGGCGATGAGGCCCTGGCGTCCCGAGGCGTGCTCGCCGTGGGGCTGGTGCACGGTCTGACGGGGGCCTCCGCGCTGGTGTTGCTGCTCCCCATCGCGGTGTCGGGCACGGCGCCGGAGCAGGCCCTCTACCTGGGCGGGTTCTCCATCGGCAGCACGCTGGCCATGTCCGCGCTCACCGCGAGCATCGCCGCCTTTTCCCGCATCAAGCAGTTCTCCTCCAAGCTGGCGACGCATGTGCCTCGTGTGGCGTCCACGGTCTCCATCCTCGTGGGCAGTGCCTGGATGCTCGGGAGTTTCTGAGCCAGCGCGTGATGTCCTTTGGACATGATTCGGGCCGGACTCCACGCGCCTTGGTGGAGCCCGGCCCATTCACTTCGTGTGTCCGGCGCGTCTCAGTGGACGCGGCCCGGAGGCAGGTTCGAGCGGGGCGGGAAGCCCGGCACGGCCGCGTCCAGGTTCTTCGCGCTGCTCAGTGAGCGCGGCGCGAGCAGGGCCTCACCCACGGAGCCCGTCATCGCCTGGAAGCCCTGCGGTGCTCCGCACACCAGGGTCTCCAGGTCGTCGTCTCGCCGGCCCAGGTCGTCGAAGACGCGGGTGATGGAGGAGTTCACGGGGTCAGGAATCGGCGCCTGGCTGACCATGAAGGGCGATGGGCCCGAGGCGCTACCGGCCGAGCGCGGGAAGATGTGCAGGAAGGGGGTCTGCGTCTCCCCCGCGTGGCAGCCGTTGCACGTGTTCAGGGAGAAGCGATGCCGGGCCTCGGGGTCCGCGCCCGGCGCGTCCCAGAAGAAGAAGAACGGCGTGAGCGCGGAGCCCGCGAGGAAGGGCTGTCCCTCGAAGAAGGCCGGCACCTCGTGGGTGCCGTTCATGAGGGGCACCACGTTCTGCTGCACGTAGTCCGACACCAGGGGCGAACCGGCGTGGAAGAGCTCCGGCGTGAGGGCCACGGGAGCGGGCGCCAGGCCGGTGGGCCCGAAGTGGAACTCGCGCAGCTCCCACAGCGGGTCCAGCGCGTTCTCGTTGGTACGCACCTGATGGATGGCGCTGCCCATGAAGTGGCCGGGTGCCACGAACGACTGGGTGAAGCGGTCCGTGAGCGCCTGGAGCTTCGTGTTGAACGCGGGCGTGCCGAGGCTCAGCGTGCCCAACTCGTGCCAGTCACGGGCCCAGCGCTGGATGTCCTCCGGCCCATCGCCGGGCAGCATGTATTCGAGGATGACGGTGAACGGCAGCGGCTGGCCCGTGGGTGTGGTGACGCCGAAGACGAAGCGGCCCTCACCTGAGTGCGTACCTTCGCTGCGCAGGTCGATGCGGTTGACGATGGCGAGCAGTCGGAATGGCGCCGTGTTGAAGTCGAGTTGTGCGGTGGGACCGCCGCTGCGTGACTCCCACGGCCCGAGCACGTCGGGGCGGATGCGCGTGCGCGCGGCGACGAACGAGGCCTCGATGAACTGGTCCTGCTCCCACGTCTTCAGCCAGTTGCGCACCAGCTCGGAGGGGTTCTGCCCGCCGTTCATGCGGCGCATCAACGTGCCGAACGTCCAGACGCCGTTGCCGGTGGTGCGCACCGGGTCTTCCACCACGGACAGGTCGGTGATGAGCAGCTCGCGGTTCGGCGTCACCTGACACACGCCCGGAGTACAGGCCGTGGAGGACTCGCAGCCGTTGACCGCGTTGCCGTCGCAGTCGAAGGTGCCCACCGCGCAGCCGAGGCCACACGTCCCCGCGCCGCAGACGCCGCTCGCCGAGGCCGCGCCACCGCACACGGTGCCGCACGCGCCGCAGTTCGCCGCGTCTTCCATCATCGACGTCTCACACCCGTTGCCCGGATTGCCATCGCAGTCCAGGAAGCCGGCGACGCAGGTCTCCGTGAAGGACGTGCAGGAGGACTGGTTGCCCGCCGCGTCCCGGACCCTCGCGAAGACGGTGACACCGACCTGGTTGGCGAGCAGCGGCACCATCGCGCTGCCGGCATTGTCCAACGGCACCTCCGTGCCCATGGGCGTGGTGCAGCCCGCGTTCGAGAAGAGGACCACCCGCGTGCGAGGCTCGGCCAGGGTGCGCACCGCGCTGACGAAGGGCGCCTGGGGGAAGGGCACCAGTCCCGGTATGAAGGTGGCCGGCAGCGGCGCGAGGTTGTCGTGCGTGTACGCCACCGTCGGAGAGCAGCCGGAGGTGTTGCCGGCGGCATCCACGGCTCGCAAGGAGAACGTCGTCACCGAGTTGGTCCCCACGGTGAGGTTGAGGCTGAAGTTGCCTGTCGTCGCGTTCGCCGTGGTGGTGGTCAGCGGAGTCCCTCCGCAGCTGGAGTTCTGGAAGACGCGGACAAGCGCGCCCGCCTCGGTGCGACCTTCGAGCAGCGGCGTCAGCTGCGTTCCCACTCCATTGGGGACGAAGCCGAGCTGGAAGGGCGTGGTGGGGGCGATGTTGTCATGGACATAGCTGATGGCGGCGGAGCACGCGGAGATGTTGCCCACGGCGTCCTCCGCCTTCGCGGAGAAGGTGCTCGTGGTGTTGGCCGTCATGGTGAAGGGGCGGGTGAAGGTGCCCGTGGCGGTGGCCGTCACGCTCGCGAGGGGGCTTCCGGCGCAGCTGCTTCCGGAGAAGAGCCGCACGGTGGCTCCCGCCTCCGTGGTGCCGGCGAGAGTCGTACTGGTCTGCGTGCTGGGAGAGGCCGGCGTGAAGCCCGTGAATACCGGGACGATGGGCGCCACCGTGTCGCGCACGCAGCCGAGCAGCTCCAGCCGTGCCAGGGAGATGACCTCGACCCCGGTGCGGGAGTCATTGTCGTCCGTCACGTTCAGCCGGAACTTGCTGAACGTCCTCGGGGTGCTGAGCGTGTACTCGCGCCGCTCCGCGCCCAACCAGTTCATCTCGTCGATGCGCGTGTCCACCGTCACCCATGCGCTGCCGTTCCAGCCCTGGAAGGTCCAGTTCTTCGGCGCGCGCGTGGTGATGTCTCCGTTGGCGTACTTGATGGCGTACCGGCTGACGATGCGAGGACCGTCCGTCCACTCGTAGGCCAACCACGCGGGAGTCTGCTTGATGGCGGAGATCCACATGGATGCTCCGGTGGCCACGCTGTCGAACGCCTTCCATGCGTCGTACTCCGGCTCCGCGTCGATGACCCCCGAGGCGGTGACGATGCCGGAGGGCGCGGTCGCGCTCGTCATGTCCGGTACCTGGTTGACGCTGGCGGCGCAGGCGCAGTTGTAGAAGCTCAGCTTCCCGATGGAGAGGACGTCCACGCCCGTGCCGGCCGCGTTGTCCTCCGTCACCACCAGGCGGTACTTGCTGTAGGCCGTGGGAGATGCGACGGCGAACTCGCGCTGCTCGGTGCCTCCCCAGTTCGTCTGGAGTGTGCGCGAGTCAATCGTGTTCCACGCGGTGCCGGACCAGCCCTGCAGCGTCCAGTCCCTGGGCGCTCGTGCGTTGAGCGTGCCGTTGGAGAACTTGATGGCGTAGTGCGTGACTGTCTTGGGGCCGTTGAAGAACTCGTAGGTGAGCCAGGCCGTGGCCTGTCCGCTCGCGGAGAGCCACATGGTGGTGTCGCTGCCGTCGAGCGCCATCCAGCCGGGGTTGGACGCACTGAGCTGGCTGGAGCCGATGGCGAGCCCGCTTGGAGCATCGCCGGCCGTCATCGCGGGGATGAGGCTGTCGCCGCAGGTGAGGCCCTGGGTGGCGGCACCCAGCGGCTCGGGAGGGGAGTCAGCGGGCGGCGGGGCGTCCTGACACCCGGGCACGAAGGCCAGGGTGAGGGCGCTCGCCAGGAACAGGCTTCGGATGGATATCGGGCGATGCATGGACACGCTCCTCGCTACGGGCCGCCGGCGAACACCGGAGGCGCTGGAGCACGGTGTCGTAGCGGGACGTGTCGACAGTGAGGGCGGGGATGTGACGGAAGCTCCGGCGCCGGTGACGAGTCGTCCTCCGCGCGGGACGAGCCCGCGGCCTCGCGGGCCTCAAGTGCCCGGGAACAGTCGTGCGTGGACCTCGCGCACGGCGCGCCGCGTGGCGACATCCTCCGTCACCGCGGGCCAGGGGTGCTCTGTTTCCTCCATCGACCAGGAGGCCTGTCCCGGAGGAGACCAGCGCCCCCTGGAGAGGACTCGGACGAGGCGCTCGGCGCAGACCTCTGGCGACTCCCAGCCGCGCTTCACGAGCGAGAGAAGCCAGCCCACGGGCCCCGTGCGCGCACCCAGGTCGGTGCGCACGACACCCGGATGCATCACGAGCACGTCCAGCTCCGGATGTTCGGTGGCGACGTCGCGCATCGCGAGTGCGAAGCCGAGCTTGGTGTCGCAGTAGGTCCGGATGCTGGAGAAGTCCTCACCCATGGGTGTGCGCGCCGCGTCGAACCGGCCCTTCACCAACAGTCCCGCGCTCACCAGCAGGATGCGGCGCAGCCGGCCCGCGTCGAGCAACGCCTGCTGCATCACCCACGGCGCGGCATGATTCACCACGAACGCCCGCTCCAGCCCGTCCGGCGTCAGCTCCCGTCGCGATGGCCACACGCCCGCGTTGTGCACCAGCGTGGACTCGGGGCGCACGACGGCCACCAATCGCCGCCCCAGGTCGCGCGCAGCCGCGAGAGAGGAAAGGTCTCCAGGCACGGCGAGCGCCTGCCCGCCGTCCTGCTGGATGGAGAGCACCAGCGCGTCCAATCGGGCCCGGTCCCGAGCAACCAGGATGAGTCGGTCCTCCGTCGACTTCGCGAGGGCCTTTGCCAGCGCGTGACCGATGCCACGCGACGCTCCAGTGAGGATGAGGTCGGCCATGGACACCAGCCTGCCAGCCCTGTTCATTAATTGGAAGAATGTTCCAATTCGAGGGTCTGGGGTTTGATGACCCAAGGAGGGGGCAGCGCATAGGGTAGGGCGATGGGGCCAGCACGACGGGACGGGGTGAAGCGACGCGATGCCTTGCTGGATG
Source organism: Myxococcus llanfairpwllgwyngyllgogerychwyrndrobwllllantysiliogogogochensis (assembly GCF_006636215.1). Taxonomy (GTDB): domain Bacteria; phylum Myxococcota; class Myxococcia; order Myxococcales; family Myxococcaceae; genus Myxococcus; species Myxococcus llanfairpwllgwyngyllgogerychwyrndrobwllllantysiliogogogochensis. The sequence goes on along the minus strand of NZ_VIFM01000197.1, from coordinate 2,697 downwards.
CGGCGCTGCACTGCTTCGCGGAGCGGGGCGTTCTCAGCACGGGCATCGAGGAGATTCGCAAGGCCGCGGGGGCGAGCCCGTCGAGCGTCTACCACCTCTTCGACGGGCTGCCGGACCTGACGCTGGCGTTGCTGATTCGCACCTTCGAGCGCCTCTTCACGCACCTGTCGGAGCGCGTGTTGCCCACCGCCACGGCGGAGGCGGCCGTGGTGGCCTTGGTGGATGGCCACCTGGAGTGGATCTTCGCCCACCGGGATGAAGGGCGCTTCATGTACCAGGCGATGGCGATGGAGCTGGGGACGCACGCGGCGGGAGCGCTCACCGCGCGCAAGGCGGAGCTGCTCGCGCCCATCATCCAGCACTTCGGGCGCTTCATCGCGGAGGGCTCGCTGCCGCCGTGGCCGCCGCTACTGCTGGATGTCGTGCTGCTCGGCCCGAGTCACGAGGCCTGCCGCCGTTTCCTCGCGGGCGCTCCGCTGGAGCCCTCATGGATGCGAGGCCAGCTGCCACGGCTCGCATGGCAGAGCGTCAAGTCCAGGGAGGCTCACGGCTCATGACTGCCAAGGGCTGACGCTCAGCGGCCCAGCAGCAATGCGCGCAGCCATGACGTGAAGGTGCCCACGCCCGGCGTCACCTGCGCCTGCGTCCACCTCAACCTGCGCATGTGGCGGCGACTCTTCGCTTCCGCGGGCAGGGGCTCCAGCACCGCGAGCGCTTCGTCACGCTGCTTCTGTCGCGCGAGCAGGAGCGCCAGGTCCAGCTTCACCTCGAACAACGTCGCGTCCAGCGCGAGCGTTTCGCGAAGCAGGAGGATGGCACCAGGCCGCTCGGCCCCGCGACGGAAGTGGAGCCGGCCTCGGAGCAGTGTCTTCACGGCCTCCGCGCGGTGTCCCTTCACGACGTGGAGTTGCGACACCTGCCGCCAGAGGTCCAGCTCCAGGGGAAACAGCTCCGCCGCCTGCGCATAGACGGCGAGCGCCTTGTCCGCGAAGCCCTTGTCCAGATGGACCTGGGCCGCCGCGCGGAAGCTCTCCAGCGCGGCCTCCGGCTGCTTCACCCGGGCCAGCAGCGGCGCGAGCTTGCCGAGCACCACCGCGTCCTTCGGCTCCAGCTCCAGCGCCTTCTTGTAACCCAAGATGGCCTTGTTCAGCCGGCCCTTCGAGCGAGCCAGGTCCGCCTCGGTGACGAGCTCCGAACGGGACGGCGGCGTCTTGCTTCCGAACAGCATCGCGACTCCGCATTGAAGTCGCCCCGCGCGCCGAGGGCAACCCCACACGAGCCCTCACGACGAGACATGTCCGCCAGGTGAAACAGCCGCGCTGGAAGTTTCGACGGGACAAATAGGTGAGCCCGATCAGGGTGTCCTCCTGACCGGGCTCGGGGTGCTGCCATGGATGAGGTCCGCACGTTTAAGACTTCGCCTCAGTCTGATGCCCCGTGTCCTGCGATTGAACGACCGCCGCGCAAGCAAGTGGAGCGGCGGGCTGGAATTGCACCAGCATCTCGGGGAGAAGGGCGAAGACGGTTGATCGGACCTGCGACAGCGAATGCTGAGTCTGGAGTGAGAATCTGAGCGTGGGGTGCTTCGCGGGCCCGTGACGTCGCTTGCCTCTACCAGTTGGGCTACCCCGCCGCAGGAGTGGATGGCGGGGGCAGGGTTCGAACCTGCACTGAAGGCGACCCGGGAACGCTCGGCGTCAACTTGCTGCTGAGTTTGAGCTTGTACTCCGAAAGGACTGCGCGCCGAGTCTAGCTGAAGAGGTAGCCGAGGAGAACCTCGCCCGACTTCAACTCTTCGACCTCCACCGCGTTGGCTTCCTCGCGCGCGAACTTGACCGCCTGCTGGAGCTTCTCCACGCGCTCCACCAGCTCATTGACCCGGACGGCGGGGAGAGCGCCCGAGTACTTCACCGTCTTCCAGTAACCGACGACGATGTCCTCGTAATAGACCTCCACCTGGGCGGGGTGCTTCTCGGTGGCCTCGGCCTTCACGTGGTTGCGGGGGACCTTCTTCGTCTTCGCGGTCTGCACCGGCTCGGTGGCCCACAGGCCCTGCGCCGGGTCCGGGACCCAGGACTCCGACGGGTCCAGCGTGGGCAGCTTCTTCACGAAGGTCTGCAGGTCGACCAGCTGCTTCTCCAAGAAGAGCAGGTACGTGGCGGGGGCGCCCTTGAGCAGCACCTTGCCGTCGACACGCACGTCCGCCTTCGCGTGACAGTTGGTGAGGTCCTTGGTGGCGGTGACGTCGAAGAGCCGGGTGAGGATTTCCTTCGTCTTCTTCAGCACGTCGTCGGTGCGCACCTGCACGCGCGTGGACTCGGGGGGGAAGCGCTCACCCTCTTCGTCACGGGGCTGATAGGTGCGGGAGATGCCGTTGAGCAGCTGCGGCTTCTGGAGGTCGTGGTGGGCCTGCGTCAGCTCCTGCTGGGAGCGGTTCTTGACGCCCTTCTCGACGGCGATGATCTGATTGAGCTTGGTCATGATGTTCGTGTCTTCGAATTTTTGAGTTGGGGGCCCAGGACGGTTCGCTCGGAGCGTACCTGACGCGGACCCGGATTCTCAGTCGGGCTTGCCGTAGCCCACGAGCGTGTCGTCCTCGAACTCCGCCACCCATCCTCCAGGCAGGGCGAGCGCGGACAGCAACGCGGGGCGGCGACGCAGCAGGGAATACACGGGGAAGGTCTCGAAGGTCTCATC
>NZ_VIFM01000196.1 GCF_006636215.1 Myxococcus llanfairpwllgwyngyllgogerychwyrndrobwllllantysiliogogogochensis | reverse complement strand
CCGTCCCATGCCGACCACCATCTCATCGAGGTAGGCGCTCAGCGCCTCATCCAGCTTGCGCAGCTGTGCCGGTGTCATCCCGACCGTAGATCATGACCGCCACCTCGATTCAAGTGACCGGGTAGTACTAAGAACCTCCAACAAAAGTCAGGATAGAGGCGGCGAAGGAGCATAAGGCAACGGCTCAGGACGAGGAATCCGAAATGGACGTCGTCCCTGCGCTCATCTCGAACACGGACACGGCCGAGCTGATTCTTCCAGGCCAATGGGCGCTCCACCACCCAGCGGAAACGCCCCAGACGCTCCTTCGACAGGCTCCAGTGCTACGTGAGGACCCGCAACGGCGTGGCTCCCTCTAACAGGTCGTCCCATAGCGCACCTCAAGAGGAGAACCCGGTGAGCGTGTCACGCCGAGCCGGTCCTTTCGCGTTTCGACGTGACCGGGAAGCCTCTGGTACGGATGTCGTGCAGCTCGAGGCGATGCTGCGACGGGGCGACCTCAAGTCCTCCGACCTGGTGCTCATGGATGGGAATTGGCAGACGTTTCAACAGGCCATTCCCTTCGAGGAGGTTTGTTTCGAGCTGGAGCGTCAAGCGCGCCCCTTCCAACTGGCCGCGTTGGCGCTCTCCCTCGTGTTGGGGTTGCGACTGGCGCTGGGGCTGACCTGGTTCGTCTGCTCCATCCCCGACTGGATTTTCGACTCCTCACGGTGACTCAGAGAGAGCGAAGTCCTGGAACCAGAAGTGACAGATGGCGCACCAAGGGGGCCTTGGAGTTGCGTACCTCCGAGTCCGCGGGGTAGGAGTCCTCCTGTCTCGGTCCTCTCCCTTTGGCCGATTTTCACCTGACCATTGAGGCCCTGAAAGCCCTTCAAGCCCGCCGCAGAGCGGCTATGCGCGCTCCCCGGATCCTCACCATGCTCATGCCCTCCCTTCCGCTGACCCCTGACACCGCGAGGCACTTGTCCCTGCTGCGAATGCTGGGGCCGCCGGAACGGTCGACGTCCTCGCGGTGGCAGCGGTTGGCCTGGGATGCGTCGTCGCGCTATCTGTTGTCGGTCCAGAATCGGGGCGGTACGCCGCTGCGTTGGTGGGACCTGCACTCGGAAGAGTCGGCTCCGCTTGTCGCGCACCCCGTCTCCCAATGCGTGGGCGCGTGGTTCCTGCCCGACTCCCAGCGGCTTCTGTCCGTGACGAGGCGCGGCACCCTCCAGACCTGGTCCGTCACCGACGGCAAGCTGTTGTCCTCGGTGGAGCTTGGTGGGTCCGTCGCCCGTGGGTGCCTGTCGTCGGACGGCACGCGCCTTCTGGTCACGGCCAGCCAGGGACGCGTCCTACTCTGGAACATGGAGCGCGACTGGCTCATGTGGCGGCTGGAGGACCCGGCCTTCCTCTACGGCTGCGCATTGTCGCCGGATGGCCGGTTCGCGGCTGTGGGCGTCGCCGAGGAGCAGGACGGCGCCACGACACGTGGCTCGGTTCGCCTCTGGGATGCGCGGACCGGTAAGCTCGTGGGGGCCCGCACGTTCGACTCACAGGAGCTCTGGACCGTGGCGTTCACGCCGTCCGGAGCGTCGCTGGTCGCCGCGAATTCCGCTGGCCAGTTGTTGTTCCTGGACCTTCCCGGACTTGAAACCACTCGGATCATCAGGGCCCCGGCCTCCGGGGCCCTGCAGTTCGAGTTCAATCGGGAGGGCACCTTGCTGGCGGCTGGTCCGGACACGAGCGCGTTCGAGGTCATCGACGTTCGTGAGGGACGCAGCGTCTTCTCCTATTCGGACCTGGACGACCAGGAGGGAAGCACCGCGAACTTCTCGCCCGACGGACGCTTCGTGAGCTGGGGCATGGACGACGGCAAGGTGGGCGTCTGGGGCGTGAAGCCGCGGCCCTGACGCCGCTTGAGGTTGTTCAGCCCGGTCGCCTGACCGTCCTCGACGACTTGTAGCGCCGCAGCTCGCGCCCATCCTGCCTGGCCTTGCGCTTGCGGCCCCGGCGGTATGTTGCCTCATGCTCCTTCGGCGCCTCCATCCTGACTTTAGTTCGAGGTTCTAAGGGTGGACGCGAGCGGACGGTCGACCTGCCCCGTTCGGTGGTGGAGGCGCTCAAGTCGCACCGGCACCTGCGCGATCGCTTCGTGTTCTGCCAAGAAGACGGCCGGCAGCTCACTGACGGGAAGATGGAGGCGCCGCTTCGACGTGCGCTCCGGGTGGCGGGCATCACCCGCGAGCAGGGGCAAATCGGCTGGCACGACCTGCGGGCACACCTACGGGAGCCACCTCGCAATGAGGGCGGTTCCGCTGAAGGTGATTCAGGCGTGCCGCTCAACGCTGTCGTCAGCGAGCCTGGGGCGCGTGGACCTCCCACTCGACCTCGAGGCTCTCGTGGCGCCTGACGGTGACGCTCCTCAAGAAGCCCGGCGCCTGCCCTGGCACCAGCCGGAGCCCCGGGAGACTCCGCAGAAGGGCCTCCAGCGCCAGGCGTGCCTCCAGCCGCGCGAGCGGCGCGCCGATGCAGAAATGGAGGCCCTGCCCGAAGGCGAGGTGCTTCTTGACGTCAGGCCGCCGGACATCGAAGCGCTCCGGCTCGTGGAACCGGGCCTCGTCGCGATTGGCCGACGCGTAGACGATGCGGATGTGGGCTCCCTTGGGAATGGAAACGCCCCCAAGCTCCACCGCCTCCAGCGCGGTATGGAACATGGCATGCACGGGAGAGGTCATCCGCACCGCCTCCTCGACCGCGCCCGCGATGAGGCCCGGGTCGTCCCGAAGGGCCCGCAGCTGCTCCGGATGCTCCAGCAGCAACTCCACCGCTCCCACGATGAGGCCCGCGGTCGTCTCGTGCCCCGCGAAGTGCACCTGCATCAGCATGCTCACGAGCTCCGCCATGCTCATGGGCGGCGTCATCCCCTGTGACCCGGTGACGATGTCGCTCATCAGGTCATCCCGGGGAGACGTCTTGCGTTCCTCGAGCGCCGCGGCGAGGTAGCGCTGGAAGTCGACCACGCCTCGCGCGCATGCGACCTGGTGCTCAATGGGGCCATGCGCCGCGAGGACCGTGGTCAGCTCGTCGGACCAGCGCCGGAACCTGTGGATGTCCGCGCGAGGGATTCCGAGAATCTCCGCGATGATGCTGCACGACAGTGGATGGGCGAACCGCAGGAACAGGTCCGCCTTCCCTTCCTTCCGGAAGGAGTCGATGAGTTCGTCCACGAGGGCGCGGATGAAGGGTTCCTTCTCCGCGAGGCGCCGCCCGGTGAAGGCCTTGCTGACGAGGCTCCGGAAGCGCGAATGCGCTGGCGGATCATTGTCGACGAGGCTGGGGACCAGAGGGTAGCCGTCCATCAGCGCGGCAACCACCTCCGGAGGCGTCGTCGCGGCGCCCACGGTGATGGACTCGGCGGACGAGAAGCGCTCGGCATCGGCGACCACTGCGCTGATGTCCGCATGGCGCGTCACCACCCACGCTCCCAGCGCCGGGCTGAAAAACACCGGCTCCTCCCGCCGTGCACGCGCGAGGAACGGGTGGGGATTCTCGAGCTGGGGAGAGTCGAGCGGGCGGTACTCAGACCCGAGTCCTGAAGCGGCGCTGTCCTTGAACATGCGTGCTGACCTCACTCAAAGGTTCGTCGGGTGTTCAGTGCGGATGGGAGGCCCCGCGAATCCTAGCAGGCCAGCAAGACGCACCCGCATCCCGACGGTGACGACGACGCCATGACGAAGCTGGGACCGGAACGGCCGACTGTCGCCTCCGGGTGCTAGGTTGCCGTCACCTACCTTCTTCGAACAGGGCGTGAGGATGAGCATGCGCGGTGTGACCGCCAGGCGGTTGGGTTTCGTGGGGTTCTGGGGCGCGGTGCTCTGTGCGCTCGCGCTCTCGGGCTGTGCCACCCGGGCGGCGACTCTCCGGCCGATTCCCCCACCGCTACCCCCAGGCCCGCTCTTCTCCCCGCGCGCCACGTTTCGCTTCGCCGTCGTCCACACGCCGAAGCCCGGCATCCCAGTCCTCCCGAAGGTGGAGGAACTGGTGCGCGAGCGCTTCACCGTGCTGCGGCTCGCTGGGGAGGGCCCGGGGGCAGCGCCCCTGCCCACCGTGCGCGTCTCGGAGCGCGCCCTGAAGGACCATCCTCTTCCCGAGCAGGGGATGCTTGAAATCGCCGCGCGCGGCCTCTCGCCCCAGGAGCAGGCGCAGCTCGCGGCCTCCGAGCGCATCACCGTCCTGGAGTTCACCACCGAGCCCCCGGCTTTCGAGGCGGTGCGGCAGGCACATGCGTTGGCATTGGAGCTGGCCCGCGCCAGCGGCGGGCTGGTGTGGGACGAGCATGCCGGGGAGTTCTTCTCCGTGGAGGGCTGGCACGAGCGCCGGCTCGAAGGCTGGGACGGCGGCGAGCCGATGCTGCCACGCCACTTCAACACGCGTGTCTACTCGGAATGGGACGGCACCGCACGGCTCATGACCGCGGGCCTGGGCACCTTCGGCCTCCCGGACCTGGGAGTGCAGCAGGTCCCGGCGCCGCTCGCGCACACGGTGGGCACGTTCATGAACCTCGTCGCCCAGCTCATGGTCGAAGGCACCGCCATCCGCGAGGATGGGGTCTTCCCCATCACCGTGGACGCACTGAGGCTCGCCTCCTATCGCGAGGCCCTGCTGGAGCAGGTGCCGCCCGAGGCGCCCCGGCGCACCTTGATTGGCCTGCTCCCCGTGGACCCGAGCGACGTGGAAGGTGAGAACCGGCTGGTGGAAATCATCTTCAAGGCTCGGCCTGGCGACAACCCCTCGGAGCGCCCCTATGCCGCCATCGCCGAGGTCTTCGGCACGCAATCCGAGATTGTCCATGTCGATGAGGACCCGGAGCTGCTGGCCGCGAGCCGCCGCGCCGTGGAGGCCCTGCTCACGCGAATCAAGCCGCGCTTCCAGGAGGGTCTGGAGCTGGAGTCGAAGCTGCTCGTGAAGGCCCGCTTCACCACCCATGACGGGGGCATCGAGTGGATGTGGGTCCACGTCACGCGGTGGGAGGGCAGCGTGCTCCATGGCGTGTTGAACAGCGAGCCGGAGGCCGTGCCGGAACTGAAAGCAGGCTCGCCCGTGACGGTGGGGGAAGACTCGCTCTTCGACTACATCCTGGAGCGGGACGGTGGCTCCGAGGGCAACGAGACGCAGCGCCTCATCCTTGAGCGCTCGGGCAAGACGCGCTGACCGGGTGGAGGCGACCTCGCCCACTCGCCCACGGTCAGGCAGGTGCTCGAGCACTTGAAGCGGCCCGTGGATGTGCCGCCTCTTGCACCGGCACCAGGGCCGCCGCAGCCAGACTTCTGGCAGTCAGCGCCCCACCCTTCCGCGCCGCGAACTCCCGCGCAGCGCTCGGCGGCGGTGTGTCCGTTCACGTGCCACAGGGACCACACCCCCTTGAGCCGACCTCTCCAAGAGGTGCTCTTACCCGTCCGCTCACGAGCAGGACAGCACCATGGGCTTCTATCGGTCCGATGTTCCGGGAGAGCACCGATACGTGGCCTTCACCCAAAACAAGGCCATGCGTCTCGCGTCAGAATTCCCTTCCAGACATGTCAGTCCGGTGCGGTTTCATCCAACGCCTCAGTGAGGGGTTCTCCAACATGAATATCCAGAAGCAAGGCGGACGTTCCGCGTCCGTATGTTCCACTCCTGCATCCGGAGTGAGAGGTCTTTTCCTACTCACACTGCTCACCTTGGGCGCGGGCTGCGGCCCGGAGGCAACGGAGCCGTGGGCTCCCAAGCAGGAACCAGGTCCCCTCAGGGAGGCGCTGGACGAAGGACCCGCCTTCCTGGTCAAGGACATCAACACCTCGACTCCGGCCAACGTCGGCTCCAATCCGAAGCACTTCGTCGCGCTCGGTGGGGCGCTCTACTTCGCCGCCGACAGCCACACCTCGGGCGAGGAGCTCTGGAGGACCGACGGCACCTCCGCTGGCACCGCGCTGGTCGCGGACCTCTGCTCGGGCCCATGCGGCTCAAACCCGCGCGGTCTGACGGTCATGAACGAGGCGCTCTATTTCTTCGCCTCGAATTCCCACGGAGCCCTGGGGCTGTGGCGCAGCGATGGCACTGTCGCCGGAACGCAGATGCTCAAGGTAATCAACATCAACAACTTCAGTCCAAAACTCACCCCCATCAACGGGACGCTCTACTTCAGCATCTACGACCCCGCCTCGGGAAACGAACTGTGGACGAGTGATGGCACCGCCGTCGGCACGAAGATGCTCGTGGATATCAACCCGGGCACCGGCGACTCCTACCCGAGTGGCTTCCTCGCCTTCAACGGCACGGTCTATTTCAGGGCCACCTCCGGGGTGGGGGCCGAGTTGTGGGCGACGGACGGCACCGCCGCCGGCACGGCCATGCGGATGGACCTCTACCCGGGCACCAACGGCTCCGCGCCAGCTGAACTCACCGTGTACAACGACATGCTCTACTTCATCGCCTCGGATGCTCCCAGCCAGCGGAGTCTCTTCAAGTCCAATGGGACGGCCGCGGGGACGGTCAAGGTGAAGGAATTCAGGACCGTGGGCGCCCCCCTGCTCTTCAACGGGCTGATGTACTTCCCGGCCTCCGACACCGCCTCAGGATACGAGCTGTGGAAGAGCGATGGCACCACCGCCGGGACCTTGCTGGCCGTGGATGTCTTTCCTGGCAGCGCCACCTCCAACATCAACAACATCAATGTGGTGGGAGACAGTCTGTTCTTCACCGCCTACGACTCGACCGCTACCTATGCCCTGTGGCAGAGCGACGGCACCCAGGCGGGCACCCAGCGACTCCTCACCGCGCCCTCGAACCTGAACAACGTCAACGTCTTGGGCGGCTCGGTCTACTTTTCCGCCCGGGAGGCGAGCACGGGCTCAAGCGTCTACACGGAGCTCTGGGTGAGTGACCTGACCGCAGCGGGCACCCGCGTCGTGAAGGACATCAACCCGGGCACCTCGCTTGGCGCCTTTTCAACCCTGGCGACGAGCTACTTCGGCATCCTGGACGGCGTCCTCTACTTCGGAGCCAACGACGGCGTCTCGAACACCGAGCTGTGGCGCAGCGATGGCACGGCCGCTGGCACCACCCAGGTGAAAGACCTCTTCGGGCCCGTGAGCGAGTCCTCCCCCGCGAATCTCGTCGTGTCGAACGGCCGCGTGTTCTTCACCGCCAATGAAGGGAGCCATGGGGCGGAGCTGTGGGAGAGCAATGGCACCGCCACGGGCACCCGCAGGTATTGGGACATCTGCACGGGGAGCTGCAGCCCGACCCTGTCCTCCTTCACCCTGCATGGCTCGAGCATCTTCTACATCACCACCACCAATTCGATTGGAGGCAGCTCGCCCGCGAGGCTGATGCGGAGTCCCACCTCCTCGGGCACCGCTGGCGCCATCCCCGTGGCCAGCTCGCTCACCGTCACCTCGCCCCGATTGGTGTCGTACAAGAACTGGCTGTACTTCCGCGCCAATGACACCAGCTACGGCGACACCTTGCGGATGACGGACGGCTCCTACACCACCCAGACGAGTGACACCGCCGGTCGCGGGCTCAGGACCCCGGACCAGATGGTGGTCTCCAACGGGACGCTCTTCTTCACCGCCGATGACGGCACGAGCCTGGGGACCGAGCTGTACAAGACGGATGGCACCTACTCGGGCTCGACGCGGGTGAAGGACATCTGGCCGGGCGTGAACAGCTCCTCCCCGTCCAACCTCACCGACGTGAATGGGACGCTGTTCTTCCGCGCCCAGGATGGAACCGGCGCGTACAACCAACTCTGGAAGAGCGATGGCACCAGCACGGGCACCGTCAAGGTGGCGACCTTCTTGCCGGCAACCGGCGGCGCGTTGACCAACTTCAGGAACATGTCGGGGACGCTCTTCTTCTTCGTGTCCGACTACACCACGACCGAGCTCTGGAAGAGCGATGGCACCAGCGCGGGCACCGTCAAGGTGAAGGACCTTCCGGTGCGCTCCTACTCCGAGTCGACGTACTTCGCCACGATGGGCGGCGCGCTCTACTTCGGCCTGCGTGACGATGCTCACGGCTACGAGTTGTGGAAGAGCGATGGGACTGCCGCGGGCACGGATATCCTGGTGGACCTCCGACCCGGTCCGAATGGGGGATTGGCGACGCAGTCCTACAACAATGGCGCGCTCGTCTCGAACCTGCTTCCGTTGGCCGAGGGGCGGCTGTTGTTCTCCGCGTCGGATGGGGAAACCGGAATGGAGTTGTGGATGACGGACGGGAGCGCCGCGGGAACGGTGCGCTTGACGGACCTGGCACCGGGTGACGCCTCCTCCACTCCGACGTCGCTCACTCGCGCGGGCACCCTGGTCTACTTCGCCGCCAACGACGGGGGGCGTGGCCGCGAGTTGTGGGCCCTGCGTGTCGCCGACATCATGGACAGCAGCCAGACTTCTGGCAGTAAGGGCCCCACCCCTTAGCCCCCTACCCTTCAGCGCGGCGCTCTCCCGCACCGCGCTCGGCAGCGGTGTGTCCGTTCACTTCCCTCGGGCACAGCGTATCGTCGTGCGCCTGCGCCCCGGGCGCGGCTCGAAGTGACCCGGATGGCGCATACCCGCGTGGCTATCCGGGGTCTGTCATTGGGTGCGTTGAAGCGAAACCGGCGGCCCGGAGCACTTCTGTCCGGGCCGCCCATTGCCAACGGGGCGATTACGGGCTGAGGGAGATGCTCCCCGCCCAGTAACCGTAGGAGTACGAGGTCACGCCATTGCGGGTGGTGCCCGCGTAGCCACCCTGGGCCGGCTGGATGGTGACAGTCACCTGTCCGCCGCTGGAGGCAATCACACCCGCGTGCACGGACGCCGTGCAGACATCCGAGTCATCGGTGTAGAGGTCCGTCCCCCAGATCGCCGCTCCGAGGCTCGCCGTCGGGCAGTTGCACCGGATTTGCGTCCCGTTCTGCCCGCGGTAGGACAGGAAGTTGAAGCTGGAGCAGATCGGCGGAGTCTGCGGCACCTGAGCGCCGATGAGGCGGAAGCTCCCCGCCCAGGCGCCGTAGGAGTTCGTGGTGACGCCGTTGCGAGTGGTTCCCACGTAGGTGCTCTGGCCCGGCTGGATTTCGACGACCACCGTCCCACCGCTGGTGGAGATGACACCCGCGTGCACCGCGGCGGTGCAGATATTCGAGTCATCGGTGTAGAGATTCGTTCCCCAGACAGTGCCTGAGGCCCCCGGGGAGCAGGTGCAGCGACCCTGTGCCCCCGTCTGCCCTCGGAAGACCGTGAGGTCGACGTTCGAGCAGTTCGGGAGCTCGCTCGGGCCGTAGAGGGCTTTCAGCGCGGCCTCGTCGGCCTGGGTGAACTCGCCGGTACTGCCGAAGTTGGGGCAGGCGTTCATGACGGACCCGTCCCAAACGGCGGCTTCCGGCGACCCCGGGATGAGGATGGCGCCCACGCCCATATCGCCCTCGTTGTAGCCGCTCGGGCAACTGATGGCGCTGTTGTAGTAGTCCGTGTGGCGCAACCCGATGGCGTGGCCAATCTCGTGGGTGATGGTGTGCTCGTTGATGTCGAGCTCGTAGTTGGCCAGCAAGACAGTCATGTAGATGGTCCCGTGGGGGAGACCGAGCGCAGGGAAGAACGTCCAGCTATGGTCCTCGGTCGTGGTCACCATGTCGATGTTCGCGGAGCAGCCGGTGGTCGGGCCGCGCTCGAAGGTGAACCGCAGACCCAGCGCGTTGTAGTTTTCGATGGCCATGTTGAGCCCCAGCTTCAACTTGGGATGCTCGTTGAACGAGTCCGATGGGTTGAGGCAGATCTTCGTCACTGAGGGGCCGACGACGTTGGTCGTTCTGTAGTGCTCGGCGCTCCCCGGGGGGGCCTGAAGCATCTCTCGGGAGGCCTGGAGCGTCACACGCGTGTCGCCGCCCACGAAAACAGCCTCGTTGATGACCTGGATGTCCTTGGCCGGATAGCCGGCCTCGATGAGGTTGGAGATGATCTCCTCGTTCTCCATTCGCGGCTCCATACCGCCGCAACCGACCAGCAATGCGACACCGGTCATCGCGAGGACTGCTGCCTGCTTGAACATGGATGCTCGTCTCTTTGACTGCGGGGGAATGCGCCGCCCGGCGAGGGCTTCCCGCCGGGGCCGCGCGCCAGGTTTCATAGCGCGCCCCCACCCCAAACCCTCAGCGACAACCTTGGATGCTTAATCCGTCTCAAGTCTCGGGATTCGAGACACCCACGCGAAGTCGGAACTTGCTGCTGAAATGACCCCGCGGGCTGTTGAAGACCGGGGCCTCCCGCCTCGCTGGGCTGAGGCGCCAGACGCGCAAGGGAACGCGGCGGCGTGCTCAGTCCAGGATGAGTGAGTAGGGGCCGTACGTGAAGCTCCCGGACGCAATGTCAGGCCGGACCCGGAGGTGGTGGAGGCCCGATTGGGTGGGAGTGAAGTCCCCCGCGAAGCTCCTGGGCACCGCCGTTCCATCCGGGGCCACCACACTCACCACCGTCCCGAAACCGGCCGTGGCCTTCACGCGACGCGGCTGCCCGGCAAGCAGGCTCAGCGAGAACACGTCCACGTCGAACGCGGAGTCCAGCACCGCGGGCAGCAGCAGCGGATAGGTGATGGGCGTCGCATGGACCAGGTCATCCCCATGGTCGTCCGTGCCCAGGTACTCCAGCGTGAGCTGGTAGAGCCCCGCCCGGACGACGACGTAGACCGGAGCCGTTGCGTCGGCGTCCAGGTGGTAGCTGATGGTGGTGCCCTGGGTCGTCTTGAGCGTGCGAAGCGGCCCGGCCGGTGACTCGAGCTTCGGGTCGCATCCGGTGCAGCTCACCCGATAGAGGGCATTGGCCTCCATGGAGAAGGTGAACACGTCCACGTCCGTGCTCACGTAGCACGCGCCAGAGACAGGCAGGCCCGGTTCGAGCGGCGTGGCTGTCGCGGGTGTGTCCCCGTGGTCATCGGGTCCCAGGTCACGGGCCCAGATGGAGAAGGTGCCCGCACGCCCGAACGGCGCGACATCCACCTCCAGGAAGTAGACCGCCTCCTCGGACGACAGGAAGGTGAAGCCACCGGACAGGGTATGGAGCACCGCCCCCTGCGCGTTCTTCAGCCTCACTGCGCCCGCGTTGCCGGTGCCTCCCATCTGCTGAAGGGAGTAGTGGTGCCCGGCACGCACGGAGAAGGAGAAGACATCCACGTCGAGGCGCGTCTCCATGTGTCCCGTGAGCAGGGAGGGAAGCAGCACTTCGGTCGCATCCACGAGGGTGTCCCCGTGGTCGTCTGAGCCCAGGTCTTCCAGGCGACAGGAATAGGGGCCCACGTAGGCCCCGAAGCCCACCTCCACGAAGTACTCGGCGACAGCGGCCGCATCCACCGAGACACGCGTCGGCTGGTTCTCGACGTACGTGTGGCCATCCACCATCTGCCCCGTGCCATTCGTGAGCATCAGGTGCGGCCCCACGCTGTACCCAGGGACGACCTCGCAACTGAAGAGGTAGATGTGTCCCACCTGGGTGGTGAAGGAGAAGACATCCCGGTCCAGTCCACCGGAGAGCTGCCCCGTGAAAGGCACGGACGACGGCGTCACCGGAGTGGCGTACTCCCGCGCATCCCCGTGGTCGTCCGTGCCCAGGGTCGCGAACTGGAGCGTATAGGCCGCCTGGACGATGAGGTCCTGCGCGAAGACCGACGTCACCTCCACCCGGTAGATTCCGTCATGCGTCGCATTGAAGGAGACCGTGCCCGTGGGATCCCCCGTGGACGAACCCGTGGGAGAGAGGACCTTCACCTTGCAGGACACGGCCGGGTTCTGGGACGTGCAGGTGACGCCATGGAAGGCCCCGTGCGACAAAGACACGGTGAACACATCCATGTCCGTGCGCAGCTCCATGACGCCCGTGGCCTGGGTGCTCGGGAGCCAAGGCGTGGCCGTTTCCACGGTGTCACCGTGGTCATCCTGCCCCACGTCCTCGAGCACGCAACTGTAGGAGCCCGACAGCTCCTCATGGACGGCGTACATCCTCAGGTAGGTGGTCTGCGCCGAGTGGGTCTTGAAGTAGAGGCTGCGCCCGGACGAAATCCAGACAGGGACCCAATCCAGACGCCTGCCCGCGGAATCGATGAGCTCGAGCCCCCAACCCACGAGCGGCTCCGGAAAGGTGCAGTGGAAGCGGTAGAAGTGCCGGGCCCCCGACTGGAAGGCGAAGACATCCCGGTCGAGGGAGCTCTCCAGCGTGCCTCCGAAGCTGGCAGAGGAGGCGGGGAGGTGCGTCGCGGTGGCCGGAGTGTCTCCGTGGTCATCGAGCAGCGCGCCTGAAAGGGAGACATTCGCCGGCTGGAAGGACTCCGCCCGCATACCCGGGGCGCCCTCCTCTATTGGCTCGGGGAGTGCTCCACCGCAGCCCAGCGCGAACATCAGAATGGGCAGACGACGCCAGATGCTTCGTAGCAGGGGTGTCATGGTCGTTCCTCCAGACAGCAGGTGGGATGGATGGGCCAACGGCGTGGGCCCCTCCTTCCTGAAGGAAGACGCGGCGGAAAGCAAAAACACTGGCACACGGAGCACATGTCAAGCCATGGCAACTCCATGGGACGTCGGAGCGCCGCGCACCAGGACACACTTGGCTGAGGCGGAGGAGCCGAGGCGGGGCGCGGATGGGGGCCGCCGAACCGTGCGCCACCTCGGAGGAAAGGCCGTCTATTCTCGGTCGCCAAGATAGAGCCGGAGCACTCTTGTCCATCCCCGCACGGGCCGGACAGCATCTCCCAGACTCCTGGGATGGACACGCCCGCCTGGCATGACGACCCTCGCGGGAGATCGGCGATGTGATTGCAATGGCATCCGCAGAAACTGGGGCGTCAGGACCAATCACTACGAGTTCACCGAAGTCGAGTGCCACGAACGGCGGTAGCGTGGAATGCGGCCGCATTCAGTGCCGCGAGGTGTCGCCCCAACCCGTCAGGGCATCAGGCGCAGGACCGCGATGACACGTGCGTCGCCGACTGGCCGGGATCTGGAGGTCACTCCAAGGGGAACGTCAGAGGGTCGCGGTACATCGGTGCGGTGTGGCGAGCGCCTGTCACCTGGTTGCAGGTGCCCTCGCCTATCCGGGCGCGCATGACCCCTGTCGGTACAGGGGCTCCGTCGACGCGTGGTCCCTCTTGCTGCTTCGTGGTCCTGTCGTCGTCACCCGAGTCGCGGGAACGGAAAGCGCCGCACAAGCCGTTCGGCCCGCGACATCCCCCCTATGACATTGAAACCCTCCTGGATGAGATGGGCCCTGGTTGTCCTGGGCCTCATGGTGTTCACCCCTGCCTGCAAGGACAACACGCCGAACGACAATGACCCGCCGGACGCCTCGGGCGATCCCGACGCGGGAGGCTCCGATGGTGGCTCCAGCCCCACGGGGGACGGTGGGACTGGAGACGGTGGCTCGCAGCCTTCGGAGAGCCTGGGCTTCATCGACTACGTGTTGCCCGCGTTGGACGCGGAGGCGGTCCCTCGCAACGCGCGGGTCATCGTGGGCTTCACGGAGGCGCTCGACGTCAGCACGGTGAACGAGCATGTCCTCACGGTGTCGGAGAACGGGGTCTCGCTCCAGGGCACCCTGACTCATGACGCCACCACCCGCACGCTGACCTTCACCCCGGCGCGTCCGTTCACCGCCGACGCGTTGGTGACGGCGGTGGTCTCCTCGCTGCTGCGCTCGGTGACGGGCAAGTCGCTGAGCGTGCCCCATCACTCCATCTTCACGGTGGGGTTGGAGTCGGACTCGTCGCCGCCGAGCGTGACGGCCACGAAGCCCCCCCTCGGAGTGACGGACGTGCCGTCGACCTGGCCGGTGTACGTCCTCACGTTCAACGAGGCCATGGACCCGCGCACCCTCACGGCCGAGTCGCTCCAGTTCGAGCAGTTGCTGGGTCCGAACCCCGCGTCGCCACTCTCCGGGACGTACTCCTATGAAGCCGCGAGCCGGTCGCTGTACTTCCGGGTGAGCCCCCAGCCCGCGCCGGGCGCACGTGTCACGGGCACGCTCTCCACGAAGGCGAAGGACCTGGCGGGCAATCCCCTCGTTCAGCCGTACACGCTCACGTTCGTGGTGGCGTCGTCGAGAGACACCACCTCGCCTCGCGTGCAGGCAACCCTGCCGGAGGCAACCTCGGTGGGAGTCGCCGTGCGCAACGCCCCCATCATCGTCACGTTCAGCGAGCCGCTCCGGCCCGCGAGCATCACGCCGGACCGTCTCTACCTGGAGGAGCTGAACGCGGATGGCACCCAGGTGGTCGGCCTCGTCCCGGGCGCCCTGCGCTACGACGACGCGCGGCTCCAGGGGGTCTTCACTCCTGCCCAGCCATTGAAGTACCAGACGCGCTACCGGGGGCACGCCCGCTCCGTGGAGGATATCGTCGGTAACCGGCTGGTGCCGTTCGAGGGTTTTGGCTTCGTCACGGAGCTGCCCCCCTCCCCTCCACAGGTCCTCGACGCGACGCCTGCTCCGGACACGCGCTTCGTGCCGCTGAGTGGCCCGCTGCGCGTGCGCTTCGACCGGCCGCTGGACCGGGACTCCATCACCCCGGAGACGGTCAGCGTCGCGGGTGTCACGGGGGTGGCCAACTACGAGTCATCGACGAACACGGTGGCGTTCCGTCAGTTGTCGCCCTTCGCGCCGGCGACGAACTACACGGTGACCGTGCGGGACGTGCGCACGCCTCAGGGGGCGAGCCTCGCTTCGCCCTTCACGTACACCTTCCGCACGGTGGCTCCGGGGGTGAGGGTGAGCGCGGGCAGTCCTGGCCAGCCGGGCCCGGCCGTGTTCGCCACCGGGCCGCTGGGGACGCTGGCCGTGTGGAACGAGAACACGGGCACGGGCGTCCAGGTCCGCGCCTCGCTCAACCGAGGCTCTGGCTTCGGAGCGTCCATCCTGGTGGGCGAGGGGCGCTCGATGAAGGAGTCGCCGCAGGCGGCCGCGTGGGACCAGCGGTTCATCGTGGGGTGGTCGACCCCATCGCCCAACGACGATGCGGTGGCGCTCTTCGATGGAACGGCCTTCACCCCGGTGACGCCTGGCATCCGTGGCCACCTCTTCGGCTTCGGCGACAACCTCTATGCCTATGACTCCGTTTCGAGGTCCTTCCGTGTGCGCTCCGGGGCGCAGTGGTTGGAGGTGACCCGGAAGAACCTGGGGACGTCCCCCACCCTCGTCTCGAACGCGGGGGCCGTGATGTTGATATCCGGGCCGGACTCCTTCGAGGACGTCACGACGATTTTCGATGGTGTGCAGTGGGTGCATTCCAGCGTCGTCTCCTCGTCCGTGGAGGAGCAGTACACCCTCGTGGGAGACAGCTTTGGCCGGGCGTGGACCACCTCGGAGGGGACGTGGTTCTCGCTCTTCAATCGGACCACCCGGGCGTGGGGGCCCGCCGAGTTCATCACCTCCAGTCAGGCGCGCAATCTGCGCATCGCCTCGGATGGCAGCACCGTCACGGCGCTCTTCATCCGCTCGGATGAACTCACCGCGTCGGTTCGCGTCAATGGTGAGTGGCAGTCCCTCGTGCGGCTGCCGGACAGCGGGCCTCTGCTCCTCCCCGTGGCGGTGGTTTCGTACCAGGGCAACTACGTCGGGTTGTTGTCGGGCAGCCCTTCGGGGCTGCACTCCATCACGCAAGTGGGGGGCTCGTGGACGTCGGTGACGAGGAGTGTTGTCGCGACAGGGATGCACGCGGTGCTCGAGACGCGCGCGGTGGGCAATGAGCTGCTGGTCCTGATGAAGAAGAACGGCCCGACGTCGTCCCAGCATGAAGTCTGGGGGACCGCGCTCACGTCGCAGGGGTGGCAGCCGAGCGTCCAGCTTCGAGGCGCGGAGAGCACTCCCGTGGTGCCGCATCGGGTGGGGGACCAGGTGAGTGTGTCCTATGTGGCGCCGGGGCAGCTCTCCGTGCGTGGCTATCAGGGAGGTGGCCAGTGGGGCGCGGCGAGGCAGATGGTGACGCCGCCGCTCGTCGGTGGCGTGCGGGAGGCGGTGGTCCACTTCGCGCCGGACGGGCAAGGAGCCGCCGCGTGGGAGCAGTTCGATGGGGGCGTGTGGAGCCTCTTCCTCGCGGAGTACGACGGGGAGGTGTGGCACCAGCCCGTGCGTCTGGGGCCCGTGGGCTCCAACGTCCGGGTGGCCGTGGATGGCGACAGGGTGGTCGTCGCATACCTCCAGCCGGCCACCACGGCGGGCAAGGTGGACATCTGGGCGGTGTCCTACGCCGCAGGGGGGATGGGGACGCCGGTCAAGCTGGACAGCGTGACGGCTACGGCCCCCGACCTGGTCCTGGTGCACGGAGCCAGTGGCTTCATGGCGGCGTGGGGCGAGTGGGAGATTCGCTCTGCGCAGAGCGTGGACGGGACGACGTGGAGCACGCCTCAGCTCGCCGCCGAGCGCACGTCGACGATACTGCGTTGGAGAAACACCCAGTTGATTCCCTCGGGAGCCTCCTTCGCGTTGTCGACGAAGCGGGAGGACCGCGAGCTGAACATCCTGCGCATGCACACCTCGGGCGTCTGGCAGCCGAGGGTGGAGCCGGTGCTGCGGACCGGCATCTACGACATCGTGGCCACGGACAGCGCGGTGATGGTGATGGCGCCCCTCAGCCATGAGTTCCGCTACATGGTGCACAACGGTGTCGCCTGGTCCAACGAGAACACCGTGGCGTCGTCAGGGGACGGCCAGGGCTTGCTGGCCGTGTCCCCGAGCGGGATCCGGATGCACACGGACCTGAGTTGGTGGCGGTGGACTGGAACGGAGTGGTTGAAGGAAGCGACGAATGTCAGCCGCCCCTACCCGTCTGGCAGCCTGCGGTGCGACGCGAAGGGCTGTGGGCTGATGACGGGGCCCGGCTTCGGGGAGTCGACGGACCTGGGCTTGTCCTACGCGTCGGGCACACGCTCGTTCTGGAGCGGCGCCACGCCCCACCAGGGGCCCTTCCCCGTCCAGACCTGGAGCGTGACGTGGGACTTCGCGGGGGGCACCTACCGCGCCACCTGGCGGCAGCCCGTGGAGCCGGGCGTGACGGCGCTGCACGCCAGCACGGAGCTGTGACGCCGGGCGCGCGGGTGTGAGTCCGTGAGGACGGAGCGGGAGCCGAGGCTTTCGCTCCGTCCTCGCGTCATGAAGTGGCCCGTCACACAGCCCCGAGGACTGGGGCGTCGTGCCTACCGGTAGAAGCGGACGTCACAAATCTGGGAGAACTGGGTGATGCCGGGGAAGGTGCCCGACGCGTAGAACCGCACGTAGCGCGTGTTCAACCCTCCGCCCGAGCGCTGGCTGTAATCCCTGATGAGCGTCTGACCGGACGCATACGACAGCGAGCTGCCGTCCTGAATCACCCAACTGCTCCCGTTGAGGCTGATGCCCATGTACCAGCTCGGCGGATTCGCGCTGCCGAAGAGGACCTCCATCCGCTTGACCAGGTGCACCTGTCCCAGGTCGATGTACACCGACTGCTCGTTCCCGTTGCTCGTCCACCAGCAGGAGCCCGTGTTGTCATCCGTCACCGTGTAGGCCGCGATGGCGTTGATGGTGGCGTTGCTGGACGTCGCGGGAATCTTGTGCTCGACGGTGGCGTCGACGAAGAAAGGCCCCGCGATGCCGAAGCGGCCCGAGTCGTTCTTGTCCACCACCTTGAGCAGCACGTTCGAGTTGCCCCAGCCGCCCGTGTAGAAGTTCCAGTACCTGTTCGTGTTCGCCACGACGTCCTCGCCCACCTTGGTCCAGGTCGCGCCGTTGTCTCGCGAAGCGAAGTAGTCGACCGCCACACCCTGCGGATGGGACCAGTGGACGGTGACATTCACGCCATCGTGCGTCGTGGTGCCGACCCAGGGCAGTTCGGCCTCGATGCCATTGGCGATGGTCAGCGTCGTCGCGTTGGAGACGATGGTCTGCTGGTGGGGGTCCACCACCCTCCAGAGCGAGGTCGTCGGCAGCGTGGCGGAGTCGATGGGGTAGTAATAGTTGTTGGTGATGGTCCCGACGGTCTTCCAGTCAGGCGACAAGGGGTTGGTCGCGCGCTGGAGGATGAGGCTGTTACCACCGCCGTTGATGAACAGCATGGGCACGAGCTGCCGGTTGATCACCGGGTGCTCGAAGGAGACGGTCGGCTTGCTGACGGGATTGGTGACCCAGATGGGGGCCATGACGACTTCGGAGTTGCCCCAGTTCTGGGTGAGCGTGACGACGTAGATGGACTCGTAGGGCGTCAGCGAGAACGCCTCGCGCACATTGATGAGGTTCGGGTCGGAGTAGGTGATTTCCTTGAGGGGCGCGCCGGGCTGGAAGGGGTTCCAGACCTGGAGCTTCGTCCACTCGTTGCCACCATACCCGGTGCCGTCCTTGGTCGTGCCCCACACGGTGAAGTCCAGCCTCCGCTCGTTGGCGGCGCGCTCGAACTCGGAGCCCATGGGGCGCCCGTTGACCATGAAGAAGCCGGAGGCGGGCGCGAGCCCGGTGCGAAACACCGAGCGGTTGCGCAGCGCGGTCAGGAAGTTGTTGTAGTTGAACGGCGTGCCGGGTGGCAGCACGACACCGCCGCGCCCCTGGGCGAAGTCATCGCCGTAGAGCTTCTCACGGGGCACGCCGGGCTCGTCGATGAAGGGCCTGACGAAGGAGCCGTCGGGATTCCGGTCCAGGTACTCATGGGCCAGCAGCTCGCGGGTGGTGGCGTGCGAGTCCGAGTTGGAGACCGGGGCGACGCGGAAGCCTCGACGCAGCAGCTCGAAGTATCTGGGGAGCCCGTTGAACTCGGTGAGTTCGATGGCGTCACGGACGTTGCGGCGGCGGTCCGGCTCGGTGGGCAGCGTGAACCAGACGTTGTCGCTGGGGTGGTTCAACTGGACGTGGGTGCTCAGCAGCGGATTGGTCGAGTAGTTGTTGAGGATTTCGTGATGCATGTCCCAGACATCGTCCGAGTGGACGTGGACGTGCCGGTTGAAGCTGTTGAAGTGGTGGTCATGGGAGGGGCCGGTGCCGTCGTCGGGACCGACGTGGCTCTCCACGCCCGTGAGGATGAGCAGCTCGGGCTGACCGTTCGCATCCAGCTCCGGGCTCAACTGGGAGATGGGGTCATCACCGTCATAGCCGTCGTCCCAGGACGAGGTGTGGTTGCTGGTACCGAAGAAGTCATAGCCATGGCGGAACGCGGACTGGAGTACCTCGCTCCGCAGAATCTGGGGCGTGAAGTCGAGCTCCGTGTCCTCGTTCTCCGAATGGCCTCGGGGGTGGCTGTGCAGGTCGCCGAGGAAGACCTGCCAGCCGCCGCCGCCAAGCTCCTGGGCGATACGATTGCGATACTTGCTCTCCCGTTCCGCGGGGAGCGGAATGCGGTCCGAGGCGACCACGTTCGTCACCTCCCCCGCGAGGGAGGGACCCGCCACCAGGGCAGCCGTCAACAACAGCCAGGGGCTGCGACTTCCACGTCGAGACATGGGATTTCCTCTGAAAGAGCCCCGTGAGAGGGGTGTTTTTTCAAGAGGCATTACGGAGGCATGCCGGGAAGCTGGTCGTTCGGACCGCGCGCGAAGGTGCTGGTTGAATGCGGGAGGACCCGTGGCGCACCCGAGTCCCAGGGTGCTTCCACCCCACCTCGGAGCCCCCAGGAGGATTGAGGGCTCAACCGCGTGGAGTCACCGGGGCTGACAGGGCTATCTCGGATTTGTTCCAGCGCCCCGGAACGCAGTAGAAACATCGTCTTTGGGCCGGAATGCAGTGGCGGGGAAGCCGACATGAGTGACGCAGTGTCTCGAGAAAAGAAGAGTCCAACCGCCGTGACGTATCTGCGCGTCCCGTTGTTGCTGGAGACGGCGATGCTGACCATGGGCAGTGGCATGGGCAATCCGGGGTGCGGCAGTGGCGACGACAAGGACGACGACGACATCGGGCCCGAACGCTGTGAATCAGGCTGCGCCATCAGCGGCGCCTATGTGTTCCGCTTCCAGGACGCCACGCCGTTGAGCGCCGACTGCGGCCTGCTGGGGGTGTCGCTGCCGGAGGGCGAGCGGGTCGTCGTGGTCCAGAAGGGAAGCGAGGTGGACATCACCGCGACGCTGGGAGAACTCCAGCTCACGGGCTCGCATTACGGGAGCACCACCAAACACATCGTGCTGAGGGCCATTGTGCAGCTCCAGCGCCGCGAGGGGCCTCCCACCGAGTTGCTCTACCTCATCGAAGGCCAGTTCGCGGAGGGCCCCGAGAGTGTCGACGCGCCGGCCTCTTTCTCCGGGACGTTCAATGCCAACCATGTGAACACGGTTGCGGGCGACCCGGAGTGCCGCGTGGTGCGTCGCTTCACGGCGACGCGCTGACCTGAGTCGAACGGGTCGCGGCGCTGTCCTCCAGGGTCTTCATCCCCGGTCATCCTTCACGCGCCAGCGACCGCGGAGAGAGCCTCCGCGGTCCACCGGCTTGACTCAGTACGTGTAGTAGACGCCCGGCGTGGTGCTGGTGAAGAAGTTGTAATACGTGGCCACCCAGTTGGAATGGGTGCTCGTCGTCGGCTCCCCCGGAAGCAGGCCCGTCTTCGTCCCGTAGGCCACCAGCGTGGTGCCCGCATCCGTCTGGTCCAGGCGGCAGCCATAGACGCTGCCCCTGCCAAAGTTCGCCCCGACGAACGCGTCCCGAATCGTCGCCAGCGTCGCCGGGTCGATGTGACGGACGCTGCAAACCGTGGGAGAGCTCCCACTCAGGCCCCCCTTGGTGGAGAACGACGCGGACAGTCCCACGGCGGTCCCCAGGACGTTGAGGTCAGGCGTGTTGTAGGACTGCCCCAGGTCGACGGTCGCCGCGGGATACGGACACGTCCCAGAAGCCTGACGCGTCAGCTTGACGACATAGACCGGAGGGAAGGGCGGAGCGACCGTCGTATAGGAGATGGTGAACGTGCAGCCCCCAAACGAGGTCGTGGTCAGCGCGGACTCCTGCTCGCCCAGCGACACCTGAGAGGGAGACTCCTCGGGGCCACCACAGGCGGCAAGGGACGCGGCGGCACAAACCCAGACAACACGCTTGAAGACATTCATTCATGAACTCCGTTGCGGGGGAAAGGCCAGACTCTACCGCCACCTGCCAACGACCCACAACGCAAGCCCACACAACAGTCGCAGCACATTTTTTTGTCAGCGACGCCCCCAGGGTCTCCAGCTGCTTCCTCGGACGTGAGTCATTGAGCACTCCAAGCAGAACCCAGTCCTACGCCCTCGCGCATCCCCTTCGACACGGGCCGCGCTCCCCCGCGAGTCCGCTCCGCCCCACGCGCCATCCTCGCATCCGACTTGACCCCACGCCTTCATCCGCCGTACCGATCGCTGCATTGATGCTGACCGCACAATGACGAAGCGGCGAGCACGATTGGGGCCGTTCGAGGGAGATGAGGAGCGGCCATGGCCCTCCCCTCCCC
>NZ_VIFM01000195.1 GCF_006636215.1 Myxococcus llanfairpwllgwyngyllgogerychwyrndrobwllllantysiliogogogochensis | reverse complement strand
CCCGAGTCCCACCCGGTCCGCTCAAGAAGGCGCCGCCCCCACCTCGCCGTGCCCCGCGGGCAGTCGCATGGGCTGGGCCCGACCATAGGTGAGCGAGCGCCACAGCCACTCGGCGGGACCGAAGCGGAAGCGGGCCAGCCAGAGGTGGCTGAGGACAATCTGCACCGCGAAGATGCCCAGTGCCAGCAGGATGCTCCGTGAAGGTGGCAGCTTTCCGATGAGCCCCAGACCCCAGCCGTTGTAGACCCAGACGCTCACCACCGACTGCAGCAGGTAGTTCGAGAGCGCCATCCGGCCCACGGGCATCAGCACGTTGAAGACGCGCTGAACCCAGCCACGGCGGGACAGCAGCGCGAACAGGGCGACGTAGGCCGCGGCCAGCGTCAAGCAGCCCAGCTCCTGGACCACCGTCAGCACCATCATCCAGTCGCGGCTCACGAAGTCGCCCATTCCCATCGCGCGCAGCCGCCAGACGAGCAACCCCAACCCATTGCCAATCACGCCCAGGAACAATCCCCAGAACAACAGCCGGTGGTGCAGGCGGCGATTGCCGTCCAGGTCCTGGAGCAACAGGAGGCGCCCCGCGAGCAGTCCGAAGAGGAACCGCCCCAGGATGAGGCTCATCCAGACGAGCCGGTTGATGCGAAGGTAGGACTCGTTGTTGAAGCGGGCGGTGCCCACGAGCGCCGTCCAGAACGAGTCACTGGAGAGCGCCTCCAACAGCCTCGTGCGCGACGCCGTCTCCAAGGCCCGCGCCGCCTTCGCCGCCTCGCCCGCCGCCTCCGCGCCGTGCAGCCAGATGGGGACGAAGCGCTCCAGGGCCGGAATCAACAGCGGCACCACCGCCATCAACGCCACGGCCCAGATGAGCACCGTCGTGTTGGAGCGGTTCCGGAACAACAGCAGCGCGAAGCCCACCATCGCGTAGGTGTGGAGGATGTCTCCGCACCAGATGGCGTACTGGTGCGTCAGCCCTATCGCGAGCAACACCAGCAGGCGTCGCGCATAGAGCCGGACAATCGAGGAGCCTCGCGCCTCGGCTCGGGCGAGCTGGATGCTGAAGCCCAGGCCGAAGAGGAACGAGAACAGCGTCACGAACTTCTGGTTCACGAAGAACTGGTAGAGGCCCGTGGTCACCGTCTCGAGGAGCGGCGCCGCCAGGGCCTGCGCCTGCTCTCGGGGCATCATCACCCGACCACTGAACCAGGAGACGCTGTTGGAAACGAAGACGCCGCACAGGGCGAACCCGCGCAGCGCATCCAGCAGCGTCACCCGCTCGGAGGTGTCCACCGGGCGGGCATCGGCGAGTTGCACTGGCGCGGAAGAAGCAGGGTCTGACATGGGGCAAGCAGACGCCTGCTCCTTCCGTGCGTCAACCGAGGGCTCGTGACTTCAACCCCCGGTCTTCATGACGCGGTGCCACCTAACCATGCCGGGAGTATGCGCCGCAGCGCGCATGCCCGTAGCGCGCGCACTCCGCCCGCTCACGGCGCTCCCGCTCCACCCGCGCCTGACGCTCGCGCTCCGCCCGCTCACGCTCCAGCCGAACCAGACGCTCGCGCTCGATTCGAGCCCGCTCACGTTCGATGCGCTCACGCTCCACCCGGGCCTGCCGCTCACGCTCGCGCTGCACCCGCTCGCGCTCCAGCCGCGCCTGCCGCTCCCGCTCCGCCCGGTCGCGCTCCAGCCGCGCCTGCCGCTCCCGCTCCGCCCGGTCGCGCTCCATCCGCGCACGCTCCGAGTTCGAACGCGAATCCAAGCGCTGGTCGCGAACCCACTCGGTGACGCCCGGGGTCGTGACAGGGGAGGCACCATGCACCGACTGCGCGAGGACAGGAGAAGCCACCGTGAGGGAGCACACCACCAGGACTCGCATCAGCTTGCTGTACATGACGACCTCCTTCGCAGCGGGTTGCGCCGCGTTCTGTACAGTCTGACGGGGCCCCCTCCCGGCTATTCAGTCGGGACCACTGCCCCCGCAGGGCGCGACACTGCCAGTCCGGGTCGTCCCTGGGAAGTCGTCCCGAAGCCCCACACACGCCGTCACGTCTGGCGCGACGGAGGCTGGGCCAGCCACAAGGCCCCGGCGGCGAACGTGGCGATAACCGTCCAGAAGTAGAAGCGGAACTCCGCGCTCACGCTGACGGGGAAATACGCCAGCGCGTAGGTGACTCCGGACGCGGCCACGCAGAACATCAACCCGCCGTCGCGCGCGCGACGCCGCCAGCCCACGACGGCCAGCGCCGCGGTCAGCACCAGCCAGGACCCGCCGCGGATGAAGATGTCGGGACAGGCAGCCCGCATGGCCGCCCAGCCCCGATGAAGCAGCGTGTGCTTGCGCAGCGTCAGGCCCAGGTCGTTCTTGTCGATGCTCTGGAAGAAGCCCCCCTCCTCCCGGTAGTAGTTCCCGGCGAAGTCCTCCATGCCGAGGTTCGCGACATAGGCCGCCCAGCGATGCCGCAGATAGGCCCCCGGGTAGGCGCGCACGACCCGCAGCCACTCCCGCGTCAGGGGCTCCTTCGCCGCGCGGAACGCCCCCACGGAGATGGCGCCCCGCTCAGGGTCTCCCCACAGAATCGGGGCCAACGAGCGCCGATGGTAGATATGGGCAATCCGCGTCGCATCCCACTTCCACAACGCCACGAGCGGCGAGCCCTCCATCGCCGCGGGCTCATGCGCGTAGACGCCCACCACGTCGAACACCAACAGCGCGCCCCCAATCCAGTCCTTCTTCGCGTCCACGGCGCGATTGAGGATGCCTGGCGCCGAGGCCAGCACCGCGAGGAGTCCCACGCTGGCGAGCACCGGCCGCACCCTGCCCTTCATCAGCAAGGGCACGCGCGCCACCACCATGGGCACCAGCAGCATGCTGGCGGTGATGGCGTTGTGGCGCGTCAACGTCGCCGCGACCATGAAGGCAAAGGCCCAGCCGGGTCGCCTCCAGGCGAGAAACACCACCGCCCACAGCAGGGCCACCCCGTTGAACGTGTCCTTCCAGAGCGTCACTCCCACCGCCCAGTTGCTGGGAATGAACCAGTAGACGACCAGCAACGCGAGCGCGGCCAGCCCTCGTCGCCCGGTCAGGCCCCCGAGCAACAGGAGCGGGCCCAGCGCCAGTCCCACCAGTTGGAAGGCGAGCACCAGCCACGTCGAGCCGGTCAGCAGGAAGGTCTTGCCCAGGACGAAGGCGAAGAAGGGCGAATGCCAGTCCGAATAATTCCCCGTTCGCCCCTGGTACAGCATGTCGAGTGAGTCGCTGGACAGCAGTCCGGGCTGGAAGGCCGCGAACAGCAGCGCGAACCAGAGGAACGTCAGGCCCAGCCGGACGTGCCACCCTCCCAGCACCGCGAGCAGACGCGTCCCGACGGACACCTTTTCGGCGGCGGCTACGTCAACCTGGGGGGAGGGGCCTCCCGAAGCGGGCGCCACCTTTTCCGCTTCCTGCACTGGCTGAACTTCCGTCCCCATGTCAGCGCGCCCTCGTCGCGAATGAATTCGCGCGGACATTGTCAGGCTGGCACGGCAAATCCAAGCGACTCATGCGCCGTCGGGGACCACCGAGCGGTCAACCTTCCGCGCAGCCGGGTGTCTTGTCCGGGTCTGGAAAAGGGTGCGCGCGATGGGGTGCCGCGTCGTCGTCTCCCTCGGCCACGCCGGGTGTATGGCCGGGCACCTCGTCCTCATAGCCTGACTCGCGGTCCCTCCAATCCCCCAAGGGCTCGCTTCCTCGCTGTCGCTCGTCGATGTCTGGCATCACGGCCTCCTGTCTCTCCGTGAAAGATAGGCAGTGTCGGCCCAGGTCGGCGCGGACCTGAGCGATGATGCGAGGCCATCGGGAGGATGCATGGCCAGGTATCTCGGCAGGACCCTTCGCCAGTTCCGCGACAGCGCCAGCCGGCTCGTCCAGAACGCGGCGGCCCTGGCGGTGACCGTGTTCGTCGTCCTGCGACCCGACCGCGCGGGGAGCGAGCGAGCCCAGCGCAACGCCGAACGCCTCATCACGGCCTGCCGGGCCTTCCAGGCGCGACATGGCCAACTGCCCCAGACCCTCGCGGAGCTCGTTCCCGAGTTCCTCCCCGAGCTGCCCCCGGCGAAACACGGCGGGCCCCATTTCGGCTTCACGTACGACGTGAGCAACGGGCGACACGTGCTCGGCTGGACGGACCGGATTCCCTTCGGACGTCCCTTCTATGTCTTCGAGGAAGACCGCTGGGGTTATCTGGACTGAGGGCCTCCTCCCTGGGGGCATGCACGGAGCGCTTCGTCTTGGGCTAACGTCCCCCGGAATGCACCTCACGCGCCTCTCTACCGCCGTGCTGTTGCTGTCCCTTGCCATCGCCGGATGTGACCGGGGCTCGACGGCACCTCCCGTGGCCGCCGCGCCGAAGCAACCGGTCGCCCCCGAGAGCTTCCTCAAGGCGGGCCTCGCGGCGCCTGTCACCGTCGCCGGCGTTCCCGACCTCGGAGAGGTGGACGTCGCGGAGCTTCGCGATGCCGTTGCGGACCCGCGGACCCTCAGTGAGCAGGACCTGGAGCAGCTGCTCCAGAATGCCCAGGCGTCTGCTCAGGGTGTCCCGAGCCCCACGGGGGAGCTGGAGCCGGTGGAAGGTCTCCCGGCGGTCGAGGCGGAGCGGGACGCACCCCACGGGGACATACCGCCTCCACCTCCACCGCCCGCGCCCTCCGCCTCGCCCCCTCGACCGGCTGATGCCGCCATGGAAGAAGCCGCCAGGGCCGCCTCGTCGGCGGGCGAAATGGACATGCGCCGGAGGGAGGTCATCCAGATCATCAAGGGCGGTCCGGATAGAGCGGGAGGAGGAGCTCCGGGCTCGCCAGCGAAGCGGATGAAGGATGGCCCGGAGCCCGCCGCGAACCTGCCGACCCCCGTGCTGCCCAAGGTGGACACCGCGCCTCGCGCCGCCAAGGTGCTGGTGCGCGACGAGTCCGGCCGCTACCAGCCGCTGAAGACGCGTGCGATTCGGGTGGTGACGTACATCCAGGGCGCCCGCGCGCGCACGGTGGTGGACCACCTCTTCGAGAACGACACGAACCACAACCTGGAAGGCACCTTCTACTACCCGCTGCCCGGAGGCGCGTCCGTGGCGGGCTTCGCGCTCTACTCGGGCTCCGTGGCGGTGAATGCCCCGTCCCTCTTCCAGTCGTCGGACCTGCTGCCGCCCCTGGGCGACGGCACCTCGAACGTGGAGCAACTGACCGCCGCCGCGCCCCCCAGCCCCCCGGGTGCGAAGCGCTCGTGGGGTGCCCCCCAGGAGGCCCGAGTCGTCGAGCAGAAGCGCGCGCGCGAGGTCTACGAGGACATCGTCCGCAACAACGTCGACCCGGCGCTGCTGGAGTGGGCCGGTGCCTCCACCTTCAGCGCGCGCGTCTTCCCGCTGCCGCCCCGCTCCCTGAAGCGCGTGGTCATCGCCTATGAGCAGACGCTGATCCATGACGGCCAGCGCCTGCGCTACACGTGGCCCCTGCCCGTCGGCGCGGGCAAGGACCTCCAGGTGTCCGCGCGCGTTCACGTGGACCCGCGTCACACGCAAGACGTGCTGGTGGCACCCGACACGAAGGAGAAGCCCCGGGAGCTGGGCGCGTGGCGTACCTACGATTTGCCCAAGCTCACGGGCGACGGCGCGCTGTCGGTGGCCCTCACGCCGAAGAACGCCGAAGCGGATGTCCTGGTGGGCCGGGACGATGCGGGCCTTCCGGGTCACGCGTTCCATGCCCGCGTGCGCCTGCCCGCGCGCCTGACGTCGGAAGCGGAGGGGCCGCCCACCGGTCGCGCCGTGCTCGTGGTGGACACGTCGCTGGCCACGGAGGACGGCAACGCCTGGGCGCTCCAGGCCGCCACCCTTCGCGCGCTCCTGGAGAAGGACTCCACGCTGAAGGAGTACGCCGTCCTCCTCTTCGACGTGCGGCCCCGGTGGCTGCACGGAACGGGCTGGCGGACCAATGACTCCGCCCGGCGCCAGGAGACGTTCTCCGAGCTGGAGCGTGTCTACCTGGAAGGCGCCTCCCACGTGGATGGCATGCTGACGGAGCTGGACCGGGCCGCCGGTGAGTGGCTCAAGCCGGCGAAGCCCGGCGAGCGCGTGACGGCCTTCCTCCTGTCGGACGGCAACGTCACCTGGGGCCAGAGCACCATCGAGTCCCTCATCTCCCGCCACGGCAGCACGGAGGCCCTGCGCTGGGTGACGTACCGCTTCGGCGAGTCGGCGGTGAACACGGAGCTATTCGACGCGCTCTCCCGGGCCAGCGGTGGCCGGAGCGTGACGGTGCTCTCCGGCGCACAGGTGGATGCCGCGGCGAAGGCCCACCGCGCCATGTCCGTGGTCCTCACCCGCGTGGAGGTGAAGGGCGCCGCCGTGAAGGACCTGGTCGTCGCGGGACGGCCCCACCTCGTGTTCCCCGGCCAGGAGCTGCTGGTGGCCGGACGGCTGCCGGAGAAGGGCACCCCGGAGCTGGTGGTGGCGACTCGCGCGGGCGACGTGGAGCAGACGCTCAGCGTGCCCCTGTCCACAGAAGACAACAGCACCTTCGCGCCGCGCGCCTGGGCCGACCTCTTCGTCACCCGGATGGTATCGCTGGACGACGTGCGACTGGACCGGATGGTGGTGGCGCTCAGTCAGCACTACCGGCTGGCCAACGCGCGCGCGTCCATGCTCGTGCTCGAGTCCACGGCGGACTACGAGCGCTTCGCCATCCAGAACGAGAGCGTGGAGCTGGATGCGCTGGAGACGCTGCGCAAGCGCGAGCAGGACCAGCGCAAGGACAAGCTCCAGGGCCTCGGCATGGACGCTGTGCCTAAGTCCGGGCTCGCCGTGGTGCGGTCCCTGACGGAGCATCGCTCCGCCCTGGCGCCCCTGATGAAGCGTCAGCCTCTGCGGGATGAGCCCTACGCGGGTGGAGAGCCCCGGCTCACGGCGGAGCTGGCCTACCGCAAGGCACGCCGTGAGAACCGCGACGACGTGACGCTGTACGAAGGCATCGCCCGCCAGCGCGCCTTCGCCGGAGACACCGGGGGCGCGCTGCGCGCCCTGTCCTCGCCCGTGGAGCTCAGGCCCAAGGACGCGGAGGCCCTGCGTCTGGTCGGCTATGGCCTGCTGGCCATGGGACAGTTCCCCGCCGCGGCGGAGCTGTTCGAGCACGTCCGACTCAACCGCCCCTTCGAGGGACAGGCCTTCCTGGAGGAAGCCCTCGCGCTGGATGCCTCCGGGCGCTATGCCGACGCCGCGCGCAACTACGAAATCGTCCTCGCGGGAGGCCAGTGGCGACACCCCGTGGAGCTGCGTCTGGTCGCGGCGTATCACTATGGGCGCCTGCTCTCCGCGCTGGCACGACATCCCCGCGCGGAGTCCTTCGCGTCCGTGCTGAAGACGCGCATTGGCGAAATCCAGGAGGCCAGCACGGTCTGGTACGGCGGCATGTCCCCCACGCCCATCGACTACCAGCTCACCACCCACTGGAACTCGGACATGACGGACATCGACCTGTGGGTCATCGAACCCAACGGCGAGCGCTGCTTCTACCAGCACAAGGAGACCCGGCTGGGTGGCCAGCTCTACTGGGACATCACCGACGGACTGGGCCCGGAGCTGTACCACGCGCGCAAGGTGGCCCCCGGCCCCTACCACGTCGTGGTGCACTTCTACGGGCACCGCGCGCCCAAGCTGTCCGTCCCCACCGCGCTGCTGCTGGTGAGCGACAAGGGCGTCTTCTCCTCCGGGGACTCCTACCAGCGGCGCTTCCAGCTGCGCATCCTCCCCAAGAACGACGCGAGGCTGCTGCTGCGCCGCGAGGAGTTCATCCCGCGCAAGACGGCGCTCTCCGCCGAAGGCCAGCCCTGAGCCACACGACTCCGCTTCATCCGCGAGAGGTCCGGCATGCATCACGGACGAAAACCCCGGGGACCCATCGGACGCGTCGGTGGCCTTCGCCGTGTCGAAGGCGCTGATGGCGTCCTCCGGGTCCGCGCCCTGGAGCGAGTCTCCGGCCCCGAGCGCATCGAGGCACGAGACGTGACAAGGCGCTCCTTCTCCGAAGCGCTGGACCGTGCCTCGCGAGGGCTTCACAGCACGGAGCCCCTGCCCTCACCGTCGCCGCGCCGCGACTCGCCGCCACCGAGGCCGCGCAGCGACGACGAGGAGTCCCTGCTCGCGCCAGAGCCACCGCCGGAAGGCTTCCTCGGAATGCTCTGGTGGAAGGTGAAGGGACGTCGCTAGAAGGTGAGGCCCGCGCCCAGGTACGGACCATGGAGCCGGTCCTGGTGGGCCACGCCGTCCACCGTGCCCTGGTCATCCAGGTACACGCCTCGCCAGCCGCCTCGCAGCATGAGGCTCCCCAGGTGCAGGGCCAGCCCCACCGTGCCGTCGACCTGAAGATATGGCCACGGCGTGAGCTGCGTGCGCGCTTCCAGGTCCAGGGGGCCCAGCACGCAGGCCTCGAAGGACACCCCCACGCTGGGCCCGACGAGCATCACATCCGGCGCATACGCCGTGCTCACGCCGGCCTCCGCGCGCAGCCGCAGGTGCTCGCGCACGAGGAACGCATGCGTCACGTGCCCCTCCACCAGCGTGAGCCTGTCCCGCCCCTCCGAGCCGTCATCGGTGGGCAACGACAGCCGCAGCACATGTCCCTCCACGCCGAAGCGGCGAAACTCCAACCCCACGAACATGTCAGCGCCCTTCGCGTCGCCCCGCCAGAGCAGGTTCTGCGCGCCCATGCGGAAGGACACCGGCACCGCGTGCCGACGCTCCGTGCTCAGCTCGGTGGTGGCCACGCCCGGAGGAAGGCTCGCGTCGACCTGCTGGTTCAGGTGGGTGCCCGTGTTGGCAATCGCATGGACCATGCCCTGGAGCATCCACCCCACCACGCTCCCCACCACCTCGTTGCCCAGGTCATCCAGCGAGTCCGAGCAACAGTCGTCGCTCCCCGAGTCGGAGGACTCACCGTCGGAGTCGGAGTCCTTGTCGTCGTCATCGGCATCGTCTTCCTTGCCGATGGCGGTGGCCTCGTGGGTGTCCGACGTCGACTCGCTCGGCTTGGAGCGCTTGCCGAAGCGGGCCTCCGCCGGCACGGCCAACAGCAGGCCCAGGAGCAGTCCCGCGCACCATCTGGCTTGAAATGAAGGCACGCCCCCTCCGACGTCGATGGCCGCGGATCCGTTCCACGGGGGGGCCATTCAAGCGCGGGAAGGGGTCTGGACGCCAATCGCCCCGGTGAGTCAGCGACGACGGCGCGACGGCGTGGACGCCTCGGAGAACGTGTCACACGCCTCCAGGGTGCCCTGCGACAGGCCTCGCTTGAACCACGAGACGCGTTGCTCCGAGGAGCCGTGGGTGAAGGACTCGGGGACGACGTAGCCCCGGGTGCGACGCTGGAGCGTGTCGTCGCCAATGGCGGTCGCCGCGCCCAGCCCCTCCTCCACGTCCCCCGCCTCCAGCACCTGGCGCTCCTTCTGCGCATGGTGGGCCCAGATGCCGGCGAAGCAGTCCGCCTGGAGTTCCTGGAGCACCGACAGCGCGTTGGCGTCCTCGGGCGAGGCCCTGCGCCGCGCGGCCTGCACCTGCTCGGAGATGCCCAGCAGGTTCTGGACGTGGTGGCCCACCTCGTGCGCCACCACGTAGGCCTGGGCGAAGTCACCCGGCGCGCCGAAGCGACGGTCCAGTTCGTCGAAGAAGTCGAGGTCCAGATACACGCGCTGGTCCGGCGGGCAGTAGAACGGCCCCACCGCGCTCTCCTGGAGCCCGCATGCGGACCGCACCGCACCGGAGAAGAGCACCAGCCGGGGGTCCACGTAGCTCACGCCTCGCGGCTCCAACAGGCCCGGCCACGTGTCCTCCGTGTCCGCGAGGATGACGGACACGAAGTCCTTGAGCTCCGCCTGACGCGGGTCCTCGGGCACACCCGAGCCTCCCGTGCCGTAGTCGCGAGAGGTTCCCTGACCGCTCCCGGAGTTGGTCGCGGAGATGACCGACGGGTCTCCTCCCAGCAGCATCACCAGCAGCGCCACCACCAGCGAGGCGGCACCACCGCCCACCGCCAGCGGACGTCCGATTCCACTGCCCCGCCGGTCTTCCACATTGGAGCTGCGACGTCCTCCCTGCCACCGCATGCCTGCCCTCCTCCTCGACGGATGCTCCGTCGGGGCAAGGTAGTCAGCGCCGGAGCGGAAGGACGCGCCGCATGGCCCCCTCGCCTGGCCGACCGCGCGCCAGGCAAGGGAGCAGCCAGGCGATTACGGCACCGACAGCGCCTGGAGCGCGGTGCGGGCCTGGCCCTCGTCGGCGACCACCCCGACCACGAGCCGCTTCAAGCAGCCGTCGAACTCCTGCTTCAGCGCGGCGGACGTCACAGCCTGGAGATGGGCGGGACGCTGGGCCAGCGACTCTGGCGGGAAGCCGCGCACGCGCGCGTCCAGCAGCGCCTGCACCCATGCCTCCGAGGAGATGTACGACACCGCCTGCCTCGCGAGCAGCCGCGTGCGGGCCCGCGAAAGCTCCCGCTCGTCCACGTTCGTGGCGAAGTTGGAGAGCATGGCTTGTACGGACTTCGCGCCCTCCGCCATGCGCTGCGCGTCCACCACGCCCTCCACCACCAGGTGGGAGGCGCCGCCGCGGGCCAGCCACGTACTCGCGCTGAAGCCGTAGGAGGCACCCTGCTGCGAGCGCAGTTCGTTGAACGCATACGCAGACACCAGCTCCGCCATCAGCGAATAGCGCGCCTCCGCTTCGGGAGTGGCCGTGGGCAGCCGGCAGGCCAGCTGCAGGTGGCCCTGGCTCGCGCCCGGGCGGGGCGTGACGAGCGTGCGGGCCTTCGCGGAGGGCTCGGGCAGCGACGGCGCCGCGGGCACACTCACTGCCGTGGCCGGCCCGTGCTTCCAGCCGCCCAGGTACTCGCGCACCAGGGGCTCCACCGTCTTCACGTCGAACTCACCGGCGATGACCACCACCGTGTTGGCGGGGCGGTACACATCCCCAATCCAGGACTGGACCTCGTCCCAGGTCACCTGCGCCATCTCCTCACCCGTGGCGTCCCGCGAGTAGGCGTGGGCCCCATAGAGGGCCTTCATCAGCTCGCGCTCCGCCCGGACTTCCGGGTGCGCATCCACCGCGCGGCGCCACGGCACCACCTGCTCCTGCAGGTACTTCACCGCGTCCAGAGAGGTCCTCGTGGTGGACAGCTGCTCGGACAGCATCGCCAGCATGTTGCCGACGTTGCCGGCGGTGCCCGACACCTCGATGCGCTGGTGGTCCCTGCGCATGGAGTCCCACACGTGCAGGCCCCAGTGGCTGGCATGGCCCTCGAACCACGACTCGCGGAAGGAGCCGTAGTCGGCCAGCGCCGCCGCGCCCGCACGGGCACCGTACGTGGAGCCACCGCCCAGCACCGCGCCCACCCGCACCACGGGCAGCCCCGGCCTCGGCGCGAGCAGCACCTCCATGCCGTTGTCGAGCTTCAGCGTCTGCACGGGCGCGGACAGGGCCGTCAGCATGGACGGGGTGATGCGCTGCTCGGCCGTCAGGGTGGAGTACTCCACCGGCAGGGGCGGGGGCGCCGCCACCGAGACGCCAGCGCTCTCTCCGGGCCGCACCAGGATGATGCGAGCCCTGTCCCGCTGGAGCCACTTGTAGGCGAAGTCCGTCACCTTGCCGCCATCGATGGTCATCAGCGCCATCTGCGAGCGGGTGTAGCCGCGCACGTCGAGCATGAAGTGCGTCAGCTCCGCGCGGCGGACGGTGCGCGCCATCAAATCCTCGGACTCCAGCACCATGCCGGTGATGACGTTGCGGCGCATGGACTGGAAGTCGAACTCGCGGCCGAGCACCGCTCCGGCATTGATGGTCTGGGTCCACGTCTCGTGGACCTGGTCCAGCACCTTGTCCGCGGACTTGCGCGGGTGCTCCCCCGTGGTGAGCGCCACGCGAACCACCAGCAGCGACGAGCGCGTGCCAGCCACCACCTGCGTGCCGATGCCGGCGATGTCGCCGTCATTGCGCATGGCCCCCTGCAGGTTCCGGTTCAGGTTCACCCGGACGAAGTCATGGATGGCGCTGGCCTCGTCGAAGGAGCGCGGCAACACCCAGGACAGGTACAGCTCGGGCGAGCCGACGGACGCCTTGAACTCCGGAATCGACGGCGAGGCGGCCTTCAGCGGGGGCTCCGTCACCTGCGGCATGCGCGTGCC
Organism: Myxococcus llanfairpwllgwyngyllgogerychwyrndrobwllllantysiliogogogochensis; assembly: GCF_006636215.1. Classification (GTDB taxonomy): domain Bacteria; phylum Myxococcota; class Myxococcia; order Myxococcales; family Myxococcaceae; genus Myxococcus; species Myxococcus llanfairpwllgwyngyllgogerychwyrndrobwllllantysiliogogogochensis. Next base: position 9,574 of record NZ_VIFM01000195.1, on the reverse strand, counting down.
CACGGCCAGCGGAGCGCCAGTGCCCACCCACGCGGGGGGCAGGTTCTGCATCAGCACCGCCTCCACGGCGGCCAGGTCCACGTCCCCGGCGATGACCAGGGTGATGTTGTCCGGACGGTAGTGGTTGCGCGCGAAGCGCTGGGCGTCCGCCAGGGCGAGCGCCGTGAGCGACTCGTGCGTGCCAATGATGGGCCGCGAGTACGGGTGCTCCGCCGGATAGGCGGCGGCGTGCATCCAGCTGAAGACCTGGCCCACGTAGCCCGTCTCGTTGCGCTGGCGCAGCTCGTTGCGCACCACCTCGCGCTCCACCGCGAAGACCTCCGGCGTGACACCGGCGAGCGGAGCGGACATCCGCTGCCCCTCCATCTTCAGCAGCGCGGCCAGCGACTCCTTGGGCGCCAGCGTCTGGTAGAGCGTGTGGTCCAGGCTGGTGAAGGCATTGAACTGGCCGGCGCCCACGTCCTCCAGGCGCGTCCACACCGACGGGCTCCCCGCGTGACGCGAGCGGAACGCCAGGTGCTCCACGACGTGCGCCAGGCCTTCCTTGCCCACCGGGTCGCTGGAGCCGCCCGTGCCCACCAGGGCCACCACCGCCACCACCGGCGCGCGCGTGTCCTGCTCCACCACCACGCGCAGCCCCGAGGGCATGCGGAAATCCCGCAGAGGGAAGGACACGTCGCGCATCACGACCTGGCCACGCTGCGGCAGCGTTGAACAGGCGCCAAGCACGGCGGAAAGGACGACGACGACCGCCGTCATCCTCCGAGCACGCGGAGAAGACCGAGACAGAATCTGGGAGCTCATATGAAATGGACTCGTGGGGGACGGCGCGCAAGGACAGGCATGCGCGCCTGGGAGACAACGAGTGCTCCATAGACCAACTGATGGCGTGAACACCATCATCGTTCCGTCATGAACTGTTACACAGCCGCGGCCACGTGCTGACTTCCCCAGTGGGCGATGCCGAGGATGGACTCCATGGGGTTGACGCCCAGCGCGGTGGGGAAGACGGAGCCATCCACGACGAAGAGGTTGTCCGCGTCCCAGTAGCGCAGCGTGCTGTCCACCACGCTCGTCTCCGGGCTGCCGCCCATGGAGCACCCGCCCATCTGGTGCGCGCTGAGGACCGAGAGCTGGAGCGGGCCATAGGGCGCGTCGTCCAGCAAGCCGAGGTCCTTCTCGCTTCGCATCACCACGGGCCGCGAGTGTGGACTCGACACCTGCTCGGCACCGGCGGCGAACTGGATGCGCGCAGACACCTTGAGGGCCTCGCGAAAGGCTTCCCAGTGAAAGTCGTTGAGCGGGTAGTTCACCTTGAAGCGCGTGTACTCCCCCTCGCCTCGCAGGGCCACCGTGCCGCCCTCGTCGCCCGGGTGTACGCCATCCAGACAGATGGAGATGAGCGCATTGGCATACGGCAGCCGCGCCATCTGGTCCTGGTGCGCCGGGCCCAGGCCGGTCAACGCCAGTGAGCTCAGGATGGGGAGCAGCGGAGGCACCTCCAAGAGCCACCCCAGCCTTCCCTGCCCCCGGTCGATGAACTGCCTCGAGTACACGGTGAGCGGCGCGCCGGTGTACGCCTCCACGGGCTCCCGGAAGTGGGCATTGGAGACGACCACCGGATGCAGGAAGAGGCGCTTGCCCACGCGGCCCCGGCCGGTGAGTCCGCTGCGCAGCAACAAGCCCGGGGAGTTGATGGCGCCGCCGCACACGGCCGTCACCTTCGCCTTCACGGTGAGCCGCTTGCCGGTGGGGCGGTCCGTGCCTGGATTGAGCACCTCCGCGTGGACGGCCACCACGCGCCCGCCCTGGGTCTCCAGTCGCCGCGCGCTGACGTTGGCGAACAGCCGCATCCCCTTCTCCACCGCCTCCGGGATGAGCGTCACCAGCATGGACTGCTTGGCGTTGGTGGGGCAGCCCAGGCCACACGCGCCCAGCGACGCGCACGAGCGGACGTTGCGCTTCACCGTGCCCCGGCTGTAGCCCAGCGCGCCCAATCCCTCCCACAGAATCCGGTTGTTGCGATTGGACTGCTCAATGGGCCATTCGCGGATGTTCAGCCGCTCTTCCAGCCAGTCCCAGTGCGGCGCGAGCGTGGCGGCATCCAGGCCCTTCACCCCGTGCGTGTCGCGCCAGCGCTCGAGGATTTCCGGCGGCGTGCGGAAGCAGGCGCACCAGTTGATGGCGGTGCCCCCGCCCACGGTGCGCCCCTGGAAGATGCCGATGGACAGGTCATCCGTCGCCCGGTTTCCAGCCTCCTGGTAGAAGGTCGAGTACGCCTTCGCCTCGTTCAGGTCGAAGTCGCGACGCGTGTGGTAGCCGCCCTCTTCCAGCATCACCACGTCCAGCCCGCGCTTCGCCAGCTCCAGCCCGAGCACCCCGCCGCCCGCGCCGCTGCCCACCACGCAGACATCACACGTGAGCGTCTGGTCCTCGGTCAGCTCGTCTCCCGTCCTGATGCGGCCGCTCATGGCGTGGACCCTCCGCTGCCCGCGAAGGACCCGTCTCCAGGCCCCCGCCACACCGGAGCGTCCGCGACATGGAAGCCCTGTGGCACCACATAACCCGTGGCCGCGATGGCCGCCGGATGTGAGTAATAAGCGGCATGGGCCAGCGAGCGCAGCGCGTGAAAGGCGCCGCGACGAAACACCAGCCTCGACGTCCGCCAGTCCTCCAGCACGGCGTCCTGCGCCTCGGGAGCCAGCCGTGAGAAGGGCGTGACGCCGCCCGCGAAGAGCAGCCCGGCCAGCGCGTTGTCGAAGATTCCCAGCACGTCCCGGACCTCCCGCGCGATGGAGGGGTCTCCCCGCGCGAGCAGCCTGTCCGCTAGGAAGGCCACGCGCACCGTGTCCGCGTCCGGCCAGCCTTCACGCGGCTGGAACGCACGGCGGGCCAGGGCCTGGAACGTGGCGTACTCGCGCGGCCCGAGGACGAGGAGCCCTTCCTCGGGCAGGGGCAATGACAGCCCTTCCCGCAGGATGAGGACTCCGCTGCCCCCCAGCGCGAGCAGCGCGCCTCCGAACACCCCTCGTTTGAGCAGGCCCCGACGCGACAGCGCGGGCGGCCCGACGTGAGACGGGGACATCGCATCCTCCGAAACGAAACGGGTACACGACACGCCGTGAGGCGACAGGAGTCTATCCCGCGCGCCTCATCGAAGCGCAATCGACGGGGCCCCCTCCGCGCGTCAGGGGACCGGAGCCGGGGGCGCCTGGCGTTTGTCCTTCAACACCTGTCCTGACAATTCCTTGCGCCCGGTGACGTCGGCGAAGCCTTCCATCACCATCGCGCTCAAGTCGAAGGGCACGCCTCGCTCCCGCTCCAGCTTCTGGGCGCGGGACGCCAGGGCCTCGCGCGACTGCTTTTCGGGAGACGGCACCCCCACGAAGATGCGGTTGGCGTGGTCCTCCACCTCGAAGGTGTAGAGCTGGCGGAAGCCCGCCTGCCACGTGCGCAGCATGGAGGAGAAGAGCGGATTGGGCGGGTCCTCCCAGACGTTGCCCACCACCACTCCACGCGCCGTCAGCCGCGCGCGCACCGCGGCGAGGAACTCCACCGTGCCCAGGTGCTCGGGGATGCTGTCGGGGCCGTACGCGTCCAGGAAGACGAGGTCATACGCGGGGCGCTTCGCCTCGATGAAGGCCCGGCCGTCCGCCACATGCGCCTTCAGCCGCGCGTCCTCGGTGAAGCCGAAGAAACGCCGCGCCACGTCCACCACATCCGGGTCGATGTCCACCACGTCGATGTGCGCCTCGGGCAGCACCGCGCGCAGGAACATGGGCATGGCGCCTCCGCCCAGCCCGACGACGAGGATGCGCTGGGGACGGGGGACGAAGGCCAGCCCCACCATGGCCATGCGCGTGTAGCCCAGCTCCAGCTTCAACGGCTGCCCCGGCCACACGACGCTCTGGAGCGCGCCCGACTCGTCGAACTGGAGGTAGCGCCGGCCCTCCGCGTCCTGCGTCACCGCGACGAGCGTATAGGGCGACTGTTTCTGGTGGAGGACGGTGCGCGGACTGGCGGACGCGCACGACAGGAAGGCCAGCACCAGCAGCGCCAGGCGAGGGTTGAAGCGCCGCATGCCCACTCCTTCCGACCGCCATTCAAAGTAGCACTTCCGCCAGGAAAACCAACGGGTTGACGTGCCCCCTCGCGCGGTTCACCTTGGCGCCCATGACGCATGCGCAGGGACACCTCTCCGAAGACGTCCGGGCCATCATCGCCGAGGAGGAGGCGCTGCTGACGCGCGTCCAGGCGACGCTGGAGGCCGCGCGTCGCAAGGCCGGACGGGCGCAGGAGGACCGGGGGCTCGTCGCGCAGCTCCAGGCGCTCCGCGACGAGGCGGCGAGCGCGGCCGAGGCCGACCTTCCCCACCTCTTCTTCCAGATGGACCAGACGCGGGCCCTGCTGGACCGGCAGGAGAGCGCGCAGCTCCCGGACGCCCAGGCTCCCTACTTCGCGCACCTGCGCCTGGCTGGCGACGCCGGTCCGCGCGACTATCTGCTCGGGCGCACCACCTTCGCGGATGTGAGCGCCGGAGTGCGCGTCATCGACTGGCGCTTCGCCCCCATCGCCCGCGTCTTCTATTCATACGAGGAGGGCGACGCGTACGAGGAACAGTTCGGCGAGCGGCTGGCCGAGGGCACCGTCGAGGTGCGCCGCCTCGTCGTCATCGAGCGAGGAGTGCTGACGCGCATCATCTCCGGCGCCCTCGTGCTGGAGCGCGCGCAGGACGGCACGTGGCATGGCGTGGGCCGAGACGTCACCGCGCTGCGAGCGGGTGGCGCGGGGTCGGCCGCCCGGCCCGGAGCCCTGGGGACGGGCAAGGGCGCACGGCGCGCGGAGGATGCCTTCGGCGTCACCGCCCTCCTGGACGCCGAGCAGTACGAGGCCGTCAGCGTGGACGCCTCACACCCGCTGCTGGTGCTGGGCAGTGCGGGCAGCGGGAAGACGACGGTGGCCCTGCACCGGCTGGCGAAGATTGCCTTTGACGACCCGGCGAAGTACCCGCAGGCGCGGATGAAGCTCATCGTCCCCGAGGAGGGCCTGGCCCGACTGTCGCGTCGACTGCTGGCGCCCCTGGGCCTGGGCCGCGTCTCGGTGGATACGCTGGACCACTGGCTCCTGGCCACGGCGCGCTCCGCGTTCAATCTGCCGGGCATCAAGCTGAGCCCGGAGACGCCGCCGCTCGTGTCGCGCTTCAAGCGCCACCCCGCGCTGCGGCGCCTGCTGCTCGGCCGCATCGGCGCGCCCAAGACACAGGCGGGCACCACGCTGGAGCGGCTGCACCGGCGCCTGGCGGACGCGTACCTGGACCGGCACTTCGTCGAAGACGTGGTGAACAAGGCGAAGGGCGAACTGCCGCGCACCGTCATCGACGAGGTGCTGGAGCACACGCGCCTGCAGCGCTCCACGCCGCTGGAGAAGGAGCTCAAGGACATCACCGACCCGGAGCGACTCATCACCGTGGACGGCAAGGCGCTCGAGGACGACACGCCCTACGCCCTGGCCGGCACGGTGGACCTGGAGGACCTGCCCATCCTCATGTTCCTCAAGGCGCAGCAGGGCCCGCTCGGCCTGGAGCGACTGGCCCACATGGTCCTGGACGAAGCGGAGGACTTCTCCCTCTTCGAGCTGTTCGTCGTGCGCAAGCTGCTGGGCAAGGGCCGCAGCTGCACGCTCGCGGGCGACGAGATGCAGCAGACCGAGGCGGGCTTCGCGGGCTGGCCCGAGGCGCTCGACGAGCTGGGCATCCGCGACGCGTCCACCTGCCGGCTGCAGGTCTCCTACCGTTGTCCGGCGTCCGTCGTCGAGCTGGCGCGACAGGTGCTCGGCACCCAGGCTCCGGCGGAGTCGACCGCGCAGCCTCCCCGCGCGGGCGCGCCGGTGGGCTTCCACCACTTCCCCGTCGAGGCCCAGGCCCAGCTCTTCGTCGGCGAGGCCCTGAGGGACCTCGTCTCACGCGAGCCCCACGCCTCCGTGGGCGTCATCGCCAGCAGCCCCGAGTCGGCCGACGCCGTCTATCGCGTCGTCGCGGACCAGGCGTGGGCGCGTCGGGTGAAGGACGGTGAGTTCTCCTTCGAGCCCGGCGTGGACGTCACGGACGTGGGCAGCGTGAAGGGCCTGGAGTTCGACTACGTCATCCTCCCGGACGTCACCGCGCGCGCCTGGCCCGTGGATGACGAGTCCCGCCGCCGCCTGCACGTGGCCATCACCCGCACCTCCCATCAGCTCTGGGTGGTGTCCTCGGGCGCGCGCTCGCACCTCATTCCGGCGGCAGGCGCGGCAACTCCACCGTGAAGGTGGAACCCTGACCGGGCGCGCTGCGCACGAGGATGCGCCCGCCCATGGCGTCGACAATCTGCCGGACAATCCACAGGCCCAGCCCCAGGCCGCCGTAGTGCCGCTCGCTGGCCAGCCGCTCGAAGCGATGGAACAGGCGCGGCTGCGCCTCCAGGGCGATGCCCACGCCCTCGTCCCGCACGGACAGCCAGGCCCGCTCCGCGTCCGCGCCCACGCTCACTTCGATGGGGTGGCCCCGGCCATACTTGATGGCGTTGGACAGCAGGTTCTGGAGCACCTGCTCGACGCGCAGCCTGTCCCAACTGCCCGTCGCGGGCCCCGGCGCCTCCAGCCGCAGCAAGCACCCCGCTCGCGACAGCTCCTCCGCGTAGCGCGGCACCAGCTCCCGCGTGAGCGCGGCCAGGTCCAGCTCCTCCCGCTCCAGCCGCAGCTTGCCCGCGGTGATGCGAGAGACGTCCAGGAGTTCGCGCACCAGACTGGACAGCCGGGAGAGCTGCCGCTGCACGGCCATCACCTTGTTGGAGACGGACTCGGACGCCACGTCCCCGGGGCTCGCCCTGGGAGATTCCAATTGGCGGCGCAGCGCCTGGACGTTGAGGGTCAGCGAGGTGAGCGGCGTGTTCAGCTCGTGCGAGGCGACGGAGAGGAAGGAGTCCCGGGCGCGCACCGCTTCCTGCGCCTCCGTGTAGAGCCGCCCGTTGTCCAGCGACGTGGCCGCGCGCCGCGCCAGGTCCTCCGCGAGCCGCACGTCCGCCTGCGTATAGCGCCGGCCACCCTCGGTGTTGACGAGCGAGAGCGCACCGAGCACCTGCCCCCGACTCATCAAGGGCACGATGATGTACGCCGTCAGGCCCAGCTCCTGCGTCGCGCGGCGTCGGGCCTCGTCGGCGATGCCCTGCGCGAGCGCTTCCGGCCGCAGCTCCGCCACGAACTCCGTGGCCCCCGTGCGCAGCACCTTGCCCACCCCGTGGGCATCATCCATCCGGATGGGGTAGCGCTCATGGTACGCACGCGTGCGCTCCACCAGCTCCGGCCGCACGTGCGCCATGGCGACCCGCCGCACGCTCCCGTCGGGCAGGGGAACGTCCACGCTGCACCCATCCGCCAGGGGAGGCACGGCGAGCGAGGTGAGCCGCTGGAGGATTTCGTCGTGCTCCAGGGACGAGGTCATCACCTCGCTGGCCTGCGCCAGGAAGGCCGCATGCCGCTGCGCGCGCCGCGTCTCGTCGTAGAGGCCCCGGAGGATGGCCTCCTGCTTCTTCTCCGCCGTGTTTTCCCGCGAGAAGACGTAGACGCGGCCATGGCCCCGGAACAGGCGCAACACGAACCAGCGGTCCTCGGACGCGAAGTGCCACTCGAAGGCTTCCGGCTCGCCCGCCGCCGCCACGCGCTGGAACCGCGCCTGGAGCTGCTCTCGCACGACCTGCGGATACAGCTCCCACAAGGAGCGGCCGAGCAGCTCCGCCCGGGGGCCTCCGAAGGCACGCTCCATCGACGGGTTCGCGTAGAGGCACGAACCGTCCGTCGCGCAGACGGCGACACTCTCCGGGAACTGGTCCCACAGAACGGTGTCGAGTCCCTCCACGTCCACGGGGGACGCGGCGGCGTTGGCAAACCCTTGTCCGGTCAAGTGATGGTCCACGCGCTCGGTGCGGATGCGGGTCAAGGCCCCCAGCTCCCGCTTAGCACTTCCCTCGTGTCAGCCCACCGCTACCTCCCACACCTCTGCTCGTCAGACAACACTCGGCGCCCTGGGGCCAGACAGGCCCTCAAGGGCCCGGCGGCGGCAAGGGTGCCGGTAACGGCAGTCTCACGGTGAAGCGGGCGCCCTGACCCGGGGCGCTCTCCACGGACAGGCTGCCCCCATGGAGCTCCACGAGCTGGCGGGAAATCCACAGCCCCAGCCCGAAGCCCGGCCGCGTCGGGTCCAGACGCGAGAAGCGCTGGAACAGCCGCGCCTGGTCCTCCGGGGAGATGCCCGGCCCCTCATCCCTCACCCAGAGGAGCACGAAGTGTGGCTCCGCGCGCAGCGCCACCTCGATGGCCGTCCCCGCGGCGTGCCGCAAGGCATTGGTGAGCAGGTTGGTGAAGACCTGCTCGACGCGCGTGCGGTCCCACGCGCCGACGATGCCGGGCGGGGCGCGCAGGCACAAATCACAGCCGGCCCGCCGCACGTCCTCCTCCATCCGCTCCACGGTGTGGCGCACCAACTGCCCCAGGTCCACCTCCTCCAAATCCAGCACGGGCCGCTGCGTGGACAACAGCGACACGTCCAGGAGCGTGGCGATGAGCCTGTCGAGCCGCCCGCACTGGTCCTGGACCCGCGCCAGACGCCGAGGCACATCCTCCGGCCCGAGCGCGCCGAGCTGCGCGGAGCGCACCAGCCCATCCACGTAGAGCCGCAGCGACGTCAGGGGCGTGCGCAATTCGTGGGAGGCCACGGACAGGAACTCGTCGCGCACCCGCAGCGCCGCCTCCAGGGCGGCCGTCCGCTCCAGCACCCGCTGCTCGAGCTCCCCCGTGGGCTGGCGCGACTCCTCCTCGGAAGAGCCCTCCTCGCGTTCGCCCTCTCCGGGCAAACCCGTCCGACGCGTCTCCACCGCCATGCCCCGCGTCTCTAGCGGAGCATGCGGGGCGCTCCAATCCGGCGTCCGGCCGTGCGCACCCGCAAGTTTTCACTATCCGACACGGGCGGGCGCGCTCAGGGCTGAGGCTGTCCCTGACGCCACTGCTCGCGGCGCTGCTCCTGCGAGCGGCGATGCGCGAGCGACTCCTCTTCCTGTCGGGGGTACTCCGACAGCCGCGTGCGGTGCATGTTGATGCTCAGCTCGTACAAACCCTTGTCACGCTCGGGCAGCTTGTCGCCCTGCTCCTCGAGCACCGTGGTCGCGAACCGCAACATGTCCTCTGACACCTTGCGTCGTCGGTCGTAGTACTGGTGAATCTCAGACTCGGTGGCGTCACCCGACTGCACCCGGCCAAAGACTTCATTCCACTTGCGCGTCTCCTCCTCGCGCTTGCGCAAGAGCTCCGGGTCCTTCGTCGGCGCGCCCAGCTCCCAGTACAGGTTGTCCGGCAGCTTCGCGCGCAGCACCTCCAAATCCAATGGATAGGCCTGGGGCTCGCCATCCACTTCAGGCTCCGGCGCCCGGAGCGTCTCCGGAATGACGCTGCTTGTCATTCCTGGCGGAGGGGCGGGCGCGGCGGGCCGCGAGGGCACGGGCGCGGCGGCTGTCTCTTATACACAGCTGACGCTGCCGACGATCGCATA
>NZ_VIFM01000194.1 GCF_006636215.1 Myxococcus llanfairpwllgwyngyllgogerychwyrndrobwllllantysiliogogogochensis | reverse complement strand
CGTCGCGAGGGGGCGTATCCGTAAGGCCGGCACGCGAACGAGAGAGAAGGTACGGCGGTGAAGACAGTGCTGGAGAAGCTCGCCGGTGACACGGGGGCGCCCGATGCGGCGCCGGGTGCGGGGGACCTGGCTCGGATGGTCGCGGTGGTGCGCGCGCTGCTGGACTCGCGCCGACCCTGCCTGCCCGAGGCCTGTGAGGAAGTGACGGCGCTGGAGGGCGCGCTGCGGCTGCTCACCGAGCACCTCCACCGCGCGCGTCCAGAGGGCGCGCATGCGCTGTCGCCGCTCCAGGAGGCCGCGCGGTGGGCGGTGCCCCACGAGTTCGCGGTGCCGGAGTCGCACCGCGCCGCCCGCCTGGGCAAGGTGGTGACGGCCACCAAGCGCGCCTTCATCGAGGGACTGCAGCCCTTCCACGTCGAGTCGCTCCGCCCTCAAGCGGACTTCAACAAGGCCGTGGTGCGGGTGCTGGAGTACCTGACGGTGCACCGCGCCCTGGGGCTCGGCGAGGACCTGTCGGCGTGGGCGCGCGCGCAGCTCGAGCCCAAGGCGGACCCGACGCGCTGGAAGGTGCAGCGCTCACACCGTGCCGGCGCGCTAGGCTCTCTGGTGCAGGCCGCCAAGCGCTCCTATCTCTCCGCGGCGGGCTCACTGTTGGAGGGGTTGCTGCGAGGCCAGGCGGAATGGAACGCGGCCATGGTGGAGGCCGTCGTCGCCGCATCCGGGCCCCGGGCTCCGGACGAGGCCATGGGCGCGAAATGGGTGGCGGACCTGTGCGAGCGCAATGACCCGCTGCGGCCGGAGGCGATGTCCCGGACGCTGCGCGCCGGAGCGCCCCTGTGGACCGAGCTGTTTCGCCGCCAGACGCGCTTCAACGAGCAGGCGGTGCTGGCGCTGGCAGGGGTGTTGGGGACGCGCACGCCTCCTCCCCGGCCACCGGAACTCGGAGACTACGAGGGCTGGTGTGCTCGCCGGGAGCCGGCGGATATCGGCGCGGCGCGCGAGGCCCTCTCGTCACTGACGGCGCGGCCTCGGGTGTCGCTCATCACGCCCGTATCCGACACGCCCGAGTCCGTCTTCCGCGAGTGCGCGGACTCCGTGCGGGCGCAGGTGTATCCCGACTGGGAATGGGTGCTGGTGGATGACGCCAGCACGGCCCCTCATGTCGCGGCGATGTTGCGCGAGGCGGCGGCCCAGGACGCGCGCATCCAGGTCGTCTCGCTGGAGCGCGACGGGAGCCCGGCCCGGGCGACGAACGCGGGACTGGCCGTGGCGACGGGCGAGTGGGTGGGCTTCCTGGACCCCGACGCCACGTTGGCGCCGCACGCGTTGGCGGAGGTGGTGTTGGCCACCTCGGCGGAGCCCTCGCTCGGCGTCGTCTACAGCGACGAGGACGGACTGGACACGGAAGGGCGGCGCACTTCTCCCTTCTTCAAGCCGGACTGGTCTCCCGACCTGCTGCGCTCGGTGAACTACGTCCGCCACTTCCTCGTCGCGCGCAAGAGTCTGCTGGAGGCGGTGGGGGGCGTGCGCGAGGGGTTCGACGACTCGTGGGACTTCGACCTGATGCTGCGGTTGAGCGAGGCCACGAGCGGCATCGGCCACGTGGCGAAGGTGCTCTACCACGGTCGCTCCCGGCCGCTGTCCTCCTCCGGCGAAGCGGTGGGGCTGGCCCAGGTGACGGACGCGGGGGAGCGGGCGCTGCGGGAGCACCTGGAGCGCCGCTCGGAGTCGGCCGAGGTGACGAGCCCCGCGCCCGCCCAGTACCGGGTGCGCTACCCGGTGAGGGGCACGCCGAAGGTCTCCATCATCGTCCCGTTCAAGGACCGGCCGGACCTGCTGGAGCTGCTGGTGCCGGGGCTGCTCTCGCGCACCACGTATCCCCACTTCGAGGTGCTGCTGGTCTCCAACAACAGCACGAAGCCGGAGACCTTCGCGTTGCTGGAGCGGCTCACGGACCCCCGGCTGGTGAAGCTGACGTGGGACTTCCCCTTCAACTACCCCGCCATCAACAACTGGGCGGCGAAACAGGCCACCGGCGAGCTGCTCCTCTTCCTCAACAACGACATGGAGGTGGTGGACCCCGGCTGGCTGGAGGAACTGGTGTCGCAGGCCCAGCGGCCGGAGGTGGGCGCGGTGGGGTGCAAGCTGCTCTTCCCCGAGGGGACGGTGCAGCACGCGGGGGCGGTGGTGGGCATCACCGGCATGGCGGGGCATCCCTTCTGGCGCCTGCCGGACGGGCCCATCTCCACGCCCTTTGGCCACACCGACTGGACGCGCAACTGGCTGTCCGTCACCAGCGCCTGCGTCATCTTCCGGCGAGACGTCTTCGAGGGACTGGGGGGCTTCGACGAGCGCTTCCAGGTGTGCGGCAGCGACGTGGACATCGGCCTGCGGCTGAACCAGCGCGGGCTCCGGGTGGTGTACACGCCGCACGCGCGGCTCATCCACCACGAGTCCGCCAGTCGTCGCGCGGATGCCGTCCCGGAATCCGACTACTGGCGCTCCTATGTCTCCTATCGCCCCTGGCTGGGCGAGAAGGGCGACCCCTTCTACAACCCCAACCTCTCGCTGCTCGGCACCGACTGCACGCTGCGCCAGCACGCGGAGACGGGTGAAACGCTGGCCCTGCGCACGCTGACCCATGACGTGCCCAGCGCCCAGGACGCGGCGATGGAGGCGCGGGCCCTCGCGCAGCGCCACCTCGTGGAGCACCTGGGGGAGCTGGACTTCACGCCGGAGCAGGCGGAGGAGTCGCGCGCGACGGCCCCGGCGGCGCTGGCCGCACTGCGCTCACGCGGCAAGGTGCGCACGGCGTCCTGGTTCATCCCCGCCTTCGGCCACGTCTACGCGGGCATCCACACGTTGTTCCGCTTCGCGGAACTGATGCACCGCCGCCACGGTGTGCGCAGCGACTTCATCGTGTACGACAAACCCGGGGCAAGCCCCGGTGACTTCGAGGCGCGCGCGGCCACCGTGTTCCCGGAGGCGGCGGGCGCCTTCCGCGTCCTCTCCGGCGCGGCGGACCTGGACCAGCTCCCCGCGTGCGATATGGCCATCGCGACCTACTGGACGTCCGTTTACCAGGTGCTGCGTCACCCACGCGCGGGTGTGCGCACGTACTTCGTCCAGGACTACGAGCCCATGTTCTTCGCGGCGGGCACCCAGTCCGCGCTGGCGGAGCAGACGTACCAGCTGGGCTTCCAGGGCATCTTCAACACCCCGGGCCTGCGCGACACGGTGCGGGCGCTGCACGGCATGGACGGCTTCGCCTTCGAGCCCGCGGTGGATGGCGCGCTCTTCCATGACCGGCGCCCCGCGCGTCGGGGGCCCGTGCGTGTCTTCTTCTACGGGCGTCCGGGCAACGAGCGAAACGGCTTCGAGCTGGGGCTCGCGGCGCTGACACGACTCAAGCGCGAGCTGGGCCCGGCGGTTGAGATTGTTACAGCTGGAGCTGAGTGGCACCCGGAGTCGTATGGCGTTCGTGGCCTGGTGACAAATCTGGGCGTGCTCCCCGCGGAGCGTACGGCGGCGCTCTACCGAGAGTGTGACGTGGGCCTGTGCTTCATGTTCACCCGGCACCCGTCCTACCTGCCGCTGGAGATGATGGCGTGCGGGATGACGGTGGTGACGAACGACAACCGCGCCAACCACTGGCTGCTGGAGGACGGGAGCAATTGCCTGCTGGCCGCTCCGACGCCGGGCTCGGTGCTGGCGCGCCTGCGGACGGCGGTGACGGACGGGGACCTGCGCGTCCGGCTTGGGAGCCGCGCCGCCGAGCGCGTACGGCGCACGACGTGGGAGCAGCAGGTGGACCGGATGATGGAGCATCTGCTGGGGCTGGAAGTCGGCCCGGCCCGCTCGGCCGCCGAGTGAAAGAGGTCACTCTGGGCCCGCCTGGCTGGTGAGAGGCCGGGCGGATAGCCGAGAATGAAGAAAACTCCAATGCGTCCGGGGTCCTCCCCGGTCGCTTTTACCCTTCACTTTCAGCGCGTCTCTTGCCTGACTGCCGCCAGGCATGGGAATGGTTGCGCTGCTGCGGGAACTCCGCTGGCAACCCTCCTTCGGTTCATGCAGGCGGCGTAACTCCACATCGGCACATGTACAAAGACATCAAGAGCGAGGGCCCGAATGGGGACGTGGCCCAGATGCGCGACAGTCTCCATTTCTGGAAGACGACCAACGGCCACTCCTATCGGGAACTGGTGAGGGTCCGCGAAGGGCAGGGGCACCTCGCGTACGGCCAGCAGGAACGTGTGCTGACCGCGCTCATCCGCTCCGAACAGCGCCGGTTGGACCGCGCACTGTCCGTGTTGGAGTTTGGCTGTGGCTTCGGCCGGCACGCGACCTCCCTCTCCCAGCTCTCCCAGGTGCGCTACCACGGGTACGACATCTCGGAGTCCATGACGGAGCCGCTGCGTCTGGAGCCGCCCGCCTCGCTGCGCCCCGTCGAGGAGCGCATCTTCTGCGGGGACGACCCGCTCATCGCGGTGGGGGGACGGCGGTTCGACCTCGTCTTCTCCGTCTCCACGCTCGTGCACAACCCGAGCGAGCGCATCCCCGCGCTGCTGGAGACCATGGGGCAGATGGTGCTGCCCGGCGGCATGCTGGTGCTGGTGGAGAACCCGCTGATGCCCACCAGCGTGTGGGACCCCTCGTGTCATCCGGGCTCCTGGCACCACGCCTTCGCGGACCTGCTCCCAGAAGGGTGGGATTTGCACCACGGGCCGGGTCTCGTGGACCACCAGGACGTCTATGTCCTCAAGCGCCAGCCGGGCCATGGCCGGCGCTACTTCCAGCTCGTGGGCCCCGAGGCCCCGCGCGATGAGTCCCAGCCGCTGACGTTGGAAGCGCTGCACGCGCGCGCCATGCCCCGGTTGCTGGAGTGGGCGGGCAGGGCCAGCAAGTCCCTGTCGACGCCCGCCGCGAACAGCGAGGCGCGGGTGGCGGAGCTGACCGAGCGCCTGGCGGTGGAGTCCGAGCGCTTCGAGCGCCGCCAGCGGCTTCAGGCGCTGTCGGATGACCTGGCCCGCCTGCGCGCCTCACGTGCGCCGTTTCCGGATGCACCGGCCCCGCACGTGCCGGCGACCTCGTCGGTCCCTGGCTTCATCCTCAACGCCGCGCTGGACACCCGCTGGTCCGCCGACCTGCCCCAGTTCGGGAAGTTGATGCATGTCTTTCATCAGGACTGGCACGGCATCCGCGCCGCCGCCGGATACCTGCCGGGACAGAAGCTGGCCATCGCATCCGACCGCGTGTTGGACGAGCGCGAGCTGCGTGCCGCCATCGAACTTGTCGAGCGCAGCGGGTGCAGCCAGATCATCCTCCATGGCTACTCCTCCAACGCCCGCGACCTCGTGGTGCTGCTGCGCCGGGCGCTGGGCTCGTCGGTGCGAATCCTCGCGCTGTGGCATGGCTCGTCGGCGCAGTTCCACTACTCGTTCGAACTCGACTGCTTCGCGCAGCTCATCGACCTGCGGCGCCGGGGCGTCATCAACGCGCTGGCGACCGTCAAGCCGGGGATGCACCTGCTGGCCCCGGAGGTCTTCCCGAAGACGGTGCTCAACCTTCCGCCCACGTTGCCGGAGGCCGAACGCAGCCCAGCGACTCGTCGCCTCACGCGCGCCGCGCTCATCCCGACGCCCAACGACTGGCGGAAGAACTTCTTCACCAACCTCTTCGCCTGCCAGTCGTCCTCTCGTATCGACGACATCTACGTCACGGCGAACTACCGGCTGCCGGACGTCATGAAGAGCACGCGGCGCATCCATCACGTCGCGCGCCCCAGCCGCACCGAGCTGTTCGAGTTGGTCCGCCGCTGCGACATCGTCCTCAATGCCTCCCTGTCGGAGTGCCAGCCCATGACGGGACTGGAGGCGCTCGCGTTGCGCGTTCCGTGTGTGTATGGGGCGCTCAGCCTGGGCGCGCTGGATGCTCACCCCTACCAGCGGCTCGCGCAGATTTCCGGCGTGGACTCCGTGGAGGTCGTGGCCGCGGCCATCGAGCGGATGCTGGCCCTGCGCGAGCGCTCGCCCGAGGAACTCACGCAGATGATGGTGGACTACGAGCGGGCCCTCACGGTCGAAGCGGTCAAGGTCCTGGAGGAGTTCGTTCAGTCATGAGTCAGCGCCGCGTTTGCCTCGTCACGGACGAGATGTATCCCTTCACCGCGGGAGGCATCGGCCGCGTCCTTCACAACCTCGTCGAGGACTCGCTCCGTCGTGAGCTGGA
Source organism: Myxococcus llanfairpwllgwyngyllgogerychwyrndrobwllllantysiliogogogochensis (assembly GCF_006636215.1). Classification (GTDB taxonomy): domain Bacteria; phylum Myxococcota; class Myxococcia; order Myxococcales; family Myxococcaceae; genus Myxococcus; species Myxococcus llanfairpwllgwyngyllgogerychwyrndrobwllllantysiliogogogochensis. The sequence goes on along the minus strand of NZ_VIFM01000194.1, from coordinate 16,094 downwards.
CTTGGAGCTTCACCTGCTGTTCCCGGCGCGCACGACGGTGAATCCGCGCGAGGTGGAGCGCCACTTCCTGGGCAAGGTGAAGGCGCACGTCGCTTCGGTCCGCAGCGAGTGGGACACGAGCTTCGACGAGGGGGGTGTCTATCCTCCGCCCGGGGCGTTCACCGACACGGTTTGCCACGCCCAGTCGATGGAGCTGCTGCTCGAGCTGCGCAGGCTGGAGGAGGAAGGAACTCGCTTCGACGTCATCGAGTTCCCGGACTACCGAGGCTGGGCCTTCTGTGCCATCCAGGAGAAGCTGCTCGGCTGTGGCCTGGAGGGCGCGCAGGTGGTGGTGCGACTGCACTCGACGGGCGGGATGCTGGCGCCTTTCGAACGCCAGTTGCTGGGCTGGGAGCACATGGGGCAGTTCGAGCTGGAGCGCAAGGCGCTGCTCGACGCGGACCTTGTCATCGCCCACATCCCTGGCGTCGCCGAGCTCAACTGCTCGTTCTACGGCTTCCCTGACTCGTGGCTGGACAAGGTCGTGCGGGAGTTTCCGCCCGTGGCTCCGAAGGCGGACCCGGTGCCGCCGCGCGGAGAGGGCGAGCCGGACCTGCTCTTCGTCACCAAGATTCAGAACATCAAGCGCACCGATGTGTTCGTCCGGGGCGCGGCCGGGTTCATGCGTCGCTTCCCGGAGTACCGGGGGAAGGCCGTCCTGGCCTGTCATACCGCCAACTCGGCGTATCTCGCCTATGTCCAGGCGCTGATTCCGGAGGACCTGCGCTCGCGCTTCCTGTTCACCGGGCCGAGCAAGGACCGTGACGCCCTGATGCGGCACGGCATCGTCGTCATTTCTTCCGACTACGAGTCGCTCAACCTCACCGCTTACGAGGCCTCCAGCGCGGGCGCCACGCTGGTACTCAATGGTGCGTGTGTCGCATTCGCGCCAGGAAGCCCCTTCATCGATGGGGTGAATTGCTACACGTACGGCGGCTCGGTGGATGGGCTCGTGGAGGCCCTGGAGCGGGCATGGCGTGCCCCGGCCCTGCTGCCGGTGGAGTGGACGGCGGTGCCTCCGTACTGGGAGACCCCCAGGGAGGAGCCCGCCCTGGCCCGGCCAGACCCGGACGCCGACCTTCCTCGTGTCAGCGTGCTCATCACCAACCACAACCTGGGACGCTTCCTCCCGGAGACGTTGGCGAGCATCGCGGACAGCAACTACCCGGAGATTGAAGTCATCATCGTGGATGACGCCTCGACGGGCGCGTTCGACCACGAAGTGCTTGGCCGCATCGAGGAGGCCACCCAATCTGGCTCCAGCGGCGTGAAGCTCATCCGCAATCCCGTCAACAGGGGCCTGCCGGCCTCGCGCAACATCGGCCTGCGCGCGGCGACGGGGGACTACATCCTCCCGCTGGACGCGGACGACTGCATCAGCCCCACCTTCATCCGCCTGGCGGTGGAGGCGCTGGAGCGCCACCGGGAGTTCGACGTGGTGGTGCCGTCCACGGGCTACTTCGACTCCGACGAGGGGCGGGCGCAGCGGCGCTTCATCGACTACGCCCTCTTCATTGGCGACTGTCCATCGCTGGGCATGGTGGCCAATCGGCTGTCCTGTGCCACGTCGCTCATGCGCCGCTCGCTGTTCGAGACCCTTCGCTACAACGAGGAGATGACGAGCTACGAGGATTGGGACCTCTACCTGCGCCTGGCGCATGCGGGGCACCGCTTCCTCGTCACCAACGCGCTCCACTTCCACTACCGGCGGCGCAAGGGGTCGATGATCTCCGGCGTCAATCCGCGCCGGCATCAGGAGCTGCTCTTCCAGCTCCACCAGAACCTCACTCGCCCGCTTCCCTCGGGAGTCCAGCTGGCGGCCTTCCTGCTCCTGGCCACGCCTCCCAACGGGGCCCGCACGGCGCCCGCGGAGCCCACGTCCGTGGCGGCGGGTGGGGAGGTGCCGCTGCGCTATGGCGTGGTGGACACCCTCAACTCCACGCTGAAGCGCCTTCCGATGATGCACCGGCTCCTCAAGCTCGCGGCCAGTGGGCTGACGCCGGAAGGCGCGGAGGCACGCCCCACGCGCTACGCGCTGGTGGACCTGCTCAACCGGACGCTCAAGGCGATGCCGGTGGTCCACCCGACGATGAAGCAGGTGATGAAGACCACCAGCAAGCTGGGCATGGGGCGGCGCTGAGCCACCGCGCGTTGCTCGCGTGAAGGAAGACGTCCTGGTGCCTGCCTCGTGAGTCGGGCACCACGGCGGGGCCACGGGCTCAGCGGTCGGGTCGTGACTTGCCGCTGAGTCGGTCCGCGAGCTGGTGACGCAGGGGCCGCGAGTCGCCCTCCGCGCCCACCACCCATGAGACGGCACCGCGCAGCGTGTGGTGGACGAAATCCATGCGCTTGAGCGTGCCGTTGAGCCGGTCGACGACCCGGGTGAGCAAGGGCCGGGGAATGGCCGCCGCGGCCTGGGCGAGGAGCCGGGCCTCTTGCTTGCGAGCCTCGCCTCGGAGGATGCGAAGCGCGCGCTCGGGATGAAGCGCGAGTCCGGGATGCTTCTGGTTCAGGTGGGCCAGCAGCCCGTCTCGCTCGGAGACGAGCGAGGTCCGCGTCATCGAGTCCATCCGCACGCGGTAGGAGAACAGGCTCTCGGGGATGACGGAGCCTTCGAGCCCGCGCTCCGCGAGCGAGCAGAAGACGTCCCAGTCCTCGAACCCGGTGAACCACTCGTCGTAGCCGCCGACTTCCTCGATGCGTCGGCGCTCCATCAGCGCGGTACACGTGGAGGCCACGTTGGCCACCCAGAGTGCGTCGCGCTCCATGCCCCACGGCACCCAGCCGCCCGTCACGCGGGTGGCGTCGTCGACGAAGTAGTTCACCAGGGACGTGGCGTAGCCCAGCCCTGGCGTGCCCTCCATCACCGCGACGGTCTTCTCCAGGAACGTCGGGGCGATGAGGTCGTCTGGGTCCAGCGGGAGGATGTAGTGCCCTCGGGCGTGCTTCAGCCCGGTGTTGCGTGCAGCGCTCAGCCCGCCATTGCGCTGGCGGACGATGCGCAGGTCCGGGGCCTGGACCCGCTCGAGCAACTCGATGCTCTCCGCTTCGGTGGACCCGTCGTCCACGAGGACAATCTCGTAGTCGGTGAAGGTCTGCGCGCGAATGGAGCGCAGTGTCTCCGGCAGGTAGTGCCCCATGTTGAAGTAGGGCACCAGCACCGACACGAGCGGGGTGTCCGACCTCGGCGTGCGACGCTTGGGGAGCACGCGGTGGCGCACGTCCGCCACGGACTCCACGGCGGCTTCCACCTGCTTCACGATGCTCGCGGGGGCGCAGTAATTGGCGACACGGGCAGGGGCCTCGCGGCGCACCGTTTCGCGCAGGGCGGGGAGGGTCAGCGCCTTCTCCAGCGTGGCCGCCAGGTGGGCCACATCCCCCGTGCGGAAGAGCAGCCCACTACGCTCGTCCTCGATGAGCTCCGCCATGCCTCCCGCGTTGCTGCCCACGACGAGCGCGCCGGCGGACATGGCTTCCAGGCAGCGGTGGGGAAAGTTCTCCCACAGCGAGGGGAAGCAACACACGGAGGCGTCAGCGAGGGCGACGGCAAGCCCGGGAGTGGAGCGCGCGAGTTCGAACTGGATGCGCTCGTGCCACGCGGGAGCAATCCGGCGCTCCATCGAGGCGCGCATGGAACGCCCGGCCGGCCCCGTCGGAGTGTCCTCACCGATGAGGAGGAGCGTCGCGTTGACGCCTCGCTCGAAGAGCGCCTGCATCGCGTCGACGAGGAGATGGACGCCCTTCCGGTGCTCCAGCGGGCCGAAGTACAGAACCTGTGGTCGGCCTTTCTCCGCGTGTGCGGAGCGCTTCGAGGCGTCGTGAGGGAAGGGATGGGGAACGACGACGCCTCGGGTCTCCAGCTTCAGTCGCGAACGCACCTTGTCGAGCAGGGCGTGCGTGGGAGACAGGACCAGGTCCGCCTCGCGGATGGAGGTGTCCTCCATGTACTCCCACCGGGCCAGGTCCAGGTCCAACGGGGAGATGCCGTTGAGTGCCCGAAGCTCGCGGGTGGGCGTGTGCAGGCGCACGGCGAGCACGGCGGATGCGAAGTGTCCCAGCGTGCGCCGTGCCCTCAGCGCGAAGTAGCCCTCGAAGTCACGCTCGGGGAACTCGATGAAGTCGAAGGCGTGGCGTGCATGCAGCTCGCGCAGGGATGAATAGACATCCATGGCGTGGCGCATCGGAGCGAAGGGGAATGCGCCCGCGAAGGCCGAGTCCATCTCCGAGCGAACGGCGTGCACGTGGACGCCAGGCAACAGCGTGTCGGCGCGTTCGAGGCCCGCATGAGGCGCGGTGAGGACATGCACCTCATGGCCCGCCTCGACAAACGCGCGGCTCATCAGCGACGCATACGTGCCGATGTCGCCCCCGAGGAAGGGAGAGAGCTCTCTAGAGACCAGGCAGATGCGCACGGAGACCTCGACGGGAAGGGCTAGCGCCGACCAGAGCGGCGACGAGAAGGGCCACCCGACGGCCGAGGGGGGCGCTCGGGAGACTCGTTGCTGGCGCCTGGTCGTCGCGGGGCCCGTGACGATGAGTCCGTGCTGTCCGTCTCCCGTGAGGCGCGAGGAGGGGATGCGGCCTCGCTGTCCGTCTTAGGCGGAGACGATTTTGTCTCTGCGCTCTCAGTCTCCCGCGAGGCGTGAGGAGGAGATGCGGCCTTGCCGTCCGCCTTCGGTGCGGACGGCTGCTGCTCCGAGCGCTCCGTCGTCGACGAGGCTTGCGTCACCCCGCCAGCGGCCTCATGGGAGGCGCGGCTCCGTGCCACATCCTCGATGCGCGCGAGTCGCCGCTCCACGTCTTGCCGCCAGGTGGCCTGCGTGCGCGCGTGCTCACGCTGGACGTCATGGATGGTCGCTAGCGCATCGAGGATGGACTCGTTGAACTCCACCTGCTTGCGGAGCGCCTCGTTGATGAATGGCTGGAAGACGAGCCGGAAGGCTTTCTTCGCGAGCACGAGCGCCGGGCCCGACAGGCCACCCCGGTGTGACGTCACCGGACCGGCATAGCGGCTGTCCATCTTCCCGCGTGCCTCCTGGAGCAGCGCGGGCCAGGGCGTGGGAGTGGCGGGACGCGCGGATGCCTCCAGCGTCTGGCGCAGTGACGCGCGCGCTTCGGCGGAGGGCTCCGGCAGCTTCTGGGTCTCCTTCGCCACGGCTTCGGGCGAGGGGATACGGGTCAACAGGTCCTCAGCGCGCACGCGCATCACCTCGAACGGAGTTGAATCCTTCCAACAGCGTCATGACTGTCTCCTCGAGGCGCGATGGCTCCATCATCACCAGCCGGTCACCCAGGTGGCGGCGCGCGAGCTCCACCACCGTCGATGGATGCTCGGCCGTATACGTCCCCAGGGCCCTCGCTCCCACGTGAGGCATGAGCGCCTGAGCCGAGAGAGAATCCACCCCCAGCAAGATGACCGCCTCCGAGGACACGCGCACCGCGGTCTCCAGCGACGACGAGCCGGGCAACGCTCCAGGCCCTCGTCCCACGGGCTGGTCCGGCGTGAAGAACCGCACGGACACGCCCTCCACCTGCTCGGGAGCGACCTCCAGCGAGGCCTCGGCACCACGAGGTCGGAGCGCGAGGACTCTCGCCCCGGGCAGCCTCTCCGCCAGGTGACGCGCCACGCGCGACGCCGCGTCGTCGGGTCGCACGGTGTACCCAGGGCACACCAGCTCCACGGTCGCCGACGCGTGAACCGCCACGGAGGAGGGCGCCTCCGTCACGCTCGACGTCAGCATCGCATCGAAGGCCTCACGCACCTGCTCGGCCACGCGCGCTTGCGAGAGGACCTGGAGCCGTGCTCGCTGCGCTTCGAGCACCTGCGCTCGCAGCCCGGGGCTCCGGTCCAGCACCGCGAGCAGCTCCGCCACCTCCGCCGGGTCATCCGACAGCGTCGCGAGCCCCGCTCCCCCCAGGGTCTCCGGGACAGCCGCCGCGCCATAGGCGACGACGGGCACGTTCCGGTACATCGCCTCCAGCAAGGGCACTCCGAAGCCCTCGTGCCGGCTCATGGAGAGATACGCCGACGCGGTGGCGAAACACGCGGAGAGCTGCTCCGCGCTCACCCGGCCCAGGAAGAGGACACGCTCCGCGCCGAGCACTTCCTTGAGCCCGTGCAGGTACGCGCCATAGGCGCCATCCCGATGCAGATACCCGGCGACGACGAGCCGGCTGCGCGGCTGGTACAGCCGCTGGTACGCGGTGAAGACGCGCAGCACGTCGTCCACCTTCTTGCTGGGCACTGCCCGCCCGACGAAGAGGACGTTGGCGAAACCGTCGCTCAGCTCCGCGAGCAGCGCGGGGTCCGGCTCCGCGTCGAACGCACTCCAGTCGATGGCGAATGGCAGCGTCGACACCGACGCGTAACCCGCCGCCATCAGCTCCTCGGCGCTGAAGCGCGAGTAGGCGAACGCCCGCTCGATATGGGGGCGCAGCTCGAGCAGTTCGTCCCGGGCCGCGTCACACGCGGCGGCCACCTTGCGCTCGAACCCCTCGAACAGCCGGGCAGGCGTCACGTTGTGGTACACGAGCACCTTGCGACCAGGCGCTCGGACGATGAGCGGCACGAGCCGCGACTGGAAGCTGTGATGCACCAGCAGCACGGAGTCCGGGCGGGCGTGCTTCGCGTACTCGCGGACGTGCCGGACCTGGTCCTTGCAGGCGTCATCCCAGTCCTCGGCGTAGATTTCCGAGGCGAAGCCCCAGCTGCGCAAGAGGCCCTGGAGGTAACGCACCTGGTTGCCCACCGCGTCTCCCCACGCGAGCCGTGGCAGGAGTTGATGGACTTCCCGGGGACCCGACGTGGGGGAGCTGCGTCTGGATGCGTTCACGCCCGGCTCCCTTAGCGCCGCGAGGGGGAGCACACAAGCCCGAGGCCCCTGGCGCCTTGACCGTCGACGACCCCTCCGATACGCAGGCACCCTCTCTGAGCACTCGAGGCCCGCGGCACATGAACGTATTGGTGACAGGAGGGTGTGGCTTCATCGGCTCCAACCTCGTGAGGTACCTGCGACGCGAGCGACCCGAGTGGACGGTGGTCAACCTCGACCTGCTCACGTACGCGGGCAACCTGGAGAATCTGTCTGACTTCGAGGGCGACCCCCGCCATGTCTTCGTCCGGGGCGACATCGGCGACCGCGCGCAGATGGAGGAACTGCTCTCCACGCACGCCATCGACGCCGTGCTGCACCTGGCCGCGGAGAGCCATGTGGACCGCTCCATCCTGGGGCCGGAGGTGTTCATCACCACCAACGTGCTGGGCACCCAGCGGTTGCTGGAGGCCTGCCGCGCGCGGGGCGTGAAGCGCTTCCTCATGGTCTCCACCGACGAGGTCTACGGTTCGCTGGGGCCCACGGGCGCCTTCACCGAGTCCTCGCCGCTCCAGCCCTCCAGCCCGTACTCGGCCAGCAAGACGAGCTCGGACCTGGTGGCGCTCGCGTACCACCACACGTTCGGAATGGACGTCGTCGTGACGCGGTGCTCGAACAACTACGGGCGCTACCAGTTCCCGGAGAAGTTGATTCCGCTCATGGTGGTCAACGCGCTGCACGACAAGCCGCTGCCCGTGTATGGCGACGGCGCGAACGTGCGCGACTGGCTGCACGTGGAGGACCACTGCCAGGCGTTGCTGCGCGCGCTGGAGCAGGGCCGCTCGGGCGAGGTGTACAACATCGGCGGCGGGGCGGAGCGGCGCAACATCGACATCGTGAAGGCCATCCTCGGGCTGGTGGGCAAGCCGGAGTCGCTCATCCAGTACGTGAAGGACCGGCCGGGGCATGACCGGCGCTATGCCATCGACCCGTCGAAGATTCGCGCGGAGCTGGGCTGGACGCCCGCGCACACCTTCGAGCAGGGCCTGGCGGAGACGGTGCGCTGGTACGTGGACCACCCCGCGTGGTGGGAGCGGGTGATGAGCGGCGCGTATCGGCAGTACTTCGAGACGCAGTACCGCGGTCGTCTCCAAGGGAGGGCGTGACATGCGCGTGCTCGTCACGGGCTCCAACGGATTGGTGGGAAGCCGCGCCTGTGTGCTGCTGGAGCAGCGGGGACACACGGTGGTGGGCTTCGGCCGAGGTCCCCGGCGCACGGGCGGCGAGTACGGCTACGTGTCGGTGGACCTGACGCGCGAGGCGGAGGTCGCCGCGGCGATGGAAGCCGCCGCGCCCGAAGTGGTCATCCACTGCGCCTCCATGACGGAAGTGGACGCCTGCGAGAAGGACCCGGAGGCGGCCTACGCGGGCAATGTGAATGCGACGGCGGCGGTGGCTCGTGGGGCACGCAAGGCCGGGGCGCACCTGGTGCACGTGTCCACGGACTACGTCTTCGACGGTGACGCGGGCCCCTACGACGAAGCCTCCATCCCCAACCCGCGTGGCGTCTACGCGGTGACGAAGCACATGGGCGAACAGGCGGCTCGGGTGCTCGCGCCCGGCTGCGCCATCGCCCGGACGGCGGTGGTGTATGGCTGGCCTCCGGTGGAGGGGCGGCTCAACTTTGGCGCGTGGCTGGTGATGACCCTGGAGAAGGGACAGCCCGCGCGGCTGTTCGAGGACCAGGTCGTCTCGCCCAGCCTGGCGGACAACGTGGCGGCGATGCTGGTGGAGCTGGGCGAGCGCAAGCTCGGTGGCGTGTGGAATACCTGTGGCGGCACCGTCGTGGACCGCGTGGCCTACGGGCGGGCGCTGTGCGAGGTGTTCGGGTTCGACGCGAAGCTCATCGTCCCCACGCGCATGGCGGAGCTGAAGCTGCCCAGTCCCCGTCCGCTGAAGGGCGGGCTCAAGACGGACAAGGTCCGTGGCGAGCTGGCGGCGAAACCGCTGGAACTGGCCGAATCGCTGGCGCGCTTCCACGCGACGTGGAAGGCCGCGCGCGGGCACTGACTTCGAGAGGTGGACATGAAGGGCATCATCCTCGCCGGCGGCTCGGGCACGCGGCTGTACCCACTGACCCGGGTGGTCAGCAAGCAGCTGTTGCCGGTGCACGACAAGCCGATGATCTACTACCCGCTCAGCACGCTGATGCTGGCGGGCATCCGCGACGTGCTCATCATCTCCACGCCGCAGGACCTGCCGCGCTTCCGGGAGCTGCTGTCGGACGGCGCGCAGTGGGGGATGCGCTTCGAGTACGCGGAGCAGCCCCGCCCGGAGGGCCTGGCGCAGGCGTTCGTCATCGGCCGTGACTTCGTGGGCAAGGACCCCGTGTCACTCATCCTGGGCGACAACATCTTCTACGGGCACGGGCTGAGCAGCCTGGTGCGCGGAGCGGCGCGGCGGGCGGCAGGCGCCACCGTGTTCGGCTATTACGTGAAGGACCCGGAGCGCTACGGCGTGGTGGAGCTGGACGCGAGCAACCGCGCGGTGAGCCTGGAAGAGAAGCCCCTCAAGCCGAAGTCGAACTACGCCGTCACCGGGCTGTACTTCTACGACAACCAGGTGCTCGACATCGCCGCCGCGCTCAAACCGAGCAAGCGGGGCGAGCTGGAGATCACCGACGTGAACGCGGAGTACCTGCGTCGCGGTCAGCTGAACGTGGAGCTGATGGGGCGCGGGTACGCGTGGCTGGACACGGGGACGCACAGCTCGCTGATGGAGGCGTCCAACTTCATCGAGATCATCGAGCGGCGCCAGGGCCTCAAGGTGTCGTGCCCGGAGGAGATTGCGTACCGGATGGGCTACATCGACGCGAAGCAATTGGTGACGCTGGCGGAGCCGATGCTCAAGAACGAGTACGGGCAATATCTGATGTCCGTCGCGGAGAACCGGGGCGCGGTGTCATGAAGGTGACGCCGCTGGAGATTCCGGAGCTGTTGCTGGTGGAGCCGAAGGTCTTCGGTGACGACCGGGGCTTCTTCATGGAGCTGTTCCACGAGAAGCGCTACGCGGACGTCGGCATCCCCGGGCCCTTCGTCCAGGACAACTACTCTCGCTCTGCGCGGGGCACGCTGCGTGGGCTGCACTTCCAGGAGCCGCGAGGGCAGGGGAAGCTGGTGCAGGTGTTCGCGGGCAGCGTGTACGACGTCGCCGTCGACGTCCGGCGCGGCTCGCCGACGTTCGGCCAGTGGGTGGCGGTGGAGCTGTCCGCGGAGAACCGGCGCCAGCTCTGGATTCCGCCGGGCTTCGCCCACGGCTTCTGCGTGACGAGCGCCACCGCCGACTTCCATTACAAGTGCACCACGCTCTACGCGCCGGAGACGGAGCGCTGCATCGCCTGGAACGACCCGGACCTCGCCATCCCCTGGCCGGTGCCCGAGCCGTTGCTGTCACCCAAGGATTTGCGCGCGCCCCGACTCAAGGACGCGCCGGTGCTGCCCTCGCTGTAGCCCGGGGCGAGGGCAGCTCGGGGGGCTCCCTCAGTAGGCGCCACCCGCGCGCAGGTTGATGCCGAACTCGAGGTACGCCTTGAGACACGTCATCATGTGCATCCAGCCGCCACAGTTGTCGTAGGACGCGTCGACTCCCCGGGCGTCCTCCTTCCATCCTGACTCGCGGATCTGCACCAACGTGCTCCGCTCATCGATGGGCTTGAAGAGCATCTCCACGCGGGTGTTGTAGCCACCGCCCGCCGCTTCCCACTCGAAGGCGATGCGCTCGTCCCTGGCCACCGTGCGGACGATGACGTCGTTCTCGCCGGGGGCCTCCGCGAACCGCCACTTCACCGTCGTGCCTTCCACCAGGGGCGCGCTGGCCGCCTGCACGAAGTACCCGCTCAACTTCTTGGGGTTGACGACACCGTCGAAGACCTCGGCCACCGGCTTCTGGATCTTCAACTGCACCTGGAACTTCGGCTCCATGAGGATTCTCCCGTTGGGGTTCCACTTCAATACATGTTATATTTCTATAACATGTCGAGCGAAGCCAGGGACGACCAAATTTTCAAGGCGCTGGCGGACGCGCGGCGGCGGGCGATGTTGGACCTGTTGAAGGCCGCGCCCCGGACCACGGGCGACCTGTGTGAGCACTTCGCGGCGTCCCTGGACCGGTGCACGGTGATGCAGCACCTTGGAGTGCTCGAGCGGGCGGGCCTGGTCATCGCCGTGCGGGAGGGCCGCACGCGGTGGAACTACCTCAACGCCGCGCCCTTCAAGGAGATCCACGACCGGTGGATCTCCCCCTATGCGATGGAGGCAGTGAGCCTGCTGGCGAGGATGAAGCGGGACATGGAAGAGGACTGAGGCCCCGTCGGAGAAACGTGGCGGGGCGTCCGGCCGCTCCCTGGCGCCTACAGGCTCTTCAGGAACTCCACCAGCTCCGCGCGCTGCGCCGCATCCGGGACGTAGACGGCGTGGGGTGCCTTGTCTCCCCGTGCCGGGTCCAGCAGCGACGCCAGCCCCACCACGGAGCTGTCATGGAGGAAGCGGTCCTTGCGCCCCAGGTCGAGCAGGAGCGGCATGGCGGAGCCCCGCGGCTCTCCTCGCCGGCTGGCCTCCACCACCACCGTCTTGTCGTCGAAGATGCTGGCCGGGTCGTCCTGGATGGGCGCGAAGGCGATGGGGCGCACGCCCGCTTCCTCCGGACGCTGGGCTATCACCGTCGGGTTGTAGCCCGGGAAGATGCTCTTCATCGGCACGATGAAGGACGGGACGCGCTTGCCCTGGTCCACGTTGTGGCAGTTGGTGCAGCGCGCGGTGAACTGCTCCTTGCCTCGCGCGGCCAGGGTGGCGTCAAAGGTCCCCGGCGCGGGCGCGGCGAGGCTGTCGGTGTACGCATTCAAGTCCCGCAGCGCGTCCTCGTTCACGCGCAGGCCCACGGGCGCCTCTTCCGTTCCCGCCTTGTCGGAGACCTGGGTCGCGGTGATGTACGGGAAGCCCTCGCCCACCACGCCTCCCTTCCCCTTGACCTGGGTGTCCTTGAGGATGGTGAGGTAGTCGTCCGCCAGCTCGTTGCCCGCGGCCACGCCGCCCAGGGCCCGGAGGAACGCGCGGCCATCCGGCGTCACCAGGCTCGTCGGGTCCAGCAGCGCGGTGTAGACGAGGTTGTTGAAGTTCTCGAGCCGAGCGATGTCGCCGGGAGTCCCCCACGGCGCCGCCAGGTCCGTCCGGAAGAAGGCCGCGATGTGCTGCTGCGCTCCCGTGCCGTCCGGGGCATCGTCGAACGTGCCCAGCGGATAGAAGGCCGGGTTGCCGACGAGCGCGTCGACCTGCGCCTCCGTGGACGTCTCCGTGAGCCCCTGGTCCGACGGCGCCCGGCCAATGGACTTGTTCCCATTGGCGGCGAGCTTCACCTGGAGCAGCGGGTAGAGCGCGCGCGTGTTGGCGGCGATCGCGAAGATGCCACCGACGTTGAGGTTGTGCGGGGTGGGCCCGTCCACCTGTTTGCCGATGGAGCCACCTCCCAGGTTGTTCGGAGACTTCACCACCGAGCCGTCGGTGATGGCATGGCACAGCGCGCAGCTCACGCCGACCTTGTCGCCGCTGGCGACATCCCGCTTGCCGTCGCCATTGGTGTCCTTGACCACGACACCAATCACCGCGTTGGCGTTGATGAGCAGCAGGGTGGTGGCCGGGTCATTGAGCAAGGGGCCGCTGGTGCCTTGGCTGGCCAGCTCATTCGCCACGGCGGTCTTCGTGGCCGCGTCGAGCGCATCCACGTTGACGCTCAGGCCCGCTTGAAGCGCCTGCACGGGGGTGAGCTTCGCGGCCACGATGCCCGTGGGCAGCCGCGCCGCGTCCGTCCAGAAGCCCTCGTTGCCGAAGGTCTCGAAGCGGAACACCTGCTCGCCCCGCGTCTTGTCTCCTCCCGTCAGCCGGGGGAGGTCGGGCCCCTGGTCCACCGGGCCGTCCTTCGTCTGGTTCTGATTGACCGGGTCGCCGTTGTCCTTGTTGCTTTTCGAGCAGGCCACCTGCGATGTGGCCATGGCCGCGGCGAGGAATACCCAGCCGACATGCCCGTGAGTCTTGTTCATCCCATCCCCCAATGCTGACGCGCTTCAAGGCGCGCTGCTATTGAGGCAAGCCGCGCATGCGAGGCACGTGCATTTCGCGCACGCCCTCGGGCCCGTCGCGCCGGCAACACCCGCGCTGATCTCCGGTGCTCAGTTCGGCCCCGGAGTCGGACCCACCCTTTCGCCGGACGACGCTTCCTCGGCGCGGTCAGGTCTCGACGCCGGTGACGCTCGTGCGGGCGACGTCGCATTCCTCGCAGCCGGCGTCCGGAGGACAGAGGAAGGTGAGCGGCGCCGAGGCAAGGTGGGCCACAGCGAGGTCCACGAGCGAGCGCGCGTCGAACAGCCGTGCGTCGGCGTTTCCGACGTTCCCCTCGCGCTGGAGGCCCCGGGCCCGAAGCCAGTCGTCGGCGAGCCGGAAGTTCCGACAGCAGTGGTCCGTCTCGGCGATCATCACCGTGCGCGCCACGCCATCGACCTCGACGACACAGGGATGGGAGACGGAGTAGGGCACCTTCGCGAGGGACTCCGCCAGATGCAGCGTCGTGTTCTCCCCCTGCGTCACCCCGAGAAGGAGGAGCTGTCCGTCCAGGTCGTGAACCCGGCCCACCGGGCTGTCGGGGCCGTGCGGAGGGGAGAGCGGTTGCGGCCGACAGATGACCGCCGCATGCGGGCCCTCGGCGGCGAACGAGCCTCCCGGATGCGTGCTTCGTGAGACTCCGGGCTGTCGCCAGAACAGCTCCGCGGTGATGCCCATGTCCGTCGTCGGCGTGGACGCGGGGTCGAACACCGTCTCGCCATCGGTCATCGTGGGCATGACCAGGGTGCCGTCACGCCCGAGCGCCGCGCGCAGGGCGCCAATCAACCCAAGAGGGCCTCCCTCGACGGGCCGCACCGCCTTGAAGGACGTGTGGACCAGGAGCACGCCTCCCTCGCGGACGCCCAGGGACCGGAGCTGTTCCACCATTTCCCGCTGGCTGACCTCGCGCATGGCGCCGGGAGTCTACCGGGCCTCGCGCCACACCGCTTCACGGCCCGGTGACGAGGGAGCGTCCGAGCCCTCCCGCGTTTCCCGTGCGCTCCCGGGGGCCCACGGTTAACGCTGGGACGCCGGGGGTGGTGCCGCCCGGGACGGGACGGGCCCGTCCTCCGTTCCGCGTGCATGCCCTGGGGTCCCTCGATGATTCCCTTCTCCGTTCTCGACCTCTCCCCCATCCGCCAGGGCAGTGACGCCGGTGACGCCCTGCGCTGCACGCTGGACCTGGCCCGCCATGTGGAACGCTGGGGCTATCAGCGCTTCTGGCTGGCCGAGCACCACAACATGACGGGCATCGCCAGCGCGGCCACCGCCGTCGTCATCGGCCATGTCGCGCAGGGCACCTCCACCATCCGCGTGGGCGCGGGCGGCATCATGCTCCCCAACCACTCGCCGCTCGTCATCGCCGAGCAGTTCGGCACGCTGGAGACGCTGTATCCCGGTCGCATCGACCTGGGCCTGGGCCGCGCTCCCGGAACGGACCAGCGCACCGCCTCCGCCCTGCGGCGCAGCCGCGTGGACTCCTCCGACGCGTTTCCCCAGGACGTCGCCGAACTGCAGGCCTACTTCCAGGAGCCGGAGCCCCATCAGGCCGTGCGCGCCGTGCCGGGCATGGGCCTCAAGGTGCCGCTGTGGCTGTTGGGCTCCAGCCTCTTCAGCGCGCAGCTCGCCGCCGCCATGGGCCTGCCCTTCGCGTTCGCCTCGCACTTCGCGCCGCAGCAGATGATGACCGCCCTGCGCCTGTATCGCAGCCAGTTCCGCCCGTCCGAGGTCCTCCAGAAGCCCTACGCCATGCTCGGCATCAACGTCTTCGCCGCCGACACCGAGGCCCAGGCCCAGCGCCTCTTCACGTCGCTGCTGCAAGCCTTCGTCAACCTGCGGCGCGGCCGGCCGGGACTGCTTCCAGCCCCCGTGGAGACGATGGACGGGCGCATCACCGAGTATGAGCTGGCGGAGGTCGAGTCCATGCTCGCGTGCTCCATCGTCGGCGACCCCGAGCAGGTGGGAGAGGGACTGCGCTCCTTCATCGCCGAAACCCAGCCCGACGAACTCATGGTCACCGCGCAGATCTTCGACCACAC
This sequence comes from Myxococcus llanfairpwllgwyngyllgogerychwyrndrobwllllantysiliogogogochensis, assembly GCF_006636215.1. Classification (GTDB taxonomy): domain Bacteria; phylum Myxococcota; class Myxococcia; order Myxococcales; family Myxococcaceae; genus Myxococcus; species Myxococcus llanfairpwllgwyngyllgogerychwyrndrobwllllantysiliogogogochensis. The sequence goes on along the minus strand of NZ_VIFM01000194.1, from coordinate 1,055 downwards.
CGCGCGACTGCGCTCCTACGAGCTGCTCTCCCAGGTCCACGCCCGGCTGTCCGACGACGCGAGACCCGCGCCCACCACGGGCGGGTGAGGCGCCTTGGCGTTCGGGGGCGCCTTGAGACAGCGGGCATATGTGACAGCAGATTTCGGACGTGGGAGGGACTTCATCGGAAGTCAGGGCTTATGCATGATGCGGGAGTTCCATCTCTGGCTCAGGAGTCCCCCATGAACGCCCCCCGAATCCTCGCCGCGCTGACCGCCTGCTTCTCCCTGTCCCTCCTGGCTTGCGGAGGAGGAGAGCCGACGGCGGACGCCCCCGAGACGCAGGCCCCCGTGAGCAGCGTGGAGCAGGGCATCGGCTACCCGCCGTCCTGCGCGAGCGGCGACACGCTCATCTACTGGGTGGAGAACGTGCAGGCCTGCGTCCTGAAGTGCGGGTCGACGCGTCTCCCTGGTCAGCCGGCGACGCAGTACGCGGCCTGTCAGTCGAACATCTCGGGGACGAGGACGCTCATCAACGTGCGTCACTGCATCCCCGGCTGTAGCCTTGAGTAGTCGTTGCCCCGCGCGCTGACCTGGCGCTCCCCGGTCCGCTCCGATGCGTGGCTCCCTCGCGGGCCACGCCTTTGCGTGAGCGGACTTGGGTGGGACGCCTTCCGCTACTCGGAGACGTCCGGTGGCAGCATCTGGCGGCACCGCGCCATGCCACGCTGTGCATCGGCGAGCCGCGGATAGTCCCGTGACACGGCCCCGTAGAGCTTGATGGCCTCCTCGCAGTTGCCCTGTTCCTCGCGCGCGCGGGCCCGTGACAGCCGCTTCGTCACGTCTTCAATCTTGCCTCCCAGCTCCGCGAGCTTCGGCTCGACGGAGTCCAGGCCCATGCTCTTGGCCAGCGCGAACTTCTCCGAGGCCTTGGCCAGCTCCCCGTTCGTGAAGTCGTCGCCGATATCGATGAGTCGATCCAGCGCGCGCTCCTTCTGACGCTCCAGGGCCGAATCGCCCGCTCCCGCCGCGACACCCTCGGTGGGGGGCGGGGCATGCTCCGCGCTGGGCTCGTG
>NZ_VIFM01000193.1 GCF_006636215.1 Myxococcus llanfairpwllgwyngyllgogerychwyrndrobwllllantysiliogogogochensis | reverse complement strand
CCACCCAGCCGATCCCCGACAGCTCCACCCCCAGGTCGGTCGCCTGCATCCGTACCGGATTGACCTCATCGGAGAGGTCGAAGACATGGAGCTTGTCTCCCGCCGTGACGTAGGCGCGCTTCGCCCGCACCACCACCCGGCTGCGGACCCGCGCGTCGAAGAAGCCCGAGGCCGCGTCCACAAGGATGCGTCCTCGCAACAGGCCGGTGCGCGTGTAGATAGAAAGCGAGAGGCCATCGGTCTGGGCCCCCTGGACGCTCGAGGTGAGCACGTAGAGGCGCTCGGGTCCCAGGTCCAGGGCGAGTGCATCCTGATCGAGCACCACCGTGCCCTCCAGGCGCAGCTCGGGGGAGGCCGCGTCGAAGACCTGGACATGGCCCATGGCCAACTTGGTGTCCGTGGTCGTGACATAGGCATGTGTCCCCTCGAGCCGGACCCCCGTCGCCACCGTCTCTCCGAGGGTGGCGACCCGCCGCACGATGAAGGGGGTCTCCGGGTGTGAGACATCCACCGCCGCGAGCCCCGACCTGCCGTTCGCCAGCAGCGCCAGAGGCCCGTCCACGTCGAGTCCGTACACGGGGTCCAAGGTGGAGAGCGTGCCCAGCCGCAGCGGACGCTCCTCCAGGCGCACGTCGAAGATCTCCATCCCGGAAGCGCCCGGCGTGGGCACGCCGACATAGAGCCGGTCTCCCACGAGCTTCAAGTCGGACACCTCCTTGGGAGGAAAGCCCGGCAAGGACATCGTCACGCCGATGGGGAGGTCGTACGAGAAGGTCCCCACCACCACCCCCTCCTCGCCCGGACGCACCAGGGAGACAGGCACCAGGCCTGCTCCCGGGGCCCGTGGGGTGGAGAACTCCAGCGACGAGAGATCCAGGACGTCGACGTCCACCCCCGGCTCGCTACCTACATACACGCGGGTCCCTGGCGCGATGGCCTGTCCCGAGACCGACACCCTGACGCGCGTCTTGCCTTCCACGGGGCCGTGGCTCGGCCCCAGCGTCACCGTCCTGCCGACAAGGGAATCCAGGGCCAACACGCCCGCCGGGAAGAAGGTCGCCGGTCCTCCCTGGTCGACCAGCCGGATATCGGCGGGCCCCGCCGGGAGCGGGGGCAGCGTGAGCCGCAGCTCCCCGGACTCCGAGCGAGAGACCGACGCCGGAACGCCACCCACCGTCGCCGCGCTCACGCCCTCCAATTCCTGCCCGAGGACGGTGACCTGCTGCCCTCCTGCCGTCGACACCGTGGAGGGAGACACCGAAGCAATCACTGGCGCGCGGGCGCCGCTGTCCGCTGTGTGGAAGGTGGTGCGCAGGGGCACCAGCAAGGCGCCGCCGCGCTGGTCCGTCACCGTCCCATCCACTTCCAGCGTGTACAGCGCGCGGGCCTGGAGGGGCTCCTCCAGCGTGGCGACAATCGCGTAGTCCAGCTTCGCCGGGTCGGCGCGGACGGTGAGCGTCAGGGGGACATCACCATCGGGACCCTTCAACCGGACGGTGTCCGAGGTCACACTCGCGGCCGCCAGGGGGCGGCTTACCTGGACGACCAACCGAGCCAGTGACGGTGGGACCAGCGCGCCCCGTCCCGGCTCGTACCCTGTCACCAGCATGAACGGTGTCTCGAGCTCACTCAGCCGTGACTGCCCCGCGAGCAACAGGCGATCTCCCACGGCCAGGACATCCATGGCCGTCTCGGTATTGCCGCCGCTGAGCAGCACGGGGTCGCGCATGTTCGAGACGTCGACCAGCACCACGCCACCTTGATTGGCCGCGACGAACAGTACGTCGCCGACCAGCCTCAAGCGCTGGGGCTCTCCAGGAGTGTTCGACAGCGTCGCGTTGAACTCGATACGGCGGATGAGCGTGGGGTGCTCCGCATCCGTGACATCCACGAAGGTGAGCCCGAACTCGGCGGAGGCCAGGATGGCGACCCCGTCTCGCACCACCACGTCGGTGAGGTTTCCATCCTCACTCCATGAGCCCATGACCTGCGCGTTCGCGCCCGCCGAGGAGTAGATGAGCAGCGAGCCCCGCGGCTTCGTCGGGGTCGGCCCCGGGTAGCTGGTTCGCTGGCCACCACGCGCGCCACCGCTCATCGAGTAGTACGGCACCGGTGGCCAAGGCTGCGCCGGCTCGCATTTGGCGTACTTCACGCCCTGGTGATTCCCCGTCACGACGTAGAGCCGTCCCTCCGCCACCGTGGCGCCATAGGGCTCGAAACCCTCCCCGCCTTCGTGGGCCACCAGCAGGGGGTCCGCGGGATTGCGTGCGTCCACGAGGAACAGGCTTCCATCCCCCCCCACCTGCTCCTTGCTGGGTTGACAGGTCGATGACCCTCCGTTGGAGGGAGGATCGGTCAAGCCATTGGCGAGCACCCACGCCCCGGCCGGCGTCGGGACGACCCGTGTGGCGAGCAGCTCCTCCGAGCTGGGCAGCTTCGCGCGCCCCAGCAGGCCCAGGCTCATCAGGTCACCCTCGGGCCGTGGCTCCAAGGTCCCACGGCCATCCAGCACGGAGAGCCCGCTCAAGCCATTGGCCACGTACAGCCGATCCCCGGACGTCGCCACGTCGAGCGAATCGGGCATGACCTCCACGTCGGGCATGGGCGTCTCGCGAGGCACCCAGTTGTTGAGGATGGCCACCAGCAGGTCGACCTTCCCCTCGTTCTTCGGGTCCGGAATCACGTCGTGCGCTCCCGCCGCGCGCGGGCGCCCACGCAGTTGCACGTCGAAGGCCGCCATCCGGAAGGACTGGGGAATCATCCCGCCCCCCGTGATGGAGCCCTGGTAGTCCTGCCGGAACTTGTTGCCGTTGTGGGCCGCGCCTCCCGACGTGTAGACGTAGAATGGAGACAAGGGACTGGGCGCGAGCGCGCCAGGGCGCACCGACAGCGCCCGCTCCTCCCCCAGGAACGGCAGGCCATACCCCACCTTGCTGGGGGCCACGCTCCGCTCAATGCCGTCCGGAGACACCAGCATCACTGGCGCATCTCCGAACGAGCCAGGTGGCGCCACGGCCGTGAGCCGCGTGGGCGAGTGCACCGTCACGCTCGTCGCGGGAATCCCTCGCACGCGGAGCTGCGTGGAGCCGAGCCCGTGGGCCCAGTCCGGAAGGAAGCCCTCTCCCTCCACCTCGACCGTGCTGCCGCCACGCGGGTTGAGGAAGCGGGGGCTCGCGAGACTCGCCTGCAGCGGCACCGTGTAGAAGTAGCCACCCGGTCGCCGAGCCCGCAGGCCCGTCGACTCGTTGAGGACCACCACGTCCGCCAGTCCGGCCTCTCCGGCCGGAATCTCGACGCGCAGGCGTGTGGACGAGCGAGCCAGGACCTGCGCCTTCGCCCCGCCAATGTAGACCTCGGAGGTGGCATCAAAGTCGAAGCCCAGGACCTCGCTGAGCCCCCCGCCCGCGACCGGTCCCACGCGCGGCTCCAGCCGGGTGATTCGCGGCGCCACACCTTCGGCCATGGCCGTCCGGAAGTCGACCTGGAGGGGGGCGACCAACGTCCGTCCATCCCGACTCCGGAGCGTCGTGCCGACAGTCAGGCGCATTTGCGCATCCGGAGGAAGCGGTGCGGTCAGCGGGAACACGATGGTGCTGCGTGCGTCCTGCGCATCTCCCGCCTCCGGCACCTCCATCAGCGGGTTGCCGTTCGCGGTCAACTGGATTGCCGCGCCCACGGAGTCGTGAGCGACCGTGGTGGACAGGAGCACCGAGATGGACGGGAGGTCGAGTGGCACCACGGCGCCCGGCTCCACACTCACGCTCACCACGGACAGGTCCGTCGCGGGGCCGAAGTCCAGTGACCATCCTCCGCCCGACGCTCGCTCGCGCAGGCTCACCAGCCGCCCACCAGGCGTCACCACCGCGGAGGTCGTGCTTCCGGGCTGTGCGCCTGTCACGTGATAGAGCAGCTTGGGCGCGGTGGGATTGCTCAGGTCCACGATGGCGACACCGGCGGCACCGGCCGCCACATAGGCCAGATCCCCCGCGAGCCGGACATCGGTGGCAAAACCGTGGACATCCACCGAGCCCACGAGCGTGGGGTTCTCCGGCTGGCTGACGTCGACCAGCACCAGCCCCGCGTCTCCAGCCGCCACCACGGCGAGCGCGCCACGCAGGCGGATGCGCTGGACGTTCAGCTCCAGCTCTCCCAGGACCGAAAGGGCGCCCTCCACGGACAACGTCTGGAGCCGTCCACCCGCGACCGTCCCCGACGCCGTGCGCATCCCCACTCCAACCACGGCCAGGCCGTCCTGGATGGCGACCACCTGGGCCCCCGCCTCAGACGGGAAGCGACGGATGGGGAATGGCTCATGGGAGATGTCGAAGGTGTGGAACCCCTGACTCGAGGCCGCCGCGAGCAGGCGGTCGCCACGTGCGTCCACGCCGTAGACGCCAGCCCCGGGGATGGTGCGAGCGGCCACCACTCGCGGAGCGGAGGGCCTGGAGATGTCGTATTCGTAGACCACGCCCGTGGGGCCGCCATTGGCCCCACCCGTCGAGAGCAGACCGCTCGCGAAGAGCCTGTCTCCCTCCGAGGGCGGATAGGACACCGCCCACAGGTCACCACCACCGACGCTCCCGATGACGCGGTCGTCGACGCCGTCCTTGTCCTCGTCCACCTGCTTCGCCTGGAGCTCCGGGGGAATGGCGATGCCGGCATCCGCCTTCGGGCCGCGCGTATAGAGGCCCGACATGTCGATGATGTCGAGGCCACGGCTCCCCACCACATAGGCATGAGTGCCAATGACCACCGCGTCGCGCAGCGCGCCGCCGAGCGACACCGAGGCACCCGTGGGTTGATCGAAGACGAAGGCATCCTCCAGGACCACCGTGGTGCCATCCGGGTTCTCCACCACGACGTCCGCCGGCCCCCGCTGGCCATTGGGGGTGTAGACCTCCAACCGATTCAGCCCCAGGACGCGAGTGAGGTACCCCTCCACTCCGTTGAAGCGAACCCGCACGGTCCCCGTGGGAGAGAAGCCACGCCCCTCCAGGACCACCCGCGTCCCGCCCGCTGTGGGGCCGCGACTGGGCGACAGCCCGGTGAGCGCGAGTGACTCCGTGTAGAGGAAGGCACCGGGCCGCAGCACGGCTCCGCCCGAGGCACTCTTGAGCTCCAGGGTCGCGGCGCCCTCGACTCCTGGAGGCGTCCGCAGCGTGACCTGGGAGCCGTCCTCGGCGACGGTGACCTGGCTCGCCAACAGGCCGTTGAAGCGCACCTCCAGCGAGCTGTCGAAGCCGCTGCCCTCGAGGGTCACCTGGGTTCCGCCCGCCGTCGGTCCCTGGCGGGGATGGAGGGCGGAGAGGGCCATGGGAACCGCGTTGCGAATAGCGGAGGTCTTGAACTCGAGCGTGAAGGTGCCCGGCATCGACGGCCCCGGGCTCTCGGGTTGGGCGCTCACGCCGCGAATACCCGAGACGCGCAGCCGATAGGACGTCGCCGTGGCCAGCTCCAGGGTGGGAGAGATCGACAGCTCCACTCCCGACACGGCCGACGTCACGGGGACCTCGGCGCCCGTGGCGGACCCGTTCATCTTCACGAGCTGGATGTGGGCGGTGGGCGACAGCTCCACTGGCATGTTGAACGTCAGCCTCGGAACCTCGGTCGGACGGGCCGCCTCTTCTCCGGCCAGGGGGCGGCTTGCCACCACCACCGGGAAGGGCATCTTGACGATGGCGAGGCCATCGAGTGCCTCGCCTCGCACCGTCTCGGAGATGGAGACGACCGCGACATCCCCTTCGATGTCCACGTCGGAGAGGCTGGTTCCCGGATACAGGTCGAGCGCATCGATGCTCTGGGGCGCCGCGAGGTTCGAGGCCTCCACCAGTTGGAGCGCCGCGGGGCTCCCTTGCGCTCCGAGCGGCGACAGGATGGCCGCCGCGACGTGCTGGCTCGTGGAGGCACCGACGAAGACCCCCGAGGAGAGCAGCGGAGGAACCATGGCCTGGACGAACGGACGCGAAGCCGGCGTCAGGGACACGGTCCGCAGCGTTCGCAAGGCGGACAGAGCCTGCGTCCCGCGCATCGACACGCTTCCGAGGGCGTCCGTCAGCTCCCCCACCGCCGCCAGCCCTGGCGTCGTCAAGTCCACCAGGAGCGTGCTGGAAGCACCGTCCCGATGGGCCTGGACCAGCGCGAAGCGCCCGCTGACCGCCACGCGATCCACGCTGACAGGGGCCATGGAGCCCGCCATCAGGAAGCGCTGCTGGGCGCCCAGCAACACCGGTCGATCCGGGGTGGCCAGGGAGAAGATCACCAGGCCCGCGTCGCCAGCCGCCACGAGCGCGAGGTCACCCGCGAGCGCGATGGAGTGGGCCGTTCCCTGGAAGGGCACCGCATCCAGGTGGGTGGGCGCGGAGCGATTGGTCAAATCAAACACGAGCAGGGACGGGCCACCCTCCCCCACGGCGTCGATGAACGGCAGCGTCGGCGCGTTGGCGACCACATAGGCACGCGTCCCCCGCACGGCCAGGTCCGAGGGCTCGTAGGGCGGAAGGATGGAGACACCCCCCAGCACGGAGGCGTTCTCCGGAACGGAGACATCCACCGCGCCCAGGCCTCCTGGCGTGCTCCGGGTCAGCAACTCCGCAGGAGTCTTGGCCTGCGCGTGGACCTGGGCCGAGGACAGCACCCAGGCCGTCTTCTCACGCAGGGAGACCGCCAGCGGAGTGCCTCGCGACAGGCGATGGTCGGGCTGTGTCTCTCCATCGATGCTTGGGTCGTAACGCCCAATGATCGAGGCAACGACCAGCTTGCTGTACAGGAACGCGCCCGCGACGAACGCACTCTCTCCGTCCGGATTGCGCACCACGACGTCCGCGGCCCCGAAGGCCCCGGGCGGGGTCAGCGCCTCCAGGCGGCCATGGGCAAGCACCCGGACCTGTGTCGCGGGCACTCCATTGAACGTCACCGTGGCGCCACGCTGGAAGCCCCCGCCTGAGATCTCCACACGCGTGCCTCCGTCCACGGAGCCCGAGGCCGGCGACACATAGGAGACCTGGAGGATGGGCAGGTAGACAAAGCCGCCGACCAGCGACCCCTCCCCTCCATCTGGATTCACCACCGTCACCACCGCCGGCCCCTTCTGCTGGGCGGGAACGACGACGCTCAAGCTCTTGCCATCCGGGGCTACCGAGACTCCGCGTCCCTCGGCACCTGCGAAGAACACCTGGGCCCCCGGCACGAAGTGGTCGCCGGACACGGTGACTCGCAGGCCCCCCTCCAGCGGGCCTGCCCCGGGTGACACCCTCACCACCACCGGAGCGGGCTCCACGGTGGACAGCGTCGCGAACCGGGCGATGAACGACTCGGCGAGCGGCAGGCCGTTGCCATTCGTCACGGCCTTGGTGACCGAGACGAAATATGGCGTGGAGACCTTCAGCCTCGAGGAGGGCGTCAGCGTCACGCGGCGTCCGTTCGTCGCGACCGTGGCCGTGATGACCCGGCCCAGGGTGGGGTCGGCTTCACGAAGCATGACGGTCTGTGCGGTGACCGTGTCGGGGTTCGGCGGCGCGGAGAACTCGAGGGACACCACGGCCCCCACGGGCACCTGGGCGTCACCATCCACGGGCGAGACCCAGGTGACGACGAAGTCGGGCAGGTTGTAGACAGCGGCTCCCTGGTCGCCGTACTGGGCGACGGGGGCGCCTGACTCGATCGTCACCCCACCCGCGCGCGGGAGGTTTGCACGAACGAAGATGGGCGCCGTTCCATCCGAGCGGAGCACCGACGCGGACAGCAGCCCCTTCACGGGCTGGTTCGTGGCGTTGCGCAGCGAGGCGACCACCACCGCGAGGTTCCCGCTCACGGCCACGTCGGACAGGCCAGTGGCCAGCAGATCCGCCCGCTCGGAGCGGTGAGGCAGGAGCGCGCGCACCAGCGGCTCGACGGGGTTGGAGACGTCCACCACAGCCAGCGTGGCATTGGCATCCCGGCACGCCACGTAGGCGAGCGAACCCTGGGTCACCACACGGATCGCCTCGCCCGGCAGTGCCACGAAGCCACTGGGACGGAGCAGGGGGTCTCGCAGGCTGTGCACCTGGAGCCCCGCGGGCCCCGCTGCCACCAGCAGCAGGTCGCCGAGAACGGCGACGTCCAGCGCGGGTCCCTCCGTGACGACGGTATCCAGACGCATCGGAGAGGCCTGAGCCGGCTCGCCCAGATCCACCACCGCCACCCCCACGTCTCCGTTCGCCACGAAAGCCAGCCGCCCGGCCGAGGCGACGCCGTGAACGTCCTCGCCAGGAAGGTCGACCGAGCCAAGGCTCAGGAAGGGCGTCGTGGCGAGGTCCAGCACTGTCAACCGGGGCGGGATGGAGCCGCCGCCCCGCGGGGCGGACCGACTGGTGGCGACCAGCGCGAGGTTGCCGTGGAAGGCCATGGCCCGAGGGGGCCCCTCGACGTCGAAGGAGCCCAGGGCCGTGGTCGTCCCCTGATCCACCTGCGTCACCGCCACCCGGTTCAAGGTCGTGCCGTCCGTCACCCCCGACAGGACCCGCCGAGCCGAGTCCCCGCCCCTCAGCACGGTCTGCGTGCCAAGACCCGGGAAGGGATTGAAGGTCTGCGCGGGCGCCATGCCAATCTCCACCCACCCGGGCATGGACTCTCCGCGGTTCGTGCTTGGGTCCACGGCCGAGGCGCGGACCTGCCGCTGCGTGCCCGCGACACCTGTCGGGACGAGCCACTCATGGCGATACAGCGGACGCCCCGACGGCCCCGGCAGGGACACGGCGGTGGTTCCCACGACGACACCGTCCACATGGAACGTCACGCCCGCTATCGCCGCGTTGTCGAGGGCCGCCGCCGCCATCGGCATCAGCGTCCCCTCGGTCACCACGTCGAGGCCTGGCGGTTCGACGAGTTCAACCGTGGGGGCCACGGTGTCACGCACCGTGCCCAGGGTGACGATGTCCGACTGCGTCTCCTGGCCCACCGAGTCGACGGCCACCGCCATCAACTTCAGGGCGCGATTGCCGCTGCCGACGTCGGGTTGGAAGCTCGCCGCGAAGACGGTCGGCTTGCCCGCGAAGCCCGCCGGCGCGTTGGCGGTCGCGACCCTGCGTCCATCCACGAAGAAATGGACGGCCTTGACGCGCTCCTCCACATCCCGTGCATCCGCCTCCACCCGCACCAGCGTGCTCTCGAAGATGGCGCTGTCAGGCAGAGGCTTGACGATGACCACCGTGGGGGGCTGGTCCTTCGCCACCACGGCGGACCTGGATTCACTCCAGTCCTCCTGCCCCGCCAGGTCCACGACGCGAGCACGGAACACCAGCGTCTGCTCGGCCTCGGTCCTGTCAGGTGTGTAGACGAACTGGAAGGGCAGCTGATGGCGCCGCCCCACCTCCACCTCTTCTCCACCAGGTCGCGTGATGAAGAAGCCCACGCTGGCCACGGCCTCCAGGTCGTCGGCTGGATGCGCGGAGAGCACGGAAGGCCGCCCCACCACCAGACCCGACACCGGCTCCAGCGTCACCGTGGGTGGCTCATCCTCCACCACGCCGACCTCCACCGTGGCCGCGCGCTCGTTGCCAGAGGCGTCCGTCGCCTTCGCCTCGAGAATCAGGTCGCTATCCGCCAGCTCCCTGGGGACACGGTAGTTGGCCACGAAGGGCGGCGCGGGCATCGTCGCCAGCCGGACTCCATTGATGGACAGGTCCACCCGCACCACCGCGACGTTGTCGTCGGCATCCGCCTCGATGCGCAGCAGCTGACCGGCCACGATCTCGGACTGGTCGGCGGGGGCGCGGAAGCTCACGGTCGGGAGCGCCGTATCCGCCTGCACCTCCACCTCTTGGGTGGGCGCCAGCGTCTCCTGGCCCGAGGTATCGCGTGCGCGCGCCTTCAGGACGAGCGTGCGCCCGGCCGAGCCCGGAGGCAGCGGCACCCGGAAGCGATAGGGCGCGCTGGTGCCGACAAAGGTCAGCGTTCCACCCAGCCCACCATCCACCGTTGCTTCCACGGACTGGACGCCGACATCGTCCTGGGCCGCCACGACGAAGGCGAAGTCGCGCCCCTGGGTCACCTTCTGGCCCTGGCGGGGCTCGGCGATGGCCACCGTGGGAGGCCGGTCATCCACGACGGGCAACCTCACCACCTGACTGCGGACCTCGTGAAAGAAGGAGTCCGTCGCGAAGGCCTGGAGCTCCACGGCTTCGGCCCCGGCGGGCACGTAGACGAGGAAGGCGAACGGGGGAGCACGCAGAATGGTGTCCAGGAAGGCGCCATTGACCTTCAGCCGCAGACTGGTGATCGCCACGTCGTCCTCGGCCGCGACCATCACTGGGACCAGGGACTGCGTCACCACCGGTCGGCCATCCGAGGGCGAGACCAGCGCCACCGAGGGAGCCTGATCCCTCACCACGTCCACGAGTTGGAGGGCCTGCTCGCTGGCATTGCCCGCGGAGTCACGCACCCTCGCGGCGATGAGGAACGGGGCCGAGTCCCCCGCGCCCAGCTCGCTGAGCCTCGGCAGCGTGAAGTCCGCGCTCACCACCGGACTGGCAACGGAGTACCCCCCACTCTCGATGGCATTCTCGGGCGGGAAACCTCCCGCGCGGCGGATGACCTTCAACGTATCCAGGGTGGGGCCCACGAGGATCTCCACGTCCTGAACGAAGGTGTCATCCGTCCCCACGACCTCGATATGGACGGGACTCCCCTCCACCAGGTCCTTGCCGAGGGACGGAGTCAGGATGATCGCCTGGGGAAGCGTGGTGTCCGCGACCACGCGGACGACCTGCTCCACCACCGTGTCATGCCCTTCCAGGTCCGTGGCGACCGCACGGAGCACGAGCCCGACGTCGGGGCGGGTCGGGTCCAGCTCCACGAAGCCCGGCGGCAACATGACGCGGCCACGAAACTCCTGGAGCAGCGCGCTGTCCTTGTAGGGCGCGGACAGGGACGCGATGGCCCCTCGCAGCGCGGGATCACGCGCCAACGGAAACCCGGCTTCAGGACTGCCATCCGTCGGGAGGGTCTCGATCAACCGCGCCTCGGGGCGCGGCACTGTCAGCGCGAGCTGCCCATTGATGAAGAACCGAACGCGCGCCACCGAGGTGTCGTCACCCGACACCGCGGAAAGCTGCAACGAGATGCTCCCCTCGGTGAGCGTCGCACCCGGGGCCGGGCTCGCGATGGCCAGGGCCGGCGCCGTGGGCTGGCGCCCCTCGACGAGCAGCTGGGTGCTTCGGACGACACCCTGGCTGTCCTTCGCCGTCACCACCAGGGCAGTCGCCGCACCACTGGCCCCCGTCGGTGGCATGAAGTCGAGGCCGTGGGAGAAAGTCTTCTGTCCCGCCGCCAGGTCCCGCTCGAAGATGCGCTGGCCCGCGTAGTGCGCTTCCACCCGGACGAGTCCCACGTCGTCCTCGGCGTCCACCTGCACGCGATGCGCGGCACCTTGCAGCAACCGGACATGGCCCGTGCGCAGCTCCACCTCGGGCACCGCGCGATAGTTGCCCGCGACGTCTCCGCCCAGGTGGTACTCCAGCCGGGACAGCCCCACCTTCGGCCCCTGGTCCTCGGCGATCTCAAGAAAGACCGTGGAAGACGTGCGGGTGTTGCCAGCGCGGTCTTCGGCCACCGCGATCAACTGGAGCGGCGTGCCCACCGTCGCGGTGGGAATGCTCACCGGAAAGGACACCGATCCAAGCCGGATGCCTTCACGGACACCCCGGCTGACGCCGTCCACGAGCAGCTCGATCCGCCGGACGTCGACCTCGTCCTGCGCCTCGACCTGGACATTGAAGCTTTCCTGGCGCACGCGGGACGTCCCCGTCAGCGGCTGCGTGATGCGCACCGTGGGACCGCGAACGTCCGCGCCCACCCGTACCTGCCGGCTCTGCACCGCCACCGCACCCGCGAGGTCCCTCACCGCGAGCGTCAGTAGCGCCGGGTTGGGCGCCCAGCCTTCGGGCATCCGCTGCTCGGCGCTCGACGTGCCCAGCTGTCCTGGCTGGACACTCATGGCCCACGGGCGAACCGTCAGCCGCTCCCCGGCCGCCACGGCGCGGACCTGAACCATGTTCGTCTCGTAGCGGACTCCCACCTCGGTGATGGCCGCGGCCGCCCCCGACTCCGAGGGCAGAAGGGTCACCTTGACCTCTTCGACCTGGATACCCGCTGGGAAGGTCAGCACCTCCGCGTGCTGAGCGGCGGTGCCCAGGTTGAACGTTCGCCGTCCTCCGGGATTCGCCGCGAGGAAGGCCTGGACCTGTGCGTTGCCCTCCAGGCCTGGAGTCAGGGTGAAGCGATAGAGCACCTCGCCACGCAGGCCGGCGGCCGCCTCGGTCGGCGCGGAAAGCACCAGCCTTCGGGGGGACGCTCCCAACTGCCCCGTCAAGGGCGGCTGGACCTCCAGCGCCGTCGGTCGGGCTCGCAGGTCGAAGACCTGGGCCTCTCCGAACTCGAGGCGAACCTGACCGGCGTAGAGCCCTCCCGTGGCGGCGGGCGTGGGGAGCAGGAAGTGCCCATCGGCGCCGAAGCTCGCCGGGGCCCGCGTCGACGCCACCAGCCAGGCCGCGGAGACGCCTGTATCCTCTTCGACCTCCACCTGGACCTGCTGCGCGGCCTCCTCGGTCAACGACGCATTTTCGGTGGGCTTCACCCAGCGAATGCTGGGCGCGGCATCTGGGATCAGCTCACACGTCAGCGTCGCGTGGGTCGTACGCCCCGCCAGGTCCGTGGCCTGGGCCTTCACGGCGTAGGTCCGGGGCCCCTCCACGCCCAGCGCGGGCAGGGTCAGAGACCAGGACTGCGGCAGCTTCGCGATGGGGTCGAAAGCTGGGACCGCGAGCGCCTTCCCATCCGCCTCGACCGCAAGGGACCGGACCTTGCCGTCGTCCATGACCAATGCCTGGAGCGTGACGGAGGAGCCCGCAACGCACGTCCTCGCCGACGGCGTTCCCGTCAACCGCAGCGTCAGGCTCGGGGCTTCCGTGTCCTGGGTCTCCACGATCTCGAAGACCAGCTCGCGGGTATCGGTTCCGTTTCCCGCGGGATCCAGCGCGCGTGCCGTCAAGCGATGAATGCCCGGAGCCCGGCCGCTGAGGTCGAGCGTCCCCTCGAAGCTGGCCAGGAATCGACGGCTGGTGATGATCTCCCCGGGTGACAGGGGGTTGGGCGTGCGCGTCTCCTCATGGCGGGAGTCCTTGACCACCAGGACCTCCGCGCCTCCGTTCGTCACGACAGGGTGGTCATCCAATGTCAGGCTGACCTTGGACACACGGACGTCGTCGCCCACCTCCACCCGGAGCCCCAACGCACCGTCCTTTCGAACCGTGAGCCGCTCCCCTTCTGGACGAGGCAGGGGCGTGACGAGCACTGCCGACGGGGCCTCGATGTCGCGAATCACCTGGAGGTGGACCTCCGCCTTGCCCGTCTGCCCTCCGGTATCCAACGCCTCCACGCCCACCGACGGCGGCAGCCCCTTGCTGATGATGGGGGCTCGTACACCCAGGAGCTGCTGCCCGTTCAGCACCAGGGGCGTTCCTGATTCCGGGAGGGGCTTCTCACGCACGCCTCCGGACAGCCCCACGAAGCCGACCACGCCATCATCGTCCCCCATGGTGAAGGCCAGGGTGACGTCGTCGCCCTCCTTGTACGGTGTCCCGGGAGCAGGAGCGAAGATGCCCACCACGGGCGCCTCATCCTTCACCACCGGAATCTCCAACAGGCGCTCCGCGGTGAGCCCGGAGGAGTCCGTGGCCACGGCCCTGAGCGTCAGCTTCCCGCCCACGAGGCTCTCGTTCACGGGCATCGTCCAGCGGTACACCGTGTAGAGCCCCTCCATTGTCCCCGTGGTCTGCACGCCCAGGCTGGTGGACGTGAACAGCTCCACCTGCTGCACGGCGACATCGTCCGAGGCGGCAAGCTCCACCTGGAGTGGGCGGCCCGCGAACACGGGGGCTCCTGGCGAAGGCGCGCGGAAGGTCAGCAGCGGGACCCGCGTGTCCTCCTCGATGGAGAGGGTGTGCCGCGCCGTCTGGACCCGGGTCCCATCCGTCGCCCGCGCCTCCAGAACAACTGAGCGGGCGGGAAGCGCCGCGTTGACGGCGAAGCGATAGGGGGGCGCGGTGGCAACGCCCACGCGCTGCCCGTCCATCCACAGCTCCACGGACCTCACCCCCACGTCGTCCCGCGCGCTCACCTCTACGTCCACGCGAGTACCGGCAGTGGCTTTTGTCGGAGTGGTTGCGATGAAGGACACCTCGGGCGCGGTGTCTTCCTGGGCGAGCACACGAATCACTGGCGCCGAGCCCTGGTTGCCAGACGCATCGTAGGCCCTCGCCGTCAGCACGTGCGTCTGCCCTGGCTGAAGCCTGGAAGCCTCCACCAGCGCGTGCGTGACGAACGAGCCACGCACCCCGCCGTTCTCTCCAGGCGAGCTGTCCGTGTGGACCAGCACGTCGTCCAAGCGCAGCTCCACCTTCACCACGTCCACATCGTCGAGCCCGGCCACGGTGACGAGCAGATCCTGGGTCTCTGGAACCCGGGCCTGATCTCGCGGAACGACGAAGGAGACGGAGGGCGGGGTTGCGTCTGGAACGACGAAGAACGTCACGTCCCCCCGCGACGTGAGGCCCGAGGCATCACGCGCCCGCGCGGTCACCGTGAGCGGGGTCTGCTCCTTCACCACGGGCAACGCATAGGAGACGCGATAGGGCTCCACGGCGGAGCTCCCCACGGGGATGCCGCCCACCGTCCAGACGACCTCCACGGCTCCCGCCGTGTCATCCACCACCTTCGCGGACAGCTCGATGAGAGAGCCTCCCACCCAGGTCGCGGAAGAGGCGGGGCTCAGGATGGCGACTTGCGGAGGACGATCCGCCTTGACGGTGACATCCACCCGCTGCCGGCGCTCCTGCCCCGCGCTGTCGGTGGCGACCACTTCGAGCTGACGAACCCTCCCCACGTCTTGCTCCGGAGGTGTCCACCGGAGAGAGAACGGTTCGATGCCCAGGGACGTACCGCCCACGCTCCCTCGTGTCAGCCGGACGGAGTCCACCGAGGTGCCATCCACCCTCAGTGTCACCAGCGTGCCAAATGCCATCGCGTCGTCGCTCACCGTTCCCGCCACCTGCATGGGGACGGCGGCCACCGCCTCCGCGGTGGCTCCGCGCGGCTGCTGCAAGGTCAGCAGCGGTGGCGCGTCGGAAACGACGCGCACCAACAGCGTCTCCGAGCGAACCAGCGCGCCCGCGCGGTCCAACGCTTCCACGCGAAAGGCCACGCTCGAGCCCGCGGTGCCCTGCCGGGGCGTGAAGGCAAGCTCCCAGAGCGGCACGGCGATGGCGGCACCGGTCACCGGGTGTTTGCGAATCTCCACCCGGGGCAGGTCGACCGTTCCAGCCGTCGCGTCATCGACGTAGTAGCGCACCAACTGGAAGTCGTCCGCCGCCAGGCCACCGCCCATCCAGTCCCCACTCGTGACCCGGAGGACCTGGGGCAGCCCCTGGACCAGGAGCGCTCCTGGCGCGGGCAGCTCGATGGTGATGGGCTGGCTGCTGGGCAGCGGAGTCCCCGCGACCTTCACCTTCAGCTCATTGCCCACCACCCGCTTGCCTTCGCTGTCCACGACCGCGGCGGAGAGCGTGAGGGTCGCCCCTCCGTAGGGAGGTGTCTGGACACGTAGCGCGTACGGGGCTTGCGTCACGCGCCCCGCGGGCGCCCCATTGACCAGAAACTCCACGTAGGCCACGGCGATGTCGTCCGTGGCGGTGGCGTGGAGATCGAATGCGCTGCCCGCGGTGACACTCGAGGGCGCGACGACGCGCACGGTGGGGGCTCCATCACGCACGACGACGTCGACGTAGACAGGCTCGACCCCATCGCGGCTCGCTCGAAGGCGCGCGACACCCGGACGGATGCCCGACACCCGGCCGTCACGGCCCACGGTCGCCACGTCCTGTCGCTCTGACGTCCACACCGTTCCCAGTGCTCCGGACGTGAGGTCGACGAGCCGACCATCCGTGAGGACGCCGACCAGTTTGAGCTGGGTGTCGCCTCCCACGCGTGACACCTGCGGCTGGGACGGCTCGATTCGCAGCGAGGAGAGGTCGGCGTCGGAGTCGACGATGATGTCCGCGGTGGCCGTGGCCCCGGCGAAGCTCACGGTCACCTGACCCGTTCCATCCTCCCTCGCCTGTACGAGCCCTTCTGGAGAGACGACGAAATAGCGGGAGTCGGAGGACGCATAGACCACCCCCTGCCTGGGACCGCTGAGGTCCACATCCCCACCCAGCGCGAAATGGCCCGTGACCTTTAGCGGAACAGTGGTGCCATAGCCCCCCTTCAGCAACAGGGGCGCTGGGCTCACGGAGATATCCACGAGAGGATCGAAGGCCCGCCCACTGGTGAACTCGACCGCCGACGTGTTCACCACCCGCCCGTATGGGTCATGAACCGCTACATCGGCCACGACGACGCCGTCCCCGGGGACCTTGACGCCCTCGGGAAGCGTGATGACGAAGTCCACCTGCCCCGCCCCCTGAACACGAGGACGCCCCACCTCCCGGCGCACGCTCGCGAAGGCCACGGACTCCGCGTCGCTCAGGCTGCCGTGCACGCGCCGCAGCGCCTCGACCGAGGCACCCACTAGAGACAGCTCGGCATGAGCGAGCTGCCCCTGGGCGGTGATGCGCACGAGCAACTGCGAGAGGTCCGCGCTCGCATTGACCTGGATGGAGCCCGCCGGCAGGACGAGGGGTGGCGTGCTCAGGTCATAGTGCGCCAGCAGGGGCGAACCGGTGCCGCCACTGACCGGCTGCGCCTCCACATCCACCACGGCGTCCACCGGCAGTTCACGCCGCAGGGGAACCCGAAGATGGAAGGGGATGGCACCCGCGAGGTCCCGATCGACGATGACATCGCGCACATCCACGAGGACTCCCGTGGACGCGGAGGTCGCCTTCACAGCCACCCGAAGCTGGGTCGCGTCCCCCTCGGTCGAGAAGCCGAGATCCAGGGCGTTGATGCCCGGCCGGAGCGGCACCAGGGGAAACGTGGTCGCGACACGCGCCTGTGCATGGGCGACGGAGCCCACCACCAGGCCAGTCATCAAGACGACGCAGGTCAGGAACTTCTTCGAAAGCGTAAGGAGCACGGCTCCCCCTCGATTCCTACACGGAAGACCGCTGTTTGCCGCGTCAGCGCCGCGCCCCGGCGCTGGTCTCAGCGGCCGTGGTTGTCGCGTCGCCCTCTTCCAACTTGACGTGGGCCGCCGTCCGCAAGCGCGTCAGCACCTGAGACAGGACCTTGCGCTGGCCACCTGGTCGCATCTGGCCCAGGACCGCCGCGCGAACCTCTTCGAAGGCGGGAACCCTGGCGGGCCGCCGATCCAGCAGCACCAGAACCAAGACACCTTCGGAGGACTCCACTACTCCGGATACGGCACCGACCTTCGTCAGCGCCAGGGCCGCCCTCTCCTGCGGTTCGCTTCCCAGCTCGCCGCGGGCCAGCAACCCCAGGTCTCCACCGCGAATCCGCTCCGGCCCCTCCCCCTCCACCGCCACCTTCCCTACCGGCTCGCCCGCCAACAGACGCTTGCGAAACCCGTCGGCGCGAGCCCTTGCCTGCTCCCAGGCATGCTTCGTGCTGCCAGACGCCACTGACACCAGCACCCGGGCCACCCTCAGTCGCTCCGGCTCGGCGAAACGCTCCACGTGGGCTTCATGGAAGGCACGGGCCTCGGCCTCCGTGGGGGCCGCAGCAGCATGCTCTTCCGCCGCCAGGAGCGCCTCGATGCTCAAGCGCTCCTCAAGCTCTCGCACCTGCCTGCGAATCTCGGGAGTCGCGGTCAAACCCTGGCGCGCGGCCTCAAGGGCCAATAATCGTTTGTCGACCAACGAGCGGATGAACTCCCGACGACCGGGCCCTGTCTCGAACTTCGCGCGCAGCGCGGGAGGAAGGCGCCGGCTTTCTCGCTCGACCTCGGCCACGGTGAGCATGCCACCCTCGAATCGGGCCGCGACGGGCCCTCCCTCGGTGACATCCGTGATGGGCGCCTGCTTCTCACAGGCGCCTCCGCCGAGCAGGCCCCACACGACGACCGCCCCGATCCATACCCGTTGTGACATATCCCCGTGCCCAAGCGCGCAAACGCACCTCGACCGCTGGCCGACCGTTTGCGGGGGGATCAATACATCAACATTCTGACATTCTGAAATCACCCTCCGTCATGCCGCGCATGAATCCCGCGACGCGTAACAGGAATTCCAAGCATGCCGAGCAATATGCCTACAGCTTCGAGGCCAGACGAGGAGAAGAGAGGAGGACGGGCGCGAGGGCGTCAGCATGCCCAGACAGGCATTCCTGGGATTTCGAAGCCAGTCCTTGACCAGGAGGGGATGGGTGGGTCCTCGCCGGACCTCGCCCGGCCCTTCGGCACGGTGAATCGTCAGCGGATTCGGAGCTGCTGGCGGTTGGCCCACAGCTCCCAGGCGTCTGATTCCTGATCCCGTTTCTTTCGGGTTGGAATGCACCAATTGCCGAGGCACCAACGAAAGCGCGGGAAAATCACTACCTCCGCCTGATTGAACCAGCTCCTGTGCGCAGGCGGGTAATGCACGCTGAATCGGCCCCAGGGTCGACGTCCTGCTCGTATCCCATACCGCACCCCCAGGGCGAGGCGGCCGTGGATGCTGCGGTTGTCGAGCACCAAGTGGATGGGCTCCGCGCCCGGGTAGTGATTGGCGACATCCTACAACAAAGCACACGACAGGTTCAGCCGAGCACAGGGGATACGCGTACAATTTCAGCACGTCCTTCATTCGCTCGATGGACTGGGAGTCTCCAGTTCGGGCACGCACCCCATTGGCTCTACGCCGGCACATATGGCCTGAGCCCATCTTCGATGTCTCGAAGATAGCCAACCGGGTTGGCGCGGAAGCGCCGGCTCAGGATGCGAGGGACGCGGCGCTGCTCAAGCGGAGAATGCAGTCGCTGCCAGTTATTGCGGTCCCCAGGTACCAGGTAGGGACCGTCAAGCGCAGGCAGCAGGTAGGCCGAGGCAATGGCTGGCAGCCGCACCAATCCGAGCACGACGAGTTCCGCGCTTGCGCGCACCCGGCCCCGAGGCGCGCCGCTCATGATAGCGGCAGGTCATCGTCGGTGCGGGGCTTGCAGAGGTCATGGACCGCAAGCGGGTCGGCCAAACGGATCGCGAGTCTTGGTCGCACAGGCTTGGCAGATTGATTGTCCGGTGTCCGCGCGCGGGAGGGGCAAGGGCGCGGAACCGTTCAGGTTTCGGCGTAGCCAACTCTCGATGTGACCCGCAAGCGATCCAATGGGTAGATCCATCACACAGGGGACAAGTCACCCCACCAATGCCCGCCCCCCCGGTGTCACTCCCGAACCAGCGGAGGCATCGGGTACATCAGGTCCAGGTCCCGGTTGTTGCGGATGCCACACGCCTCGCGCTGCACCATCAGGTACCAACGCTGCAGCTCCGCCTCCTTGCGCACCTCGCGGTAGCGCTCCAGGCGCACCGCCCGCGTGGGGCCCCGGGACATCAAGAGCTCGCGCTCGGCGCCCTCCAGCGCGGCCAGGGCCTTCTCCAGCTTCTCGCCGGTGCGCTTGAGCGCGGAGGCCTTCTCCTTCTGGAGCTCGGCCTCCACCGGCAACAACGCGTTGACGCTCTGTTCTCGGGCCATGCCCTTGGGTTTAACCACCCCCCGCTGGCGCTCGCAGCACGGGGGATGAGCGCACCTGAAGCGCCCTCTCAGTCCAGCTTGCCCTCCAGGACAGGGAGCGGCGAAGTGGCTGCCTTCCTGGCGCCGCGTCATCATCCCCTCCCCCACACCCACTCCCCGGAACCGCCATGCGCGCCTTCCTCCTGGCCCTCGTCGTCACCACGGCCTCGGCCCAGCAGTCTGGAGCCTCGGCCCCTGCTCCAAGGTCCTACCTGCTGCGCCCCACGAGCGTCTTCGACGGCGTCACCCCCAAGCCCCATGCGGGCTGGGTGGTGCTCGTCACCGGAGAGCGCATCGTCGCCGCTGGCCCCGCCTCGCAGGTGAAGGCGCCCGAGGGCACGGAAGTCGTCGACCTCGCCGGCACCACGCTCCTGCCCGGGCTCATTGAGGGCCACTCCCACCTGTTCCTCCACCCGTACAACGAGACGAGCTGGAACGACCAGGTGCTGAAGGAGCCACTGTCCCTGCGCGTGGCCCGGGCCACCCAGCACGCGCGAGAGACACTGCTCGCGGGCTTCACCACCGCGAGAGACCTGGGCACCGAGGGCGCGGGTGATGCCGACGTCGGACTCAAGCAAGCCATCCAGCAGGGAATCATCCCTGGACCTCGCCTCCTCGTGGCGACCCGGGCCCTGGTGGCCACTGGCACCTATGCCCCCAAGGGCTTCGCCCCCGAGTGGCACGTCCCCCAGGGCGCCGAGGAAGCCGACGGCGTCGATGACCTGGTGCGCGCGGTGCGCGGACAGATGGGCCGGGGAGCCGACTGGGTGAAGGTCTACGGCGATTATCGCTGGGGCCCCTCGGGCGAGGCGCGCCCCACCTACTCACTCGAGGAAATGAAGCTCATCGTCGAGACGGCGCGCGACGGCGGCCGCCCCGTCTCCGTCCACGCCAGCACGCCCGAAGGCATGCGCCGCGCCGTGCTCGCCGGCGCGGAGACCATCGAACACGGCGATGGGGGAACACCGGAGGTCTTCCGCCTCATGGCGCAGCGCGGAGTCTTCCTCTGCCCCACGCTCGCCGCGGGCGACGCGCTGTTCCGCTACCACGGCTGGAAGAAGGGCGTGGGTCCGGAGCCCGCCCCCATCCAGGAGAAGCGCGCCAGCTTCCGCGCGGCGCTCACCGCGGGCGTGCCCATGTGCGTGGGTGGAGACTCGGGCGTCTTCACCCACGGGGAGAACGGGCGCGAAATGGAGCTGATGGTGGAGTACGGCATGACGCCCGTGCAGGTGCTCCAGGCGGCCACGTCCGGCAACGCGCGGATGCTGCACCGCGAGGACCGGCTCGGCCAGGTGAAGGCCGGGCTGCTCGCGGACCTCGTCGCCGTGGACGGAGACCCCACGCGGGACATCTCCGCCGTGCGCAAGGTCCGCTGGGTGATGAAGAACGGAACGCCCTACCGGCGCTGACTCGCCAGCCCGATGCCCGCGGGCTCCGCGCAGCCCGCCTCCACCGACGCGGGCAGGTAGTCCAGCGCCGCCGACGCCTTGGGCGCCGCGTCTTCCGAGGCCACCCGGCGCCACGCATCCCGCAGCAGCAGATAGCCCGCGACGAACAACATCCCGTTGCGCGCCAGCAACAGCAGCGTCTGGGGAATGCCCAGCCCGTACTTGTACGAGGGCCCCACGAAGACACCTCGCGACAGGACGGCGGCCACGAGGATGAGCACGGGCGCCGTGCGCGAGCCGGACAAGAGCGCCAGCGCCGCCGCGCCCATGACCCACGTGAGGAACTGCGGACTGAGCACCGGGTTGAGGATGATGAAGGCCACCAGCGGCCCCAGCGCCAGCCGCGCCAGGTCCTCCATCCGCTCGGGGAGCCTGCGACGCACGGACCACATGCCCACCGCGGCCATGCCCAGCGAGCCCACCACCCACAGCCACCGGCTCACCGCCCTCACGCCCTCGGCGGCCGCGCCATGCAGCTCGAACGCCGCGGGGGCGTGAATCCAGAGCACGCCCTGGACCAGCCCCAGGTGATGCGCGGCCCACAGCAGCGAGGCCCCGAGCGACTCCACCTGGAGTCCCCGGTCGACATGGAACGACGCGAAGCCCCACCAGGGCCACACCGCGCTCAGCGGCAACAGCGGCGCCACGCCCAGCGTCAGGCCCACCACCAGCTTGCCCAGCGTGCCGCGCTTCCAACACACGGCCAGCGCGAGCGGCACCAGCACCACCGGGTACAGCTTCGTCACCACGCCCACCGAGAGCGCCAGGCCCGCCACCGTCTCGCGGCGGCGCGCCAGCGCGAAGAGGGCCGCCATCGTCAGGGCCGCGGGGATGAGGTCATAGCGCTTGAGGTAGTAGAGCGCCGCCATCCACGACGTCACCGAGTACGCCAGACACGGCACCACCGAGCGCCACGCCCTGCCCCACTTGCGCGCGCCCTCGGTCAGCAGCACCCACTTGATGAACCCATCCATCACCGCCAGCTGGAGGCCGAACAGCGGGATGAACTCCCACTGCGTATGGCGCACCCACGCGGCGGGGACGAACCACAACAGCGCGTAGGGCGGGTACTCGAAGCGGAAGTCCTGGTTGGGCGTGGCGCCGGCGAGGAAGGCACGCGCCGTCTTGAAGTACAGGTCCAGGTCGCCGATACGCGGCGAGAACGCGTACACCACGAGCGGCGTCACGCCGACGAGGAACGCGACCCAGTGCCAGGGCCCGAGACGGGCGGAAGCGGAAGCTGCGGGAGGAGGGGGGG
>NZ_VIFM01000192.1 GCF_006636215.1 Myxococcus llanfairpwllgwyngyllgogerychwyrndrobwllllantysiliogogogochensis | reverse complement strand
GACCGCGGAGCGTCGCGGCGGGCTGGGGTGGGGACTCGACGCATGGGGATGCTGTCCACGTTGACCGCGCTGTTGTTCGTGCTCGTGGCGCGCGTGGCGCTGGCGGCGGATGGGGTGGAGGTGCGCCGGAGGGCGGCACAGGACCCCGAGCGGCTGGCGCCTTTTGGTTTGATGCTGGATGCGGGTGTGACGGAGGGCGCGGGCCTGTCCATCTCGTTCCGTCCCACGCACGCGGTGCGGCTGCACCTGGGGGCCACGCACAATGGCGTCCGTGCTGGCGCGCGCGCGGGGCTCACGCTGCTTCCCATGCGCGGCAGGCTTTCGCCGGCCTTCACGCTGGACGTCGGTCATGCGCAGCCCGCGGACGTGCAGGGTCTGGAGCGCAGGCTCGCGGACCTGTCCCTGCCGCCCCTGCCGTCGATGGAGCGCGTGGGCTACAGCTACGCCAGCGCGCTCGTGGGGCTGGAGCTGAACATGCCCGGGCGCATCACCTTCTTCCTGCGCGGTGGCGTCAGCTTCATGGAGCTGTACGGCCCCAGCATGAAGGACCTGGACGAGTCGCTTCGCGGCTCGGTGGGTCCTGGGGAAGAGCGCTCGTGGATGCTGCGCACCGTGCGGCCCACGGCGAAGCTGGGCTTCCTGTTGTCCTTCGGCTGAACCGCGCTTCGGTTCTCGGGGGCTTGCTTCACTGCCGATGGCAGTGGGGGCAGGCATTGAAGCCCCTGGCATCTCCATACTGCAGGGCCATGAGGCCCTCTTCACTCTGGAAGGTGTAGCGGACCAGGCTCATCTTCGGGCAGTTACCAACGTGGTAGACGAGCGCCTTGGGAACCTTGCCCGGAGGCCGCACGGTGCGCTGCTTGGTGCGCGTCAGATGCACCCTCATCATCTCCACGGTGGTGTAGGGCTGCCCGCCATCCATGAGCGGAAACGAGGGCTGAGTGTTTGTCTGCGCCCGCGGCGCCGGGTGCTCCACCCTCCTCTTCTTCTCCACCGGATTCGTCGTGTGTTGCTTGGAAGGTTGCTTCCCGAAGATGTTGGGTGGACCGTTCAGGCCCTCCAGGGGCCGCTTCCGATTCGTGGGCGTCGCTGAATGTGAGGTGACGGGAGAGAGCTCTTTGGTGAGGTCGATAACGATGGTCGAGGGTTGCCACACAGGAGGAGTCCCCCTCGGAGGCTGGAAGGCCTCCTCCTCCTCCTCCTCGTCCTTGGTGACGTCGACGAGGATGGCCGAGGCCTTTTTCTTCTCCTCTTGCTCCGGCCGGGAGCTGAAGCGCGGAATGCCCTGGCTCGGCGCAGGCTGGGGGAAGACCGAGAGGAAGGAGAAGGGCCCGTTGTTGAGGTCGCTCGGTGAAGGGATGATGCTCGGCTGAGGTGGGGGCGACGGGAACTCGAACGGGAGCATTTCAGCGTTGTCCTCACGCAGGTTGGTCGCGTGCAGGAATGCGGGCGCGGTGAAGTGTTGGAGTTTGCCTTCGTCCCAGTTCGACGTGCTTCGGGTCGAAGTCACCGTGCGCTGGGGCTGAGGCTCACGAAGGCCCATATGGGTCAGCCATTGAGACAGATACCGGGACAACTGACTCAGATTCTGGCGGACTTCGAAGAGATCGGTGTCGTCGAACTCCCGGTCGAGGTACTTGCGCAGCTTGAGCTTCAATGCCTCCCAGGCCTGCTCGATGAGAACGGGGCCCGGGTAGTACCCTTCCTCGTCGAAGACAATCTTCTCCTGGCCTTTTCTTCCCAAAAGATAGACGAGCCGTGAGTGGACCTCCTGCTCGCCGGCCTTGCGGAAGCTCTTCTCCAACTCGTCGGGCATGTAGCGCGATGAAGTCGGGGCGAGTGATTTGGGCAGTCGAACGGCCTTGGGTTTCCCACCCGAATACTTCTCTGTCGAGTTCAGATAGAGTTGGGCGTTCTTCTCGTCGAGCACCGTCCGCCCCCCCGAGTAATGGGTGTCGTGTTCGCCATAGACGACCTGGAGTTCATGTCCCTGCTCAATCAACCCCGCGATGAGCCCCGCACACATGTGGCAGGGCTGGAGCGTGGTGTAGAGGATCGCGAACCCGTCCGGGAGTTGCTGGTGTCGCCCGAGGTAGGCGTGCAACAGATTGACCTCGGCATGAAAGCAGGCGTTGTCGTAGGCGGTGTTGACGGACCACGAGAGAATCTTTCCCGTGCCATCCACCAGGACCGCGCCCACGCTCTGGCCTTTGCCCTCTTGCGCGAAGACGACCAGTCCCTGGAGGAGCTCCCCGCGGTGATGGAGGAGGCTGAACGCCAGCATCATGTAGAAGCGATGCGCGCGGATCGCGGTCGCATCCCATGCGCCCGGCTTTCGAAGGTTGAGCGAGGGGCCCACGATGCTGTCTGGAGCCGGAGCCCTGAAGCGCGCCAGGGGCTGGTAGTTCGTGATGCCGGCCCTTTCCATCGTGAACAGCCCGCGCGGCTCCGCTTTCAGGAACGGGATGAGGTTCCAGTCGGCCCCGGCCGTGGGGTAGGAAACGAACAGATAGGGGGTCACATCTCCCTCGATGAGCGCGACTTCCTCGACCGTGTACCGGAGGAACGTCCGGGTCCCCTTCTCCCAGTGCGTCGGCGTGTAACCTGCTGGCACGTGGATGCGGTTGAGCCCCTTGCCTCGAAAGGCCATCTGCAGGGCGACGATGGGAGGGATGGGCAGGCGGCCATCGAGCCCAGTGGAGTAGCAGACCAGGGCGCCATACCTCTTCGACTTGTATGTCAAAGGGCCGTCGATGACGCAAAACGCGAAGCGAGCCATTCCGGTCAGCTCCGCGATGCGGTGGGCGAGTGCTTGATGGCTCATGGGGCTTGCGAACAGCAAGGCCCATACCAGGGCGCCCACGCGTCGGAGGATGAGAGGCGGGCGTGGGCCGCTGCCGGCGTGCGAGCCGCGTGTCCCGTCGGGACGCAGCCGCGTCCTGCCGGGACGTAGCGTGGGCTGAAGGTCAGCGTGCGCGAAGGTCTGTCCTACGTCCCGCTTCTTCTCGCCCCCGCCCTGTCACGCCGCGAGAGGGCGGCACGCGCTCAGCGGAACGTCGCGAAGTACTCCAGCACCTGATCCTCGGCCCAGAAGCGGGGGCGGTGCGCGCGGCCGGCGACGAAGCCCACGTGTCCGCCGTGCTCGGTCAACACCACGCTCAAGCGCGGATTGTCCTTCGCGTTGGGCGGGATGACGGGGGCCTCCAGCATCGGGTCATCCGCGGCGCTGATGAGCAGCGTGGGCTTGCGGATGGCGTGCAGCTTCGGGCCCGCGGAGGACTCGGCGTAGTAGTGCTCGGCGCTGTCAAAGCCGTGCAGCGGCGCGGTGACGGCATGGTCGAACGCCCGCACCGTGCGCGCCGCTTCCATGGCGCGGCCGTCGAAGGCCTTGGGGAAGCGCTTGAGCTTCGCGCGCGCCTTGCCCTTCAACGTCCGCAAGAAGCGCTCCCGATACACCAGGTGGATGGGCCCGGGGCCATCCAGCTTCTTGCAGCAGGCGTCCAAATCATACGGCGCGCTGACGGAAGCCGCGGCCTTCACGGGTGCGTCCTCGCCCTGGTCCTCCAGGAGCCGGCACAGCACGTTGGCGCCCAGGGAGAAGCCCACGGCGAACAGCGGCCCGGTGGCGCGCTCGCGCAAGTCGCGCAAAAGGCCGAGCGCGTCGTCGATGTGGCCCGAGTGGTACGTGCGCGCGAGCCGATTGGGCTCACCGCTGCACGAGCGGAAGTTGAGCGCGGTGGCGCCCCAGCCTCGCTCCGCGGCGCCCCGGAGGATGGCGGTGATGTAGCCGGCCCGGGACGAGCTCTCCAGGCCGTGCAGCGCCACCACGTGCGGCGCGCCGGCGGGGCCGTCGAAGGTGTCCAGGTCGACGAAGTCCCCGTCGGGCAGTTCGCGCCGCTCCCGCCTCAGCGGAGGGACATGACGGGGACGCACGAGGTTCGCGTAGATGGTCTGCGCATGCTCGTTCGTCAGGCCCGGTGCGGCGACGAAGGGCTCGGTCGGCTGGAAGTTCACGACTCCGGGATAGCCCCCGGAGGGGGACGGGGACAAGGGTCCGTGTCGGCCCGTCAGCGGGGTCGTTCTCCACCGGGCGCTTGGGTGGGTGACTCGGGCCCCGCTGGCGGCGACTGGAGTCGGGCCCGCTTCATGGACGCACAGCCCCGCGCCTTCACGGCCTTCGCCTCGTCCGTGAGGTCGAAGAGGGCCAGGTACTTGCCCACGCGCTCCTCCAGCGTGGGGGCCTCGATGAGCTTGCAGACCTCATCCGCTTGGTAGTCGCGGCAGATGCTCGGCCGGTTCTCGTACATGGAGCAGAGGTTGTCCTGGGTGAGGTGCGGACAGCGCAGCCCCAGCGGCTTGTCGAGCGCGGCGATGTCCGGAGCCACGCAGCAGGCGCCACAACGGGTGCATTCCATGAGGGAGGTCCTTCCGTGACTCAGCGTGGGACGACCTGCTTCAAATCCCCCGAGTTCGTCACCGTGACGACGACACCCTGGCCCTTCTTCCACCTCAGGAAATCCCGCTCCGTCTTCGGCATGAGCACGGTCTCCTTCACGCCGTCATCCTCGTAGCGGATGTGCACGGTGTACTCCTCCGAGCGGTGCTGCCGGTCCGTGGCGCCTGGCTGGAGCGTGGGCCACGCGGGCTGGCCGTCCAGCCCCGTCGCCTCGCGGCGGTCCACGGGCTTCCACTCATACGTGTCATACGCGCACTGGCGCGCGTAGACGGGCTCGTTGCGGTAGCGCGTCTCGTTCTGACAGTCCTCGTAGCGCTCGTTGCAGTACTTCGTGATGTCCTCGCAGACCTCTTCGACGAAGCCGTTGCCCTTGTCCCGCCGGCGGCACTTCTCCTCGGTACCACACGCCACCCGGCGCGTCTTGGAGCGGCACACCCGCTCTGTTCCGTCCGCCACCTTTCGAGTGCCTCGCTGGCGCTCCACGCAGTCCCGCACGTTGTCCACGCCCGCCACCTCACCCGCGCCGTTGACGGGCATCCGCGCGCTGCTTCGCCGCAGCTCATCCGCCCAGCCCGTCTTCTGCACGGCGGTGAAGCGCTCCTGCGTCACGGCGACCTTCCACGACGTGCCGGTGATTTCCCCGGGGAAGTCGTGCGGGGTCCGGGCCCACATGGCGTACAGGCCCGAGCTGAAGCAGCACGAGAACAGCACGCCCAGCCACAGCCACTTCTTCGTGAAGCGCGGCTTCGTCTCCGGCGGTGGCGCGGCGGGAGGCTTCTCGGGCGTCTCGAACGCCTGGAGCGGCGCGGCCTTCGCGTCCACCGAGCGCTCCGCGCCGCAGTGTTTGCACCGGGGCTGGTCCCCTCGATTCGCGGCGCCACAGAAGGCGCAGAACCAGTCCTCGCCCGCGCCCGCCAGCTCCAGCGCCTTGTCGTCCGTCACCCCTTCGCGCAGGGACTTGCCGCTCTGCGCGTCCACGTCGCCGAAGTCGAAGTCCGACTCGTCGCCTGACAGCTCGCGGGGGTTGTTGCAGGTCGGGCAGCGCTTGTGTCGGGCCAGGATATCCTTGGCGTCGCACGACGTGCAGTTCCAGGTGCCCTCGATGATGCGCGTGCGCTTGGCCATGCGCGCATCCTATCCGGGCGTCACACCCAGAGCGCGCGGGAGAACGCCACGCGCTCGGCGGGTGGCAGGCCAGGACGCAGGGGTCGCATCATGGGGAGCGAGCCATCTCGCGCCACGCGGAGGGCGCCGGGCACCCGCGCCACCCAGGGCAGGGTGGCGGGCTCCTCCCAGATGACCACGCGAGCCAGGCCCGCCCGGTGGGCCACGCCTCGCGCGGCTTCCAGCAGGGCGACGGCGTCCTCCACCGACTCCGCGTCGAGCAGCAGCACCACCAGCTCGCCATACCGGGCCATCATCGCCCACAGCGCGGAGGAGTTGCCCACCGTCGCGCCGCACGCCTCCGGGCGGGGCCGGTGCAGGAGCTCCGAGTAGATGCGCTCCCGCTCCAGGTGCCAGTCCATCTGCGCGGCGCTCGGCCAGAGGAGGAAGGGCACGTCCGGACGCTGCGTCCTCGCCACGACTCCGGGCACGTCGCCGTCGCACAGGAGCGCGTCCACCGCGTGCGTGGACAGGCCGCCGACAGCGGACAGCTGCCAGTCCCACGCGGGTGCCTCGTGATAGCCGGAGCGGCGGTAGAGCGCGGGGCCCACGTCGGAGAAGAGGAGGGCGGTGTGGTGGTTGGGAGACTCGTGCTCCAGTCGGGCGGCGACCTCGTCCATCAACCGCGTCGCATGCCCATGGCCCCGCAGCGCGGACTCGGTGAAGACGCTGGCGATGGCCTGGCTGACGCCGCGCGTGGCCACGCCGTCGGGGCCTCGCAGGTAGCTGTCCGTGTGGAACGTCTCGCACGAGGCCAGCACCTGGCCCGCGTCGTCGAGCCACAGCCAGGTGCGCATCCCCTCCCGACACCAGGGGTGGGCGCGCAGTCGCAGCTCTCGCTGGTGGAACTGCTCCACGGAGAGCGGCGAGCCCCAGGCGGCGTGGGTGACGCGGTCCCGTTCGGCTTTCTGCGCATCGGTGGCGAGGGCCAGGTGCATGTCACGCCAACGTAGCGCCACCCAGGCGTCCGGCGCATCCACCCGGAAGGCTTACAGGTGCGTGGTGTATGGGAATCGGACGTGGAGCTGGAGGTACGCCTGGCCCACATGGAAGATGCCATCGCGCACCCGGTCCGGCAGGCCCAGGCTCCCCAGCGCCTGGGGAACGTAGAGCGCGGACTCCCAGCCCAGGCTGACGAGGAAGTTCTTGGAGAATTGCAGCTCCAGGTCCACGCCCAGCTCGGCGCCCGGCCGCAGGAAGTGCGTATTCGCCAGCGTGTCCGAGTACAGATAGGCATACGTCAGCAGGAGGCCGCCTCCCACGGAGAACCGCACCGGCCCCGAGCTCAATGGCAGGCCCAGTCCCAGGGGCTTCCAGGTGACGCCATACATGCCGGTGTTCTTCAGCTTGGGGGAGATGATGAACGAGTCGGGGATGAAGATGGACGGGGAGATGCGGACCTCGTCCACGCTCTTCGCGTACTTGCGATAGCGCGTGGGAATGGCGCGCTGGTTCTTCTTCAGCCAGTCCTTGTCCAGCACCGCCTCCACGGAGAGCTTCACGCCGGTGTGGATGGGCTGGTCGTCGAAGACGGGCCCGAAGAACATGTATGCGGCGGGCCCCACGCCCACGTCCACGGGGACGGTGACGCGCTGGGCGGCGGCCAATGCGGGCAGAAGCAGCGTGCACAGCAGCGCGACTCGGGCGGTGCTCATGAAATGCGAATCTCCTGGGTGTAGCGGGCCCCCCCTGGAATTAAGCACAACCACGACAATCAACCATTGCCGCACGCTGCGTGTTTGAAGCAGGAAGGGAGCCGCGCCGGCCCCGGGGGCGGCAAAGGACGCATGGTGCTCTCCGGGACTCTGTCCGCCGGCACCGCGAAGACCTTGGAGAACCGATGCTTTCCGCAGCCCTCTTGATTGCCACGTCCCTGCAGGCTCAGACGCCCGCGCCGACTGCTCCCGCCCAGGAGCCCGCCCCGGTCGCCGCCACGCCGGAGGAGCGCATCGCCGCCGCCGCCGAGCGCGCGGCCGCCGCCGCCGAGCGCGCCGCCGAGGCCAGTGCCCGCGCCGCCGAGGCCGCCGAGCGCGCCGTTGGCATCGCCGCCGGCGCCACGCCCGCGAAGCCGGCGGATGCTGACGCAGCCGCCGCGGCTGCGGCCGCCGCGAAGAAGAAGGAGGAGTGGGATATCGTCGTGGGCCTGGGCCTCATCTCCCTGACGGGCAACGCTTCCACCCTGACGTTCAGCGGTCTGGCCAGCGCGTCGCGCACCACCGAGCACTGGATTTATGGCGTGAAGGCCTTCGGCAACTACGGCCGCAGCCGTCCGCCGGAGGTGTCGGGGGAGGAGGCGGAGTCGCAGCTGGTGGCCCTCAACGCGGGCGTGGAGCTGCGCGGGGACCGGCGCTTCACGAAGATGCTCAGCGGCTACCTGCTGGCGGGCGCGCTGACGGACCACGTGGGCAGCGTCGAGTCGCGGACCTCCGGCGAAGGCGGTCTTGGCGTCCTCTGGTGGGACGAGAAGTCGAAGGACGAGCGCGAGTCCTACCTGCGCACGGACCTCGCCTTCCGCTACGCGCGCGAGACGCGCTTCCAGTACTACCCGTCGCGGATGGACCTGCCGGACGTGGACCTGGGCGGCCCGCGCTTCGGCGTGGCCTTCCGCTACGGCATCACCAAGGAAGTCCTCCTGAAGGAGGACGCCGAGGTGCTGCTGAGCGTCATCGGTGACTCCCGCGTGCTGGCCAACAGCCAGACGCAGCTCTCCGTGGGCCTGACCGAGTCGCTGTCCCTGGGCGTCAGCTTCCTGGTGAAACACGACAGCAAGCCGCCCGAAGGCAAGGTGTCCACGGACACCGCGCTGGCCTTCAACCTGGAAGTGGCGCTGTAACCGGACAAAAGCAACGCGGCGCCGGGGAAGTCTCCCTCGGCGCCGCACGGTTGAAGCAGGGGCCTTTTGAAGGGCCCCGGGATGTCAGTGGTGCCCCGGTTCCGGAGTCTCGGGTGTGTCCTTCGTCTGGTGCGGCCTCAGCCCACCGCCGAACCGGCCGCGCTGCGCGCCCGTGCCGATATCGGGGGGCTGCAGGTCGCTGTACTGCGAGCCGGGCGGGTTGGCGCCACGGAAGCGGGTGCCGAAGTCCGCGAGCGGGATGATGAGCATCAGCACCACGAAGACGATGGAGACGCCAAAGACGATGCGGTTGGCGCCCCGGTGCTCGGCCAGGTGCATGAAGTACAGCGTGACGAGCGTGCCCTTCACCGTGGCGATGACGAGCGCGAGCAGCAGGCCGAAGGACGGCAGGTGCATGCGGCCGGTGACGACGGTGACGACGGTCAACACCAGCAGGACACCCCAGATGAGCCAGTAGCGGCCCGCTCCGTGGTGCGCGTGCATGTTCTTCTCTTCCTGATGGGATTCGTTGGCGATGGCCATGGTGGTGTCGCCCTCAGACCAGGTACAGCATGGGGAACAGGAAGATCCACACCAGGTCGACGAGGTGCCAGTACATGCTGCCCAGCTCGACCATCGTGTAGTTGTTGGGGCCGAAGTCCTTCTTCTTGAACGCGCGGACCATCGCCACCGCCAGCACGGTCATGCCGATGATGACGTGCAGCGCGTGCAGCGCCGTCGAGCAGAAGTAGACCGTGAAGTAGAGGGTGATGCCGGGCATCTGCATCCCCTCGTAGAAGTAGTACCGGCCCGGCAGCGTCCCGATGTGGAACTTGTGCGCGTACTCGAAGTACTTGATGACGAGGAAGCCCACCGCCATCACGAGGGTCAGCGCGAACATCACGCCCACCATCTTGTTCTTCCCCTCCTTCGCGTAGTGCACCGCGAGCGCCGCGGTCAGCGAGGAGGTGATGAGGACGATGGTGTTCACCGTGCCCATCGTCAGGTCCAGGCTGCGGCTGCCCGCCGCCCACGCTTCCGGGAAGAGGAAGCGGTAGCAGCCGTAGCAGACGAACAGGCCGGCGAAGAGCAGGATTTCCGTCGCCAGGAACAGCCACATGCCCAGACGGGCGGCATGGTTCTGCACCTCGAGCGACGCGAAGTGTTCCGCCAGGCGCGGCACGTTGGCCGTGCCGTCGGCGGTGTGGGCGCTAGACTGCATCGGGAACCTCGGCCTTCTTCGGGTCGACGTAGAAGTGGGGCTCCTCGGGGAAGGTCACCTGCGGGCCCACGAAGTTGTGCGTCGGCGGAGGCGACTCGCTCACCCACTCGTAGCCCTTGCTGCGCCACGGGTTCTTGCCAGAGGCCTCGCCGAACACCAGCGCGTACGTCAGGTAGCACGCGATGATGATGAAGCCGAAGGCGAGCAGCGACGCGCCCGCGGTGGAGGCCACGTTCAGGGCCTGGAAGCGCTCCGGGTAGTCATAGTACCGGCGCGGCATGCCGTTGTTGCCCACCAGGAACTGGGGGATGAACGTCGCGTTGAAGCCCAGGATGATGAGCGCCGCGGACACCAGGCCCCATCCCTCGTGGTACGTCTTCCCGAACATCTTCGGGAACCAGTAGTGGAGGGAGGCCAGGAAGGCCATGATGGTCGCTCCCACCATGATGAAGTGGAAGTGGGCGACGACGAAGTAGGTGTCGTGCCACGGGACGTCCAGCGACACCGTGCCCAGCGCGATGCCCGTCATGCCACCGAACACGGTGAAGAACAGGAAGCCGCAG
Source organism: Myxococcus llanfairpwllgwyngyllgogerychwyrndrobwllllantysiliogogogochensis (assembly GCF_006636215.1). Lineage (GTDB taxonomy): Bacteria > Myxococcota > Myxococcia > Myxococcales > Myxococcaceae > Myxococcus > Myxococcus llanfairpwllgwyngyllgogerychwyrndrobwllllantysiliogogogochensis. The sequence continues at coordinate 12,176 of NZ_VIFM01000192.1, read as the reverse complement.
AAGTAGGCGAACGGCGTCTTGAAGTCGACGGCGCCCTTGTAGACGGTGCCCACCCAGTTGAAGACCTTGATGGCGGTGAACACACCCACCAGCATGGTGAGCACGCCGAACACGCCCGCGTCGAAGGTCGACTGACCGGACACGAACATGTGGTGGCCCCAGGCGAAGAAGCCGACGAAGGCGATGCCGAGGCTGGAGTACGCCACCGCGCGGTAGCCGAAGATGTTCTTGCGGCTGTACGTGCTGACAATCTCGCTCATCACGCCGAAGGCGGGCAGCACCATGATGTACACGGCCGGGTGGCTGTAGAACCAGAACAGGTGCTGGAAGAGCACCGGGTCGCCGCCGCGCGCCGGGTCGAACATGCCGAAGCTGAACAGGTTCTCCACCGCGACCAGCACCGTCAACAGACCGATGACCGGCGTCGCGAGCACCTGGATGCAGCTGGTGGCGTAGATGGCCCAGACGAACAGGGGCATCTTGAACCAGGTGATGCCGGGCGCGCGCATCGTGTGGCAGGTGACGATGAAGTTGATGCCCGTGGCGATGGAGCTGAAGCCGATGATGAACGCGCCGAACATCACCGGCGCCACCGTCGTCGTCGTGTGCGTGCTGTACGGGGTGTAGAACGTCCAGCCCGTGTCCAGGCCGCCGTTGAGCATGCCCCAGAGCATGAACACGGCGCCCGTCAGGTAGATGTAGAACGACGCGAGGTTCAGCCGGGGGAAGGCCACGTCCTTGGCGCCCAGCATCAGCGGCAACATGAAGTTGCCGAAGACGGCCGGAATCGCCGGAATCATGAACAGGAAGATCATCACCAGGCCATGGAGCGTGAACGTACGGTTGTACGTCATCGCGTCCATGATGGTCGGACCCGGCGTCAGCAGCTCCACCCGGAGGAGCATCGCGAAGATGCCGCCCACGAGGAAGAACAGCAGGATGAAGAACAGGAACATCACGCCGATGCGCTTGTGGTCCACCGTCAAGAGCCAGCTCTTGATGGTGGTGCCATCCACCAGATAGCTCGGGTGGTCGTCGTGGTGCTCGTCGTGCGGGGCGGCCCCCGCCGTATCGAGGCTACTGGATGGGGTCATAGGCGGGTCCCTCGGAGGCGCCCTCGCGGACGTTCGGAGTGCGAAGCGACTTGATGTACTCGACGATGGCGGCCGTTTCGGGGCCCTGCAGCTTGCCCTGATACGTCGGCATCACATTCTGGTAGCCCGACACCAGGTGGGCTCCAGGGTCCATCATCGACTGGGTGATGTAGGCCTCGTCCACGCGGATGGTCTGGCCGTCATCCAGCTTCTCCACGCGGTCATACATGCCAACGAAGGTGGGGCCGATGTGCGCCGAGCCATCCACCGAGTGGCACTTCAGGCAACCCTGCGTCCCGGCCAGCACCTGGCCCTGGTCCACCATGCGCGCCACCGGCGGCACCAGCGAGGTGTCCGCGAGCGCGTCCTGGCGGTCCTGCAACCGGCCGCGGCGCTGGTCCTTGATCCAGACGTCGTACTCCTCCTGGGGGAGGACCACGACCTCCGCGAGCATCTTCGAGTGCGACAGGCCGCAGTACTCGGTGCAGAGCACCTGGTACGTGCCGGGCTTGGTCGCCTCGAACCAGATCTGCGTGTAGCGACCCGGCAGCGCATCCATCTTGATGCGGAAGGCCGGCACGTAGAACGAGTGCAGCACGTCCCGGGAAGTGATGAGCAGTCGCACCGGACGGTTGGCCGGGACGTGAAGGACGTTCACGCCGTTGGGGCCCTCCGGGTACGCGAACTTCCACATCCACTGCTTGCCCATGACGTAGACGTCCATCGCGTCCTTGGGCGGCGTGGTGACCCAGGTGAAGTCCCTGAAGCCGATACCGAACCAGGCCAGGAAGAACACCAGCGGCACGGAGACGAAGAGGAACTCCGTCTTCAGCGTGGGGACGACGTACTCGGTTGCCTGGTCGGGAATCCGCCGGCGGTACCGGAAGAACATGAACAGCGCCGCGAGGCCAACGCCAGCCGACATCACCATCGTCGTTCCCACGACGAAGTGGTGCAGCAGGTCGACCCGTTCCGCGAACGTGGACGCGCTCTCCGGGAGGAACAGAAGGTTGTTGAGAAGCTCGCTCATGCCGCCGCGCCTTTCTTCAGCTCGCGCCTCCAGAAATAGATCAGCATCGTCGCCAGGGCGAGGAAGACAGCCATGCCGCCCAGGCGGATGAACCCGAAGATGTAGAAGCCATACCGCCGGGTCGCGGTGTCATACTTGAAGCAGGACATCACCACGCGGTCGAAGCTGGTCCCCACGCGGCCACCGGCCGCCTCCAGCAACGCCAGCTTCATGTCCTTGGCGGGGAAGTCCGTCCCGTACAGATACCGGGAGATGCTCCCCTCCGGCGTGAGCACCATCACCACCGCGGGGTGGGCGTACTGCTTCGTGCTCGCGTCATACGTGTACTTGAAGCCCACCGCGTCGGCGATGCGGTGGATCTGCTCGTCGGTGCCCGTGAGGAAGTGCCAGGGCGCGCTCTCCGGCTTCCCCATGGACTGAAGGTGCTTGCGCCGGCGCTCGTTGCTCATCGCCGGGGTGTCTTCGGGGTCGACGCTGATGGTGACCGCTTCGTAGTCGCGGCCCAGCTCCAGCCCCAGCTCCCGCATGGACTTCACCTGGGCGTTGAGCACCAGGTTACAGAGCATGGGGCAGTTGTAATAGACGAGCGTCAACAGGGTGGGGAGTGTCTTGGGCAACACCGAGCCCAGCGTCACGTCCTGGCCGTTCACGTCGATGAAGCGGGTCGTCAGGGGCACCGGTTCACCCAGGTGCTCCTCCACGTCCACACCCTTGAGCTGCGGGGGCGCGTCCTGCTGTGCTTCAACGATGGCGCGGGGCGTCTTGCCCCCACCCGGCATCGCGGAGGCCGGGAGCGCCGTGGCGACGAGCAGCGCCACGACGGCGAGCATCCCCCGGCGCGGGGCACACGGGGAGATGTAGGAGAGGATGGACATCATCGCGGACGGCTCTTACGCGAGGCAGGTGAGGGAAGCTACTGCCGCGGCGCCGGAGTGGGCTCCGGAGCCGGCGGCGGGGCGGGCGCGGGAGGCGCCGGGGGCGGGTTGCGGCTCTTGGCGATGACGGTCTTCATCGCCTCGTCCAGGTTGGGGTGCGCCTTGACGCCCGGCTGGTCGCCCCAGCCGGCCTGCAGGGCCTGCTGCTGGCCGCCAATCTTCTCCTCGGCGTGCCAGTCCTGCTCGAACAGGCGCTGGTTGACGATACCCACCTCGTACTGCCCCATGGCCGCCGGACGCGGAGGAGGACCGTCCGGCTGGGCCTCCTTCATGGTGCGGACCTGGATGGCGTACGCCCAGACGATTCCCACCGCGAAGATGACGAGCGAGCCGGCGCCAATGCCCACCACCTTGCTCATCACGATGTGGTCTTCCTCGGCGGCCACACCGTGGGCGCCGACGATGACACGCGACTCGAGCTCAACCTGGGTCTTCTTCATGGCTGCACGTACCTCAGGGACTCCGCGATGTAGGGGTCCTTCACCGGCATCGTGTAGTTGTTGCGCGCGTTCATCAGCGCGAAGCCCACCGCGATGCCACCCACACCCAGGAACGCGGTGATGAGCGTCCAGTGGAAGGTGGGGCCGTTGGTCCCCGTCAGCGCCGGCCAGATGAGCCAGTACAGGTCCACCGCGTGAATGGCCAGCAGGTAGACGGCCACCACCGACAGCTTGCGGGGCTGCAGCTTCAGATTCCGTGACAGCAGCACGAAGAACGGCAGCACGAAGTGGCCGAAGAACAGGGCGATGGACATCGGCTTCCACGCGCCGAAGATGCGCAGGCCGTACCAGGGCGCCTCTTCCGGGATGTTGGCGATCCACACCAGCATGAACTGGGAGAAGGCGATGTAGGCCCAGAATGCCGTGAAGGCCAGCATCAGCTTGCCCAGGTTGTGGAAGTGGGCCGGCGTCACCACGTTGCCGTAGAGGTCCTTGCCCCGGGCGTTGGTGGTGGCGATGGTCAGGATGCAGAAGGCGGCCAGGAAGCTGCCCGCGAAGTAGTAGACGCCGAAGATGGTGGACTGCCACAGCGGCGTGAGGCTCATCAGCCAGTCAAACGACGCGAAGGTGATGGTCAGCGCCAGGAAGGGGAGGATTCCGGGGGAGAAGCGGCGCATGCGCACCGTGAGGTCCAGCCCGCCTTCCGCGTCCTGCTTCAGGCTCAGCCCGCGCAGCTTCCACGCCGCGAAGGCCCACACCACGAAGTAGATGACGTGGCGGACGAGCGTGAACTTCCAGTTCAGGTAGCCGTGCTCCTTGTGCGACAGGTGCTCGGACTCCAGGCCGGTGATGGCGGCGCGCAGCGGCGAGCCCGGCCACCAGGGGTACAGGTAGCCCGCCATGAGAATCACGGGGATGATGAGCAGGATGAAGACGGGGACCGCGGACGCGCCCGTCTCCATGGTGCGCCGCAGGACGATGAGCCACTTGGCCTTCGCCGTGTGGAAGATGGCCACCATGATGAGGAAGGCCACGCTGATGCCCACCCAGTAGACGAAGGCGAGCAGGTAGCTGTGGGCGGCCGCACCCTTGGCATAGGCATCGCTCGAGGCGAAGAAGCCGGCCAGGGTGGCCAAGAGGCCCAGGGCGCCCAGGCCGAACGCCGGCACCATCAACTTCGGCGTGCCGGTGTAGCGCTCCAGGGGGGCTGAGGCTTCGGCTGCGGGGGTCATCGGTTCTCCTGCGGAACGGGCTGCTGCCCGCCCGTACGGGTGTTGCGGGCTTCCTGAAGGGCTCGCACGTAGGCGACCACGGCCCAGCGCTCGCGCACGTCGAGCTCACCAGAGAAGGACGGCATCACGCCGTAGCCCTCGTTGATGGCCGTGTAGAAGTGGCCCGCTGCCTTGCTCTCCAGCTCCAGCAGGGACGGCGGCAGGCGCAGGGCCATGTTCTCCGCCACCACGCTGTTGCCGTCGCCGAGCACGCCATGGCACTGCGAGCAGACGATGTTGTACTTCTTCTGACCCAAGCTCAGCAGGCCCTGGTCCACCGTCACGGGGATGGTGGCCACGGGCTGGCCGTTGGCGCGGCCGCTGAGGGCCGTCTGCCGGGCGACGGGGTCCTTGAGCTCCGGGAGCTTGTCAAAGCGCTCGCGGGGCACCGTTCCGGCCGGGGGCGTGCGCATGGCACGGCCGTCCGCCCAGAAATCAGAGGCCTCGTAGTACTCGTACTTGGCCTGGTGCTCCATGCGCTGGAGGAACTCCGAGGGGACGTCGCAGCCCGACAGGGCGACGAGTCCGGCGGCGGGGATGAGCCACCTCATTCCTTCTCTCCCGTGACGACGGTCACCTGGGTGGCACCCAGGGCCTTGAGCTGGTCAATGACGGCCGCGGCGTCCTGGCCCGTCGCATGCGGCACGCTCAGCCAGAAGCCGTGCGTGGACGCGGTGCGGAAGGCGTCGGACTCGAAGACGGGGTGGTACGGCTGCGGCAGCCGGCTCAGCCCCAAGAGGCCGAAGAAGATGCCGAACGCGGCGAACAGCACGCTCAGCTCGAACGTAATCGGCACCCACGCCGGCAGGGACAGGAGCGGACGACCACCGATGTTCAGCGGGTAGTCGTACGTGTTCATCCAGGTCTGCATGGCGAGCGCCGTGGTCAGGCCCGTGAGCCCACCGCACAGCGCGATGAAGGGGACCTTCGAAGGGGGCAGGCCCAGGGCCTCCGAGCCGCCGTGCAGCGGGTACGGAGAGTAGGTGTCCATCCCCTGGAAGCCCTTCTCCCGCATCTGACGGGTGGCATCCACGAGGACATCTGGCGTCTCGAACTCGGCCAGCACCCAGGAATCGAGGACAGTGGCTTCCATGACTCTAGTGCGCTCCGTGGGATTTCTGGTGGGCGGCGTGCTTGAGCTCCAACTGCAGCTCCTTCACTTCGCTGATGGCCACCGCGGGCACGAACTTCAGGAACAGGAGGAACAGGGTGCCGAACAGGCCCAGCGTGCCGATGTAGATGCACCAGTCCACCCAGGTCGGGGTGTAGATGCCCCACGAGGACGGCAGGAAGTCCTGGCTCAGCGACGTCACGATGATGATGAAGCGCTCGCACCACATGCCGATGTTCACCGCGATGGAGGCCACCCACATGATGGGCACGCTGGTGCGGCACTTCTTGAACCAGAAGATGTTCGGGGTGATGACGTTGCAGGCAATCATCAGCCAGTACACGCCGGCGTAGGGGCCCGTGGCGCGGTTCACGTAGAAGGTCCAGAACTCGAACTGGTTCTGCGAGTACCAGGCGATGAAGTGCTCCATCATGTACCCGTAGGACACGATGAGGCCCGTCGCGAGGATGACCTTGTTCATGTTCTCCAGGTGGCGGTCCGTAATCACGTCCCGCAGACCCAGGTACTTTCGCGCCGGGACGATGAGCGTAATCACCATCGCGAAGCCGCTGAACACGGCGCCGGCCACGAAGTAGGGCGGGAAGATGGTCGCGTGCCAGCCGGGCAGCAGGGACACCGCGAAGTCGAACGAAACGATGGTGTGCACCGAGACGACGAGCGGCGTGGAGAGGCCGGCCAGCAGCAGGTAGGCGATCTTGTAGTTGTGCCAGTGCCGACCGGAGCCGCGCCAGCCGAGCGCGAACAGGCCGTAGATGGTCCGCTGGAGCTTCGTCTTGGACGAGTCACGCAGCGCGGCCAGGTCCGGGATGAGGCCCACGAACCAGAACAGCGCGGACACCGTGAGGTACGTGGAGATGGCGAAGACGTCCCACACCAGCGGGGAGCGGAACTGCGGCCACGCGCCCAGGGTGCTGGGGTAGGGGAACAGCCAGAAGGCGAACCAGGGACGGCCGGTGTGCAGCAGCGGGAACAGACCGGCGCACATGACGGCGAACAGCGTCATGGCTTCCGCGAAGCGGTTGATGCTCGTGCGCCACTTCTGCTGGAAGAGCAGGAGGATGGCGGAGATGAGCGTACCGGCGTGGCCGATACCGACCCACCAGACGAAGTTGATGATGTCGAACGCCCAGCCGACCGGCTGGTTGTTGCCCCACACGCCGATGCCTCGGGCGAGCGTGTAGGTGACGCCGACGACGAGCAGACCCAGCGCGCTGAGCGTCAGGCCGAAGAGCATGAACCAGCCCTTGCCCGGCTTGCGCCAGACATGGTCCAGCAGCGTCTCGTTGAGGGACTTGTCGTCGTGGTGCGGCGGGATGAGGTCCCGGGGCTCAAGCGGATCGAGCGGGGTGGCGGCGGTCTCGGCCATGATTAGTGGCTCCCTTCCTTCGTCGCGGCCTTGGCCGGCTCGAGGGCGGTATTCGGGTTGCGCACGCGGATGAGGTGCGAGGTGCGCGGACGGGTGCCCAGCTCGTGCAGGAGCTTGTAGGCCCGGACGTCCTCGGTGAGCTGGGTGACGAGCTGGTTCTCGTCATTCAGCGAGCCGAAGACGATGGCCTGGGCGGCGCACGTCTGCTGGCACGCCGTCTTGAGGTCCGCTTCCTTGATGAGGTGCTTGTTGACGCGCGCGTCGATGCGGGCGCGCTCGATGCGCTGCACGCAGTACGTGCACTTCTCCATGACGCCGCGGTTGCGCACCGTGACGTCCGGGTTCATCAGCATCTTCTCGGTGGCCGTCTTGCCCGCGGTGTAGTGCAGGTAGTTGAAGCGGCGGACCTTGTACGGGCAGTTGTTGGAGCAGTACCGCGTGCCGACGCAGCGGTTGTACACCATGTCGTTCAGGCCCTCGTCCGAGTGCACGGTGGCGTTCACCGGGCACACGTACTCGCAGGGGGCCTTCTCGCAGTGCACGCACATCACGGGCTGCATGACCATCTTCGGGTCGTTCTCGGGACCCTCGAAGTACCGGTCGATGCGCAGCCAGTTCATCTCACGGCTGCGGCCCACCTGCTCCTTGCCCACGACGGGGATGTTGTTCTCCGCCTGGCAGGCCACCACGCACGCGCTGCAGCCCGTGCAGCGGGACAGGTCGATGGCCATGCCCCACTTGTAGCCCTTGGAGTAGTCGAAATCGACGAGGTTGTCCTGGATGCCCGGCTTCAGCTCGCCCTTCACGCGGTGCAGGGTGTGCTGCGTCTCCGTGGACGGGTGCTCCAGCTCGGAGATGGGCATGTCCAGCGCGATGGGGCGGTTCTCCATGCGCCAGTGCGTCTGCGTCAGGCTGAACTTGTAGCTGCCGCGCACCTTGGTGAGCGTGGCGCCGCCGTCGAACCAGGGGTTCTTGCTGGTGCGAATCGGGTTGACGTTGAAGCCCACGCCCTTGGCGACCTGCTCGTGCAGCCCGTTGCGGCCGTAGCCCAGGGCGATGGTCACCGTGTTGTCGGCGTGGCCCGGAACCACCCACACCGGCACCGTCAGCTTCTGGCCGTTGTAGGTCAGCTCCGCCATGTCGCCGGGGGCGAGGTTGAGCGCCTTCGCCGTGTCCGGACCCAGCAGGGCGGCGTTGTCCCAGACCATCTTGGTGATGGGCTCGGGCAGCTCCTGCAGCCAGGAGTTGTTGGCGAAGCGGCCGTCGTAGACCTTGTAGTCGTTGACGAAGTTCAGCTCGAGGTCACCCGAGGCCGGGGGCGTGTAGCCCGCGACCAGCGAGGCGGCGGCGCCGAAGTCCGGCGAGCCCGCGACGGGGTTGGACGCGGTGTTCTCGATGAAGCCCTGGGCGACCCAGGACTCCCAGCGGGCCTCGAAGTCCGCCGCGTTCGCCGTCTGCCCGCGCCAGTAGTCGCGCAGGAGCTGGTAGGCGGGGCGGAAGGGCTCGTCCAGGAACATGGCGAGCAGCTCCGACTCCGGCATGCCGTTGAAGAGCGGCTGGATGAGCGGCTGGGCGATGGAGACGGTGCCCTCCACCGAGCGGCCGTCGCCCCACGTCTCCAGCGGGTGCGCCGCGGGGATGAACCAGTCGACGTGCGCGCTGGTCTCGTCCTCGTAGAGCGCCGTGTAGAGGACGTTGAGCCTGGCGCGAGCGGGGTGGTCCTTGCTGAGCACCTTGCCCAGGCCCACGTCGTCCGGCAGCGTGAAGACGGGGTTGTAGGCGGTGATGACCAGCGTGTCGACGCGGCCGGCCTCGATGTCCTGCACCAGGGTGCGGACCTCGGACATGCCCGTCGCTTCCGCGATGGGGGCCTGGATGTAGCGGACCGTCTTGTCGCCGTTGCCGAGCGCGTTGTTGATGGCGTGGGCCAGCGCGTGGACCGCGGCGGGCTGACGCTCACCCGCGATGACCAGCGACCGGCCGGGACCGGCGGCGCGCAGGTCGGAGGCGACCGCCTGCACCCAGTTGCCCAGCTCACCGCGCAGCGGCGACTTCGCGGCCGCGGCGCCCGCCAGGGAAGCGGCGCTGCCACCGATGGCCTGGGCCACCGCGGCGGCGAGGCCGAGGACTTCCTGCGACTTCAGGCGCAGGCGGTGGTCCGCCATGCCGCCGGTGATGGAGAAGCGGGCCTCCGCCATGTAGAGGCGGTTGAGCTTGCCCTTGCGCGGGTCGCGACGGTCCGCGAACTCGCGGATGTTGCGCAGGTTGCCCGGGCAGCTCTCCAGGAAGTCCGCGTCCAGCGACAGGACGATGTCCGCCTGGGAGAAGTCGTACAGCGCGGCCACGTGCTGCCCGCCGAACAGGGTGCGCAGCGTCTCCGCCTGCGTGTCCTGGTTGGACGAGGCGCTGTGGAAGCGCGCGTTGGGCAGCTTCTTGATGATGTGGTTGCGCAGGTCGCTCGTCAGCGGCGAACCCACCGCCTCCGTGAGGAAGCGAACGCGCGAGCCACCGTTCTCCGAGGCGGACTTGCCGACCAGGGACGCGATGGTCTCGTTGAGCACGCGCTGGGCGCGGGGCGTCTTGCCCTGGCGGAGCACACGCGCGCGGCTCGGGTCATAGAGCGACAGCAGCCACGCCTGCTCGAAGGTGCAGGCGGCGCCCTGGTTGACCGGGTGGTCGGGGTTGCCCTCGACCTTCACCGGGCGACCCTCGCGGGCGGTGATGAGCAGGCCGGAGGTGTGACCGGACAGCGTCATCGCGGACGCGTAGTGCAGGGGGTTGCCGGGAGTCACTTCCGGCGGCGTCTTCGTGTACGGCAGCAGCTTCTCGTCCGCGGGACGGGTGCTGCAGGCCGTGGCGCCGGCCAGGGCCAGCGACGCGCCGAGCAGCTGCATGAACTCGCGGCGGATGAAGCCCGTGGGGGGCAGGTCCGCGCCCACGGGGAACTCCGGGCGGGACTCCTCCATGTACTCGGAGGTGCCCAGCTTCTCCTCGAGGCTGCGCCAGTACGACTGGCCGTAGCCGTGCTCGGCGGAGTCGGCGTTCGCTGCGGCGTGCTCCAGTGCCTCACCGACGGCGTCAGGCGCCGCGGCGGGCCGGTCCGACACGACCGGGAGCGCGAAGGAAGAGGATTCCTGCGACGGCGCGCCGTCGCGCTTCGTGTTCATCGGTGGCATGTGGAGCAGCTCGTGCGCGAGTGGACGTCGTACTCATCCTTCAGCTTCTCGCCGAGCGCGATGGCCTCGGCCTTGTCCGACGGCGGAGTCCACGTCATCGACGTGATGAACTCCGAGGGCCGCAGGTGCGGCTCGGGATTGCGGTGACACTCCAGACACCAGGCCATGGTGAGCGGAGCGAACTGCTCCACCGCGCCCATCTGGTCGATGCGGCCGTGACAGCTGGCGCATCCCACGCCCTTGTTCACGTGGATGGCGTGGTTGAAGTAGACGAAGTCCGGCAGGTTGTGGACGCGGACCCACTGGATGGGTGAGTCGGCGAAGAAGGCCTTGCGCACCTCGGTGAGGTACGGGCTCTTGTTCCACACCTGGGCGTGGCAGGACATGCACACGGTGGTGGACGGGATGCCCGCGGAGGGCGCCTTGTCCACACTCCAGTGGCAATACTGGCAGTCGATCTTCTCGTCCCCCGCGTGGTGCCGGTGGTCGAATTCGATGGGCTGCTCGATGGGCATCTGCTGGTTGGTGACGTACGGAGACCGTACGTAAGCCATGAGGCCGCCGATACCGATGGCGGGCACGGCAAGAAGCGCCGCGGCGGACAGCCGAGACACCGTGTTCGTCCAGCGTGGAAACAGAGGGCCGCTCATACCAGGACCATGGGCAAGGGGGCTTCTACAACTGCGGTGACAGAAGAAGAGGAAGAGGCGCGGATGTGGCCGAACGCGAGAAGCGGCGGGGCGATCCCGGCCCCGTCGGGGCGGGGGGGCGGCTCCTGGCACGCGGAAGGCGAAGCAGTCACGTCCAACGAAACCTCTATGGATGTTGCCGCGGGCAGGTCCCTCCTCCAGGCCCAACCCAACGCGGCGCGGGACCATCGACCATCGACACCGCAGTGTCAACCATTCTGATGTTGTGGCCGTGGGATACCACTTCCTCGCGCGGAGGCGGGAAATCGCGGTCCGGAGGTGATGAATCTCTCTTCTGGCGGGAGGAAGCGACGTTGAGCCTTTGCCCCTCCACGGTGGATCATCGCGCGCCCTCGGATGGCTCGGCGTGATGCTCACGCGACGTATGGGCAGACCTGCGCGCGGGTTCAGCTTCGGACAGAGACATGTCGTCGACCGAGACTTGCGACAGGCTTACTCGGAGTCCGCGCCGTCGGGCTCCCGCCAGCGCTGTTTTCGGCGGGTGAGCAGCTTCTCCACCAGCTCCCGGGCGCGCGCGTCCCGGTGGTAGTTCGGGTCATGCCGGCGGCCCTTGCCCTGGTTGCAGCGGGCGCAGGCCAGGCCCAGGTTCTCCGGCGCGTCCGTCCCTCCGGCCGTCCGAGGGAGGATGTGCTCGATGGTGGCCCGGCTGATGGGCTCGCCATCCAGCCCCACCACGAGATGCGCGTTGCAGTGCAGGCACTTGCCCAGCCAGGCCTCTCGGCCCCGGTGCTCGGTGCGCTCGAAGGTGGTGTCCGTGGCGATGATGCCCAGAATCCTGCGGCGCTTGGAGTCGCTCATCCTACACCTCGACCACGGAGGGGCCGGCGAGGGCGAAGACACGCTCCCCGGGCCGGCGCTTCAGGTCGAGCCCGCCGGTGAACGCGCTGAAGGCGGGGAGCACGCCCACCTCTCGCCCCAGATGGAAGCATGGGAGACGGAGGCGGTCCGCGCCAGCCGCCAGCCTCACGGTGGGGTGGAGATGACCGGCCCACACGTACCGGCCCGCTGAGGGGGTGGGGTGG
>NZ_VIFM01000191.1 GCF_006636215.1 Myxococcus llanfairpwllgwyngyllgogerychwyrndrobwllllantysiliogogogochensis | reverse complement strand
TCCCCAGCCCGCCCGCCACCGTCTCGATCATGACGCGCGGCACGGTGGACACCCCTGCCTTCTCGGGGGCCTCGGCCAACGGGGGTCGCTGAGGCACGAAGGGCGCGGGCTCCACGTCGTCCGGCGCGGCGATCAACGGTGGGGCCTGGACCGTCGTGGGCGCCTGGGCGTCCTCCCGCGCGAGGACTTCCCGGGGGAGGACGGCACCCAACAGGAGCACGGCGAGCAGGGGCGACACGGCGGCGAGCTTCATGGACGGTACCTTCCTCAATCAGAGGGGTAGGCACCAGCGCACCGGTGTCCCACTCGGGAGAGGACAGCACCAAGAGTGCCTTGACGTCGTAGCTCGCGCCCCCCATCCTGCCGCGCCCCATGCCTGTCCTTCGTGGTGCCGTCACCTTCTCGCGCTTCCGGGTCGAACCCGCCAAGGAAGCGCCTTCCGACATCAAGCGCTGGCTGACCCGTGGTCTCAAGGCGCACGCGTTCGAGCCCATCGACCGTCGCTCCGAGGATGACCGCGCGGCCGGCTTCGTCGAACTGGAGAACGCGGAAGCCGTCGAGTTCTCCGTCGGCCGCGTCTTTTACGGAGAGTACGTCCTCTTCTCCTTCCGCATCGACTCGTTGAAGGTCCCCGCGTCCGCGATGAAGGAGGAGATGGCGAAGTGGTCCGCCAACTTCGAAGCGGAGAATGACCGTCCGCCCAGCCGTGGCGAGAAGACGCAGGCGAAGGCGCAGGTCAAGCAGATGCTCCGCACCCGCGCCACGCCGCGCACCAACGTGCTGGACGTGAGCTGGAACCAGAAGACGCAGCAACTGCAGATCTGGGCCGCGTCCCGCAAGGTGGTGGAGGAGATCATCATCGCGCTGGAGAACGCGCTGGGCCTGAAGCTCGTGGGGCTGACGCCGGCCGCCATCGCCCAGACGTCGGGAATCGACGAGAACGCGCTCGGGCCCACGGCGGAGCTGATTGGCATGGACTTGCCGGCGACGTCGGCGGAGGTGGCACATGGCGAAGCGTGAGCAGGCGCGGGCGGAAGCCGCCTTCGCGCGAGGAGATGTCGGCGTCGACGGCGCCGCCACCGAGGAGACGAAGGACGTCGCCGAGGTGGAGCGTGGTCAGGCGCGAGAGCAGCTCCTGCGGGGCCGGGCCTACCTGGGCCGCGAGCTGCTGACGTGGATGCTGTGGCGCTCGGAGACGGGTGACGCGCTGGTGGAGCTGGAGGGCACGGGCGTCAACGTGCTCTTCATGGGCCGCATCACCCTGCGCGGCGTGGCGGGCGACGTCACGGAGCTGAGCGCGAAGGGCACGCTGGCGCCGTACTCGGAGCAGGTGAAGCACGCGCTGGACAAGGGCCTGCTGGTGGCCCAGGCGCGCATCCGCTTCACGCATGGCGAGAAGGAGTATGAGGCCACGCTCGACTCGGAGTTCCTCGACGTTCGCGCCGCGAAGCTGCCCGCGCTGATGAGCGAGGAAGAGGATGACCAGCTCAACGAGCGGCTGTTCCTCACCGAGCAGCTGTCCGCGATGATCGACGCGCTGGTGGGAGACTTCCTCAAGATTCGCGTGGGGAAGACCTGGAGCAAGCAGGTGGTGCCGGCGATGAAGGAGTGGATGCGCGGCGACGAGCAGGGCGCCAACGCGCTCTCCAAGGCCGCGCGCGCCCGGGGCCGCGACGCCCGCGCAGCCCGGCACTGAGCATTGGGGCCGCTGACAGGGGCGTGTTCCCCTGTCAGCGCCTCGCGAAGCGTGGAACGGAAGCCGCGCGCCCGTTGTCGGCTCTCCACGATTCACGGACTCAACGCCATACGGACAGACGCCCGCCTCAAGCGAGCAGTCAATGATTGCTCCCGGGCGGGAGAGGCATTCCGTCAGGAATGTCAGACATTGATGAAAGAGGCAGCGCGGATCCGTCAATGCCGGGGGTCCAAAGCCGCACACATGTCAGTCCATGGGCGGAAAGGGAGTGGATACGCGGCCGCGAACAACAGGCTTGGCGAATCCGCGAATCCAGGGTAACTGTTCCAGCCGCAGGGGCCGCAGCCACGGGATGGATCATCGATTCATCCCTTGATGGGACGTATATCCATGCAAGCAGCCCCCTTGTTCCGCTCTCCGGCGGTGAAGCTCCGTACAAGTCCCTGGATTCGTGCCCTGTCCCTGCTCGTGGTCCTGGGTGGGGGGCTGGCGCATGCCGCCAGTTCTCAGGCCGTGTCGCGTTCAAGTCCCTCGAGCCTGGCGTCCCTGCTTCCAACCATGTGCGCCCGCGTCCATGGGACCGCTGGCTTCCAGCGCGCTTTCTGCGCGGCCGGCAATGTCGGCGCCACCTGCGTCGGCGACGTCACCCGGACCTGCACCGATGACGGCAGCACCCTCCATCCGCGCTGGTATCAGGCCGCCATCGACTGGGCGAAGGCCAACGGTCACTCGAGGGTGGTGTTGGATCCAGGCACCATCACCATCTCCGAAGCCACGAAGCTCGCGTGGAGCTGGCCCTGGGGCAATGGCTTTGGCCTCCACGTCCCGACGGGAATCCACCTGGAGGGCACGTCGCTGTCCCCGCCCACCATCATCAACGTCGACCACGACACCACGAAGCTCAACGGGTTGATCATCGTCGCGGGCACGGGCACCGAGGAGGGCCTGCTCAACGACGCCAGCGTCTCCAACCTGACCCTGGTGGGCACCACGAACGTTGGCTACAGCCAGGGACAGGAGTGCCCGGCGCGCGCCCACTCACTCAACTCCATCCTGGAGCTGGATGGCCACGAGCCGCCCTCACCCGACGCCACGGTCTTCAACACGGGGACGATGCCGCGCCGGTGGACCGTCGGCGTCCAGGTCAACCACGCCGAGGCCATGAACGGCCCGGCGGTGAACGTCCACCACCTGCGCATCGTCCACCTCGGGGCGGGTATCGCGTATGGCTGGAACACGGCCCACGTGAAGGAGAACCCCACGTGCGAGACCACGCCCGGAATCAAGATCTCCATCCAGCCCGCCAGCGCGACGTGGAACGGGCCCACCAACCCCGTGACCTATACCTGCCCCAGCGGGTGGGATCTCAAGGCGTTGAGCCGCCGGCCCGGCACCGCCGAGTGCCGCCCCACGTCCTGCAACGCGGACGGCAGCATCCCCTCCGGACAGTGCCCGGCGCTGCCCCCGCTTGGCGAGGGTGAGACCGTGCCGAACACGATGTACTGCATGCGTGTCGACCCCACCACGGAGTTCGGAACGCGGCGGTATTGCACGAACCAGCCCTTCGAGTTCCGAGGCAACGCCAATGCCCGCTCCCAGGTCCACCACAACTCCATCTGTGATGTGAACGTGGGCATCAACATCGTGGGCGGTAACGTCGACGTCTCCAAGAACGTCGTCCTGCGGGCGCCCCACAACGTGCCCCTCACCAGCAACTTCGGCCTGAGCACCGACGGGCACATGCCGTACACCAGCTCGACCACCCACACCGAAAACTTCGTCTCGGGTTTCTCCCTGGGCTTCCTCACCGACGGCAGCCAGTACACCGTCGCCCCCCCGTGCGCGTTTCGCCAGTTGACAGGCTTTGATGTCGGGGACTTCGGCGACTACAACCACGTGCTCGAGCTGCAGCAGCACCTGCTCGATGACGCGCAGAAGTACTACGCGTTGACCGAACCGATGCGCGGCTTCATCGACCATGTGTATGTGCGCGACAACCGCTTCTACAAGAACCCGATTGGCCTCACCTTCTACCGGGTCAACTGGGGCTTCGTCGGCTTCAACACCATCGACTCCCAGCTCACCGGCGTGAAGGGGCAGGTCGGCGTCCTCGTCGACAACACGCTCAACAGTTGGGTTTACGGAAACACCATCCGAGACTTCAGCACCAGCCTCGAGTTCCGCGGGTCGCCGGGCCATCAGTCGACGCTGGGCTCCTGCTACAACGGCAACCACGTGGTCTGTGATGCGCCGGGCTGCCCCAACTGGGCCAGCTACCCCAACGTGTTCTCGGGAAGCGATGTCGTGGGTGGCACGGCGTGCAACGTCGCGTACTCGGCGAACTACTGCGCCGACCCGACGTCGCTGCCCTCGCCCTCGTTCCCCGTGGGCGTCACGAGGCAGTGCTACTCATACTGAGGTCACGGTGGAGTCAGGGATGCGCGGCGTGGAATGGACCGCGCATCCCCACCGCGAGCCCGCGGAGCGCTTCACGCACCGTCAGGCCAGGGAGGGTGTCAGAGCTGCAGCTTGCCGTTGACGCAGGTGATCTTCGGGCTGCGGAACCCCATCGCGATCCACGCGCCCAGGAGCTTGGCGAAGAATGAGACCGATTGCCGCTTCCCGTTCGGGATATCGTCGGGAAGCGTCGAGCCGGGCGGAAGGTCCTCGGTCATCGTCCGCAGTTGGAGCGGGGGCAGCGTTCCCGCGGGCCAAAGGCAGCCATAGAGGCTGAGCCAGTGGCCGCCCTGGAACTCGAGGAAGACGGGCGTGTTGCAACAGGTGGCGACGACCCGGCGGGTCTTCGCCTCGGGCGTGAGGCGGAACTCCTTGAAGTGCTCGGTGCCCGCGAGGAAGCGGACGCGGTCCTTGCGGTAGAGAACGAAGCGCGTCGCGCCGGTGGTTTCCAGGATGCGCGGGGCCGAGGGAAGGGTCTGTATCCGGGCGCCGGCGGCACGGCAGCTATTGCAGCAGCATTCGGTGCTGACGATGGGCGCGCCCTCCACCTCGAGATGGACCTGTCCGCACGCGCAGCCGAGTCGAGTGGTCTGTGTCATGTCCGTGCTTTCTACCTGCTGGAGCCGCCGACGCGCAGGTGATTGTAGGGGCGCGTCGCGGGCTCACGGAGCGGGTGGGGCGAGCGCCCGGAAACCTTCCGCGAGCGCGAGACCGATGTTGCCCATCAAGTCCTGCCGCGCGTTGACCACGTAGAGGTGGGGCGTGAGCGCCCAGACCTCGCGGACGATGCGACGGGGAGGCGGGGCGGGCTGGGTGCTCAGCTCCGCCTGGAGCAGGGGCAGCACCTTGTCGGACAGCCGCAGCGCGGTGTCCATGACGAAGACGGACACGTGCGGACGCAGCGCGCGCACGCGCCGGAAGAAGGCGCCCACCTCGTCCGCTGCCAGGTGCTTGGGCGGCGAGGACTTCATCTCCAGATAGACGAGTCGTCCTTCCGCCGCGCCCACGACGTCCAGGTCTCCGCCGACGTCGGGCGCATGGAACTTCACGCCCGCGGCCACGTCGAAGCCGAAGCGGCCTCGCAGCTCGTGCGCGACGTACCACTCCAGCGTGCCTCCGAAGCTGGCGGTGGGGTGGCGCAGCAGGTAACGCCCGTCGGCCTCGCGCGTGGCCAGGTCCAGTGCCACCAGGTCCTCGGCGAAGGCCGTGGCGCCGGCTTCCTCCAGGTAGCGCGTGGCCTCCATCGGCGTGAAGCTCCCGTGCCGCAGAATGGCGCCGCGCAGGAACAGTCGGAAGGCGTAGTGGCCCAGGCGCTCCACGAGTCGCTCCGCCCGCGCGCCGCTCACGTCGGCGGGGAAGGGCAGGTCCAGTGGTGCGACGGTGGCCTGGAATCCACGGCGCGCCAGCATCGCCAGGGGCTCGTTGCCCGGTGGCACCAACAGGCGCGGCGCGGGGGAAGCACCGGCCTCGCCCAGCTCCAGCTCACGCGCCGTGGGGAGGTCTTCCTCGGGGGGCGGCTGCTCCGTCATGGCCGCACCCTAGCCCGCTTCCGGACGAGAGGTGGGGCCGCGGCTCACTGCACGTAGACGGGGCAGTAGCGCAGGAACTCCGTCACCGGAGGCTGGCAGAGCTGGAGGATGCGGGAGTCGGCACCGAAGCTCTTGCCGCGCGCCTGGAGATAGCAGGAGGCCGGGTCATCATCGCTTGTGGCGAACTGGCAGAGCTGGAGGGCCTGCGCCTGCGTCAGCGAGCCCTCGTCCTGGACACGCAGGAAGCATTTCGCGGGAGCGTTGGAGCGCGCGCCGCGACAGAGCTGCGTGGCCGCGTAGTCATCGGTGAGCCCGCCCTGGCTCGCGGCCGTGTAGCAGGAGACCTGAGGAGCGACCGCCTCCCCATCGTCGTCATCATCTTGCGCGAGCCCACTTGCCGGGGCCACGAGCAGGAGCACCACGCCCAACCCTCCCGAGCTGGTGTGCCGCAGAAAGGACCGGAACCTGGGGCTGTCTGATTTCATCGCGGGCCTCGTGCCGAGAATCTAGGGAGCACTCCGCGAGGGATGAGCAGGCGAGGCATGAGGCTGGCCCCCGACGGGGCGAGCGATGGGGCGCCACCCGGGCCCCGCGCCCCCAGGACTCGGGGAAGAAAGCCCGGGCCCGAGGCGGGGACGCCTGCCTGGTGGGCTTGCCCTGGAGGACCGAGCGCCTTGTACAGTGCCCACCGCGATTGTCAGCGGAGGCGGCATGGCCGACGTGGCATCCAGCCTGGGCTCGGAGTGGCGGGCGTGGCTGGCGGAGAACGTGGTGCGAGGCGTGGCCTCGGAGCGACTCGTCGACACGCTGGTGTCGGCGGGCGTGCCGCTCGCGAGGGCTTGCGCGGAAATCGAAGCCACGCGTGCCCATCCGGCCGTGGCGGCGGGTCTGCGACGCATGGCCCCTCACGAGGACGTGCTCTGCCTGCTCGACACCCGCGTCGCGCTGCATCGTCACTCCGGACGGCACCAACGCCTGGAGCGGCGCACGGACGTGTCGGTGCACGAACTGATGGCGCGCTATTACCTGGCGCACGAACCCGTGCTCCTCGCGGGCTTCATGCGCGACTGGCCCCTGATGGCGAACTGGCGGCCGGAGGCGCTCTCCCGGCGCCATGGACACGTGGAGGTGGAGGTCATGGCCGGCCGTGAGGCGCGCGCGGACCACGACGTGGAGCCGGATGCCTGTCGCTCGGTGATGCGCCTGGGCGAGTTCCTCCGCAGGCTGGAGGAGGGCGGCCCCACCAACGACCTCTACCTCACGGCTCGCAACTTCGCCCTGGAGCGAGAGGAGTTGCGCGGGTTGCTCGACGACGTGCGCTATCCGCCGGGCCTGCTGCGCGAGTCAGCGCGGGCCGGTGCGGTGAAGCTCTGGGTGGGGCCCTCGGGCACTCGGACGGAGCTGCACCACGACCTGGGCACCGTCCTCTTCGGACAGGTCTTCGGCCGCAAGCGCTTCCGCCTCATTCCCTCGTTCCACACGCACCACGTCTACAGCCACCTCGAGGTGTGGAGTCAGGTCGACGCGGACCGCCCCGACCTCACGCGCTTCCCCTCATATCGCGAGGCCGACGTCCTCGAAGTCGTCGTCGAGCCCGGCGACATGCTGCTGATTCCCGCGGGGTGGTGGCACTGGGTACACGCGCTGGACGTCAGCGTGTCCGTCACCTTCCAGGAGTTCGACGTCCCGGACGGCAATACGTGGTGGAAGCTGGGATGAACCGCTTCCGCCGTGCCGCTACTTCTCCAGTGGCGGTGTGGTGGGGGGCTCGGTGGGGCGCGTGCGCTCCTGCGGAGGCGCGGAATGACCTCCCGGATTGGGGACGATTCGCGGCGCCTGGCGCGTGGCCGGGTTGGGCGGCGGGTTTGGGACGATGGTTGGAGCAGGATCCTTTGACGTGGTCATGCGGTCCCCAATGCAACGTGGTTGCCTACCCGGGTGGTATATCGCACCCCGCGAACCATGACTCCTGACGAGCGCGAGAGCCTGCCGCCCCCAGTGCGTTCCTGGCTCGCTGAGAACTTGACCTTGGGCGTGGACCCGTCCCGGCTCGTCCAGGCCCTCCAGGCCCAGGGTCTGTCCGAAGCGCGGGCCCGGGAGGCGGTGGACGTCGTCTCGGCCCACCCCGCGGTGCGTCACGGTCAGCGGGCCGTCTCCCGGCGCCGGGAGCTGGAGTCGCTGCTCGAAGTCCGGGCCGCGCTCCATGCCCAGTGTCACCCGGGCCCGTCGCCCGTGGCCGTGGAACGTCTGCGCCACCTGGCTCCCGATGCGTTCTTCGAGCGCTACTACGTTCCCAACCGCCCCGTCGTCATCGAGGGACTGCTGGACGACTGGCCGGCGCTGACACGCTGGTCTCCGGAGTGGCTGGCCGAGCGCTTCGGCGACGAGGAGGTGGAGGTCATGGCGGGCCGCGACGCGGAGCCGGACCCGGACTTCCATGCGGAGCGCCTGCGCCGGACGCTGCCGCTGCGCGAGCTGGTGGCGCGCTTTCGTGACACCCGCGCCTCGGACGATGTGTACCTCGTGGCCCGCAACAGCCTGCTGCTGCGCGCCGTGTTCCGCCCGTTGCTCGACGACCTGCGTCCGCCCCGGGGCTACATCCATCCAGACCTGAGCGCCCCGGACAGCGTGCACCTGTGGTTCGGTCCCGCGGGGACCTTGTCGAAACTGCACCACGACCACCTCAACGTCCTCTTCTGCCAGGTGCTGGGGCGCAAGCGCTTCTGGCTGTCTCCGTCCTGCGAGACGCCTCGGCTCTACAACGACCGGGGCCTCTACAGCGCGGTGGACATCCTGGCGCCGGACGTGAGCCGCTTCCCGGACTTCGCGCGGGCCACGCTGCACTCGTGCGTGGTGGGGCCCGGTGACGCGCTCCTGATTCCGGTGGGGTGGTGGCACGCGGTGCAGGCGCTCGACTTGAGCGTGTCGGTGACGTTCGTCAGCTTCGACAGGCCGGAGCGCAACGTGGAGTGGCGCGACTATTGGATTGGCCCCAGGCCAGAGAAGGTCCAGCGATGACGGATGCGGACAAGCACGTTCCCGCGGCGCGCGGGACGAACACGCTGGCGCCGGAGTGGCGGCGCTGGGTGGTGGAGAACCTGCTGCGCGGCGCGGAGGTCGACGACCTGGTGTCCGTGCTGGAGCGCTCGGGAGTTGACTCGGCGCTCGCGCGCGCGGCGGTGCATGCCGAGGCGGAAGACCCCTGCTACCAGGGCGCGGCGCGAGCCGTGGCCATGCAGCGCAAGCTGGAGGGACTGCTCGACCTCTACGGCGACCTCCATCGCCAGTCACCGGGCCACACCCAGGTCCCCCGGCACGATGCACTGACGCCCGAGGACTTCTTCGAGCGCTACTACTTCCAGAACCTCCCCGTGGTGGCGCGCGCCACGGTGCTCGCGGACGCGGGCTCGAAGGACACGCTGGGGCAGCTGGGCGCACTGGCGCGCGGCGCCGAGGCCACGAGCGTGTCGCCCGGCGCCTTCGTCGTGCCCGCGAGCGCGAACGTGACGTCGCGCCTGCCGGTGCATGCGCCCCAGGGGCTGGTGCTGGAGAGTGCGCCCGTGGGCCTGTGGTGGGAGGAGCCGGGCGCGGACGTTCCCTTGGCTCCCTCGCGCCGCAACATGCTGCTGGGGCAGGTGCACGGGCGCAGGCTGCTCCAACTGGTGCCCGCGTACGCGCTGCATCGCGTCCTGGGCTCGGCCTCGGTGCCCGAGGGTGTACCGCGAATGGAAGTGGAGCTGTCGCCCGGGGAGCTGCTGCTGTTGCCCGTGGGGTGGTGGTTCGCGCATCGCTCACCGGAGGGCGGCGCCGCCATCGTCTTCGAGTCCTTCGCCGCGCCCGAGCCCAACGTGTCGTGGACGCCCCGGCCGGAGTCCCGCGAGCCTACGCCTCCTCCTCGCTCTCGAGTCGACTGAGGAGCTGTCGGGCGAAATCTCGCAGCGCGGGAGCCGAGGGCTCGCGGTCCAATCGCTCCAGCGAGTCACGGATGGTGGCGAGTCGTCCTGCCTGCGCGAGGATCTTCAGCGCTCGCAACTGCACCAGCTCCTCGGGAGGCATGGAGTGGGGGACGGGAGGTTGTCCTCGCAAGGGGACACGGCCTCGCTGCGCAAGCAGGTCCACCAGCACACCCACGTCCTCATCCTCCAGCGTGCTGACGGCCGAGTCCCTGGTGGCGGCTTCCATCTGCTCCAGGGCGTCCATCAGTTCGCTCCAGGCGAAGCCGCGGTGCGGGGGTTTTCGCTCCGCCACCATCCGCCTGAGCTGTTCGCGTGTCGTCGGCATGACAACTCCTAGCGTGTCCACATGATGTCTATCTCCGGGACTTGCGCCGTCCCGACGGTGATGCCGAGCTCATTGCGCCCCAGGTCCACCTCCCAGAGTCTTCCGTTCGCGCGCAGCGTCCCCATGAGGAAGGGCAGCGTCGGGTGCAGGTATCGACGCCGGAATGACGACTCCTGGCCCAGTCTGACGGGCCGGCCATCGGCCGGGGGCAGCGGCATGTCCAGCTCCACCGCCTCTGTCCGGAAGCAGGCGTCGTAGAGATACAGCCGCCCCGAGTCCTCCAGGAAGTTGAGGCAGTGGCCGTCATCCCAGCCGGCCATGAAGACATACCGGGACGCGACATGGCTCAGCAGCTCCACCGGCTCGTCCGGCGCGAAGGGATAGCGCGCGCAGTCGAGGAAGCGTCCATACAGACGCGTCATGCGACTGGGCTCGAGCTGGTTGATGCCCGGCGCCACCGCCACCATCGCCTCCCAGCGCGCCTCGTCCGTGCGTGGGTCATCCTTGGGCGCCAGGTGCAGCGTGCGCCCTTCCAGCGTCACGCCCTGACAGTTGGCGAGCTGCTGGAAGAGTTGATACCAGCCGCCACACATGCCGCCGCCGACGGCCAGCATGTGGCGCACCGTCCAGGCGGGCACGCCGTAGCGCAGGCCCGTCTCCGGCAGTCCCCGCAGCAGCGCGTCGCAGATGTCCTTGCGCGACTCCAGCCCCGCACACCAGCGCGAGGACCAGCGCACCAGGGGCACGTAGGCGCCGGACGGGGGCGCGCCCTGCTCGCCTTGGCGCATGGGCGCGCCCGTGGTGAAGAACTCATGTCTGCTGTTGCCGAGGAAGAGCTTGCGCGTGCTTCCGTCCGCGTCCGTCCACTCGGCGACCCACTGGAGCTCCAGCGCGTGCGTGCCGATGTGATTGGGCAGCGACCGATTGAAGGACACGGGCTCCGCGAGCGTGCTCCAGCCCGCCGTGCGCTCCAGGCTCACCGGATGTGGCCCGAGCCAGCGGACGGGCGTTTCCAGACCATTCGCCGAGGACAGCGAAGGTCCGAAGGCGCTCAGTTCGAACGAGGCGGGGACGAAGTGGTTCGCCAGCAGCGCGATTCGGACGGAGGGACGTGTCCCTCGGACGTAGGCCACGGGCTCCGCGCGGTGGCCTCGAATCCACTCGGGCTGTTCGCCCAGGCGGGTGTCCGTGACGGGACTCCACAATGCAACCGCGCCGCACTCCGCGTCTCCCCGGTCGAAGTGCAGGCTGTAGATGGCCAGCGGTTCCGCGTCGTGCATGTCCACCCCCCCCTTGTCCGTGCCGGAGGGGCACGGTCACTGCTTCACGCCTTCCGGAGACGCCCCCACGGGCCTCCGGTGGGCCTATTCATACAACAAGACGCGCGTCACCCACGGCGCGCCCTTCACGTCGCGCAACCAGCGCAGCCGCTCCGCGCGCAGCGCCACCGCGGGCGTCGCACCCGCGTGGATGCGCTCGCGCACGCCCTGGAAGAACCGGCCCGCTGAGTCCGGAATGTCCACCGTCGCAGCGAACACCGCGCGAGCCCCCGCGCCCACGAAGGCCTGGGGCAGCGAGGACGTCTGGTGAAGGAAGGGCGGCAGCCGCGCCGCGCTGCACGCGCCCAGCAGCACCACCGGCGAGCCCTCCAGGCGCACCTGCTTCAGCGCCTCCGAGGTGAGCGCATAGCGTCCGTCATACTCGGGAGCCAGGGCGATGACCGGTGCTTCGGACAGGCTGCGGTCCACCACGCCGTGCGCGTGGAACTCGATGTCGGTGGCTCGCGACATCGCCTCCAGCACGCGCGAGGGCGTGGCCTGGGCGCCAGACAGCTCCATCGACTGGCCGATGGGCGCGGGCGTGGACTCCCACGAGGACAGCCGCGCGAGCCCCAGGCCCGAGGGGGTCTCCACGTTGGCCACCACCACATGCAGCGGAGGAGGTGGCTTCTTCTTCGGCTCCGGCGAGGCGTCCATGGCCACGCGGTAGCTCCACGCCATCTCCGGCGGGAGCAGTCCGGAGCGGCTGTCCAGGGGCGGCGCCGCGAGCACCTCCACCCGAGGACACGAGCGCAGCAACGCCAGCAGCTTCTCCGGCACCAGTCCGGAGAGGTCGTCCCCCAGGGGCTCCTTGCGTGAGGCGTCATGGTGCCCGAGCACCTGTCCCCGGGGACCGAGCGCCACCACCACCGTGCGCTCGGCTTCCGCCGCGGCGATGAGCGCGCACTGCTTCGGGCTGGCGACGCCCAGATGGTCGGCCACGACGCCTGGCACCTCGGAGAAGGCGCCGGCCTCTCCGGCGGTGACGGCCATCGTCTGATAGGCCACCGCCACCGTGTCGCGTGCGTCCGCGTCCGTGGTCAGGTAGGGCGCGGCCTGTCGGATGACGGCGGCGAGCCGCGCGTTGCCCTGCTTCCGGTCCTTCAGCAGCTCGAAGCGCGCCTGGACCAACTGGGCGAGCATGCGGCGGCCGGGAGTCTCCCGCGTGGCGTGGGCCCGCGTCAGCTCCGCGCTGATCTGCTCCGCGTCCTCGGGCCGAGGGTCCAACCGCATGAGGTCGGTGAGCGTCCACGCGCCGATGAGACCCACGGACGGATTGCATTCCTGCGCGCGCGACAAGGCGCGGCGAGCCTCCTTGGGCCGCAGCCGCATCAACTCCAGGGCCGCGATGTTGCGGTGGACGTAGTTCTTCACGTCGCAGGTGTCCGGGGCGCGCGCCAGGTACTCGGACAGGTACGCGCGAGCGGAGGCGACGCGGAACTGGAAGCGCGCGGCCTGGGCGAGGGCGCGAAGGGCCGCCGACTCCAGCTCCCACTCGCCCATCGCCTGGGCTTCGCGCCAGCTCGCGCGGCCCGTCTCCTCGGCCTCCGACAGCCGGTTGGCGGACGTGGCCCGGTGGCTCACCTTGCGCAGCAGGTCCGCGCAGCGCGGGCGAAGCCGCTTCTCCCGGCACAGCGTCAGCGCGGCCTTGAGTCGCTGGTCCGCCTGCCAGGCTTCACCCGCGAAGCCCTCCTGCCGCGCGAGTTCGTCCTGGACCAGCAGGTGGATCCACGGGTCGTTCCACTGGCGCGCCACGCGCTCCAGCTCCTCGGGGGGACTCTGGGCCTCCGGCGTCAGCAGCCTCGCGCCGAGCAGCAGGTCCTGCTCGCCCGCACCGCGCAGACGGGTGAGGTAGTCCGGGGACGCGGGCTGGCGCTCTCGCAGGAGGCGGGCGTACTCGGCGGCCAGGGGCGCGCGTCGCGTGAAGTCCCGCGCGGCGATGTTCCGCGTGTGGTCCGCCAGGGCCGTGCCGCCGTGGATGCGGTCCAGCAGCTCCGCCAGCGGGAGCAACGCCAGCACCCGGGCCGACGTGGGCGCGGTGCGCACGACGTCGTAGAAGAGGCCGCGAGAGATGCCGGGATGTCGGCGCGCCTCCTCCAAGGGGATGGGGAGGTTCGCGTCCTGGGCCAGCTGGGTGAGCGCGGTCCGCGTGCGGTTCCAGGACTCGGCCCGCTGGCTCACGGAGGTGCGCAGCCAGGACGCCTGCTCACGGGCCTCTGCGCTCCAGCCGGGCTCGCCCAGCGCGGCCACCTCGTCGAAGACGGACGCCGCGAGCAGGTGCAGCCCCATTTCGCGCAGCACGAGCGCCCGGTTCCACAGGGCCTGCGGATGACGGGGCGAGGTCTCCAGCAGGCCGTCGAGCCAGGTCAGGGCCTCGTCGTTGCGCTTCAGCAGGAAGGCGGCGACGGCCTGGTCGTTGTCGCGATTCAGCGACGGCGGTGCATGCGCCAGGTGCGCGAGGCCCTGCTGGGGATCTCCATGGAGCAGATAGGAGGCGGCGATGCCCGCCCGGTCTCCGCTCTCTTCCAGCCGGGCCAGCTCCCTCAGGGGAACGGCGATGGAGGGGCGCTCCTCGCGAGGCCGGACGTAGGGACGATGGACGTCCGCGGCCGGGACGCTGAGGCGCGGCTCCAGGGGGCGGGTGCGGGTGTCGGTGAGCCAAAGCAGCTCGTCACGACGGCCGGGCAGCGGGCCCGAGCGCGCGATGAGGATGGCCGGGAACACGAGCAGGGGGATGAGATGCCAGGCACGCAGGCGCGGCGCGCGTCGCCCGCGAGTAGACTTCCCTGGTGCATCCAGCTCGGCAGCCATTCGCTGGACCCTCCCCGTCGCTCCGCGTCCCATGGCGCGAAGCCATCACTCAGGCCCCGAGTCTTAAGCCAAGAAGCCTGACTGAGACAAATGGTGTTGGTGAAAGTCACGATGGGTTGGGGATGACGGCCTGAGTCATGACGACCCAGGCGGTGCGTCCGGGCGGAGGGTGGGCGCTCTCCGGCGCTAGGGTTGCGCCATGTTCATCGTCATCCTCGGCGGTGGTGTGTCGGGCCTGTCATGCGCCATCCGGTTGCAGGAGGCCGGGCACACGGTGGAGGTGTGGGCGCGAGAGCTGTCGCCTCACACGACGTCGGATGTCGCCGCGGCCGTCTGGTACCCCTATCGCGCGTGGCCGCAGGAGCGCATCAGTGCCTGGGCGAAGCGGACGTACACGGTGCTGGCGTCACTGGCCCAGGAGCGCCCCGAGGCGGGCATCCTGATGGTCCCCGGCGTGGAGGTGTTCCGTCGTCACGTCGAGGACCCGTGGTGGCGCGACAGCGTGCCGGACTTCCGTCGGGCGCGGGCGGACGAGCTGCCTCCGGGACTGTTGGAGGGTTATCACTTCACCGCGCCCGTCATCGAGATGCCGCGCTATCTGCCGTTCCTCATGGCGCGCCTGCGCGAGCTGGGCGGCCACATCATCCAGCGCGAGGTGCGCTCCCTGGACGAGGCATGGGCGAGCGCGTCCCTCGTGGTCAACTGCACGGGCCTGGGGGCTCGGGACGTCGTGGGAGACGAGACGCTCTTCCCCGTGCGCGGTGAGGTGCTCCGGGTGAGCCCGCCCCCCACGGACCGCTTCATCTTCGACGACGAGTGCGAGAGCGGCATGGCCTACGTCATTCCCCGCTCGCGGGACTGCATCCTCGGCGGCACGGCGGAGGAGGGGAACGCGTCGCTCGTCCCCGACGCGCTGAAGGCCCAAGCCATCCTGGAGCGCAACGCGCCGTTGCTTCCCGAGGGCGCGAAGCTGGACGTGTTGGAGCACAAGGTCGGGCTGCGCCCTGGACGCCCCACCGTGCGACTGGAGGTGGAGGTCCTCGGGGAGCGCGTCGTGGTGCATGACTACGGCCATGGGGGCGCGGGCGTCACGCTCTCATGGGGCTGCGCGGAGGAGGTCGTCCAGCTCGTCGCGACCCACTCCCGCTGAGTCAGGCCCCCGCGCGGAGCACGCGTCCGAAGCCGCGCTCCTGGCCCAGGGCCGGGGACACCGTGCCGGCGCTCACCGCCTCGCGTCCGGCGATGAGCACCGCCTTCACCGCGGCATCATTGCGGCGCACCAGCCGCACGAAGCCTCCGAAGTTCTCCATCGGTGCCTCGGCGATTTCATCGAGCTTCTCGTCCAGGCCGTCGGGATTGATGACGACCAGGTCGGCGCGCCGGCCCTCGGCGAGCACGCCCGCGTCCATGCCGAACCAATCGCCAATCTCCCCGGTGAGTCGATGCACCGCGCGCTCTATGGTCATGAAGGGCTCGCCGCGCTTCTGGGCCTCGCGCACCAGCCTCAGGAGCCGCAACGGGAAGTTGTAGTGCGCCATGTTGCGCAGGTGGGCGCCCGCGTCGGAGAAGCCGACGAGGATGTCGGGGTGCTGGCAGATGAACTCCAGCTCCTTGAGCCTGTCATTGGCCATGACGGTGTACCAGCGCAGCGTGTCCCCATGCGTGGCCACCAGGTCCAGGAACACGTCCACCGCGTCGCGGCCCTGCTCCTGGGCCACCTGCGCGAAGGACTTGTTCACCAGGCTTTTGTCCGGGCACTCGAGGATGCGCGACTGGTTGAAGTCGCGGTGGAAGGCGCGCGGCAGGAAGCGGTTGGTCCACTGGCTGCGGAAGCGGGTGCGGTACTCCGGGTCCTTCAGCAGCCCCGCGCGGGAGGCCGCGTCCTGGAGGTGCAGGGCCGCCGCGCCCGCGCCGAACTCCTCGAAGACCACCAGGTCGATGCCGTCCGCCCACAGGTCGAACACCTCCGGCAGCGCCTGCCAGCGGAAGTTCGCGCCGAACAGCGTGTTGGCCGCGCGCGACAGGACGCCGATGAGCCGGTGGATGCCTCGGCTGGCGCGCGGGTCCATCATCGAAATGACCGTCGTCTTCAGCGTCTTGCGCCACAGGCCCATGCTCTCGAGCAGGAACAGCACCACGTTCACCTTGGTGCTGATGTTGGGCACGCCCTGGAAGACGCGGCCCCGCGCGCGCAGGAGCTTCGTCAGCCGGCGGTACTCGCTCCAGCGCGCATAGGTGGAGGGCAGAGGACGGCTGCGGATGTCGCGCGAGCCGCCCATCTTGTCCCACTTGAGCGTCATGATGGACATGCCCAGGTAGCCCAGGTCCAAGCCCTCGGTGACCATCGCCTCCATGCGCCGCAGCTCGTCCTCGCTGGGGCGCAGCCCCGGCTCCAGGCTGCGATGCAGACCCATGGCGTGGGCGCGCAGCGCGGAGTGCCCCAGCATGGACGCGACATTGGGGCCCAGCGGAAGCGTCTCCAAGTGCTCCAGGTAGCCGCCCAGCGAGTCCCACGTCTTGCGCTGCTCCAGCAGCGAGCGGACGGTGTCGTAGGGGATGGCCTCCACGCGGCAGAACATGTCCGCCAGGTCCTCGGGCTTGCCCACCGCGAGGCTGAGCGAGCAGCTTCCCACCACCACCGTGGTGACGCCGTGGCGCACGGACTCGGAGAGCGACGGGGCCAGCTCCACCTCCGCGTCGTAGTGGGTGTGCAGGTCGATGAAGCCCGGAGTCACCCAGTGGCCGGCCGCGTCGATGACGCGCGTGTGCGGCGCGCGCTCAATCGGTCCTTCCGTGAGGGCGGCGACCGTGTCTCCTCGGATGCCCACGTTCAGCTTGCGGGGTGGGTTGCCTAGACCATCGAATACGAGTCCGTTCTCGACGATGAGGTCCATGGGCCGAGCCTAGGCCCGCCGTTCTGTCCACTTCCACCCGGAAGCCACCGACAGGAGGGCGGCAAACAGTCGGGCGCGGTGCGTCAGAGTGGATGTACGCCCCTGGAACGAGGAGCGGGGCGCTTGCTCGCAGGCCCGCTCTGGCGTGCTCCCATGCCTACCTTGCCGTCCGGACGACACGAACGCGACCTGCGCGCGGGAGGCGAGAGATGGCACGGACACGGTGGAAGTGGCTCACGCTGGTGGGCTTGGGCGCGTCGCTCGCGGCCTTCACGGGATGCGAGGACGATGAGGTTCGCGACAACTCACGCAACGTCGGCCGCGAGATGGGCAAGGCGGCGAGGGAGGTGCGTGACGGCACACGCGAGGCGGCGAAGGACATGAAGACCGCCGCGGAGGAGGCCTCGCAGGGCTTCAAGGAAGGCGTTGGCGGCTCGGGTGCGCCGGGCGATGCGGCCACGCCCGTGCCGAACCAGTCAGAGGAGGACCGGGAACGTTCGGTGGAAGACCGCGACGTGCCAGGTGAAGCACCTCCGCGTTGAGGTCACATGTGCCCTCCTGGCGCCGTGACTCGGCGCGGTGCCAGGATGACGCTCACGGCCATGCAGCGGCTGGCGGGGGCCCCATGAGCGAGCTGGAGCTGGACAAGGTGTATCGCCGGGGCGAGGAGTCTCCTGGCGTGCGGCGCATCCAGGAGTGGCTGACCCTGAATGGCTTCGCGGTCGCCATCGACGGGGACTTCGGCCCCGCCACGGAAGCGGCGCTCAAGCGGTTTCAGGCCAGGTCGAACGTGCCTGTCTCCGGGGTCGCGGACGCGGTGACCTTCGAGCGACTGGTGGCGCCGCTGCGCTCGGCGCTCTCCCTGGCTTCTCCGGCGGGCCGCTCCCTGGGCTCGCTGACGGTGGCGTATGCGGCGCAGCACCTGCGCCAGCTTCCGCGCGAGGTGGGAGGGAGGAATCGCGGCCCCTGGGTGCGGCTGTATCTGGATGGCAACGAGGGCGCGTCCTGGTGCTGGTCCGCTGGCTTCGCGACCTTCTGTCTGCATCAGGCGGCGAGGACGCTGGGCGTGCCCATGCCCGTGGAGCGGACCTTCTCCAGTGACTTGCTCGCGGCGCAGGGGCGCGCGCGGGAGAGCTTCCTCTCCACGCAGAGCGCGCCGCCGGATCGCACGCGAATCCGTCCGGGCAGCCTCTTCCTGCGGCGCCGCACGCCCGGAGACTGGGCCCACGCGGGCATCGTCACCGAGGTGGATGAGGAGACCTTCCAGACCATCGAGGCCAACACCAACGACGAGGGCGCGCACGAAGGCTACGAGGTCTGCGCACGCACCCGGGGCTTCAAGAACGTGGACTTCGTCCTCGTGTGACGAGCACTGCCCTGGCTCACGTGGGCTTGCCCGGTGTCGGCTTGCCGTCGCGAGGCTTCGCCGGGCGTGGCGTGTAGTGCGCCAGGACGGGCTGGTGGTCCGACGACTCGGTGCTCCGGTCCACCTCGAAGAGGACGGGCTCCAGCTCCGGGCTGGCGTAGAGGTTGTCGAAGCGCTTGCCCGTGGCGGGCACGATGCCCGACTCGTCCGGCAGCGAGGTGAGGGTGGCGCTGTCGGCGATGTCCTGGAGTCGCAGCCAGTGCTCGCTGCCTCGCGGAACCTTCCCGGAGCGCAGCTCCGAGCACGCCTGCTTCGGCGTCATCATCTCTCCGTCTGACATGCGGACGCGTGCGACGGCGGCGTGGGCGATGGTCTCCGGCAGGCTCTGCTCCAGCACATGCAGCTCGTGCCGCAGCCGAGGGTCCGCGATGTTGCCCACGCCCGTGTCGCCCACGCTCGCGTGCGGCACGCCGTAGCGCACGGCGTATTCCTCCACCGTGTCCGTGTCGTCGTAGGTGATCAGGTGGGCCATCAGCCAGGAGCCCCCGCGCTTGATGGCGGTGTTGGCGTTGAAGTCACCCAGCGCCACAGCGTGAGGGACCTCCCGGTGGCGCAGCAGCGTGTTGAGCTGCCTCAGGTTGTGCGCGTTGATGCCGGAGTCTCCCAGCGTGTGGTGCACGTTGTAGAGGACGACGGGCACGCCCTCCACGTCCAGCCGGACGTACAGCGCGCCCCGGTCCTCCGGCAGCTCGCACGGGTCTCCGCCCCGGCGATGGATGGCGGCGGCGCGCTCGGCGTCGGAGAGGGAGTAGGTGAAGTGGGCCGCATCCACCAGCGGATGCCGCGTGAGGAACGCCTTGCCGTTGATGAGCCTCGCGCCGTTGCCACCGTCATGACCGAAGTACGCCAGGTGGAAGCCGTACCGCGCCGACAGCAGCACGGCGATGGGGACGTTGGCCTCCTGAAGCCCGATGACGTCCGGCATGCGGCCCTCCGCTTCCAGCCCGTCGAAGTACGCCAGCAGGGCTTCGCGGCGCTGTCCTCCGAGCAGGATGTTGAAGCTCATCACGGAGAGCCCGGGGCCCGTGGGCGGCCGGGACTCCGGGTGTCGGACGAGCAGCGTGCGCCCATCGCCGAGCTTGCGCTCCGTCGCCGGCAGCTTGAAGGCGTCGAGGCTCGGCAGGGTGAGGGTGGGGTCCCTGCGAGGACGAGGCTCCTCGGCGCTGGTCGCCATGCGGCCGAGAAGGGGACCCACGCCCGGCAGGTGCTCGAGGACCTCGGGCACCTTCATACGGGCTCCTGGGGCAGGCCCCTCCCACGAGGGGCGCGAAGCAGCGAGTCGTGCTGGCGAGCGACGGTGTCCACCAATCCTCCTGGGTGTCCTCAAGTTCGGTGCGGATCCTCCGACTCGCCAGGGGCAGGCTTCTTGGAACGCGTGGTTCGGCCATTCTCGCCGGGACGGAAAGCGGGCGGGCGGCGAGGCCATGGCCTCCTCTGCGGCAGACCGAGAGGCGGAGCGGGGGCACCTCGTGGTTGAATGCTGAACATGATGCGGGTGTTGCTGCTGGTGATGTGTGCTGTGGGAGTGACGGCGTGCGCGACCACGACGTCCCGGGCCGAATGGGCGCCGCCGTCGTGTGAGCCGGGCGCGGTGCTTCCCTGTGCGGAGTGGGGCGCCAAGCTGCTGCGCGAGGGAGACCGTCCCCGAGCCATCGAGGCCTACGGCAAGGCGTGCGAGGAAGGCGACCTGTCGAGCTGCATGACGGAGGGCAAGCTGCGCAAGGAGTCCGGCGACCTGTCCGGCGCGGAGCGTCCGCTCACCAAGGTCTACGAGACGGGCGACGTGGCTGCCGCCCTGGCGCTGGCGGAGGTGCACGAGGCGAAGGGCCAGGCCGTGGACCAGCAGGCCGCGGCCCGGCTGCGCCACCAGGCCCCCGCGATGGACAAGCCCGCCACGGAGGTGCTCTTCGCCATGCGGACGGGCAGCGAGATGGGCACGGGCCTCGAGCTGTCCTTCAACCTCCAGCCGATGGCCTTCATGGATCGCCGGCTGGGCTTCGGCGCGAACATGGTGTTCGGTGGGGAAGACGGGCTGGTCGAGACCAACGGCTTCGCCGCGTATCAGCACTACGTCTCGCCCTATGTGGTCCCCTATGCGCGGGCGATGGTGGGAGGCATGACCTCGGGGCAGGACACCTTGCTGAACCTGGGCGGTGAGACAGGAGTGAAGCTGTGCCTGGAGGACATTGGCCACCTGAACGTGGCCGCTGGCGTCTCGCGCGCCAGCGGGGGCTACTTCTCGGTGGGCCTGGGGCTCAATGGCATCATTGTCCTCGCCATCCTGTTGCAATACCGCTAGCGCCCGCGTCAGGTGTCGGGAGTCCGAGCACGTAGGAGATGGCCGCCTTCGCGAGCCGGCTTGGGCTGCCCGTGGAAGAGTCCCTGCTCCGTGAGTTGTCTGGGACCTACCTGCGGCGGCGGATGTCCATCGCGGAGGTCTCCTTTCTCCTGGGCTATGCCGAGCCGGCGGCCTTCCATCGAGCCTTCACGCGCTGGTGGGGCATAAGCCCGGAGCGCTTCCGCCGAGAGCATCTTCCGGCTTCACCGTGATGCCGCCGTGGTCCTCCGCGCGTCTGGGTCTTTGAAGACCGACCATGCGTGAGTCCTGACTGCCGTGACGGTTCGCCGAGGGCGTCTGCGCGGTGGATTGCGGCGGTGACAAGGACTGTTTGACTCGCTTGGCGACGCGTTCCTAGCATCACGCGACATCAAGGCGGGGGGACTCACCACTCACATGCCGGCATTGACTGAGTCACCTGGGTATCTCTCCCAGGGCGAGGACTCGCTTTACTACGTTCATCACCGGGCGCTGACGGAGCGTCGGGCGGCGGTGTTGCTGGCGGGGCCGTTGGGGCTGGAGCGGGCGCATGGCTATGTCGTGTGGGTGAGATGGGCGCGCTTCCTCGCGGCTCGGGGTGTGGAGGTGCTGCGTCTGGACTATCGAGGCTCTGGCGAGAGCACGGGGCGCTTCGATGAGATGACTTTCCCGCGCTGGGAAGAAGATTTGCGCACGGGGCTGGAGCACTTGCGGCGCGTGAGTCCCGGTGTGCCGTTGACGGTGCATGGGCTTCGACTCGGTGCGTTGCTCGCGGCGCGTGTGTTCCGGACGGAGCCGGTGGAAGGGCTCTTGATGTGGGAGCCGCCGGAGTCGGGGCGGGCGCATCTGATGGAAGTGCTTCGCCGGAAGGTGGCGGCGGACAATCTGGAGGGGACGGGAGGGGAGGCTCGCTCGCGTGAGGACTACGTGACGGAGCTGGAGGCGGGGCGGCACGTGGAGGTGGAAGGGTTGCCCTGGTCTCGCGGTCTGTGGCGCAGCTCGGAGGGCTACGGCCTGGCGGTCCCCGAGAAGGACGAGGCGCGGCCGTGGCGGGTGGTGCACCTGGATGGCCGTCCCGCGGAGCGTTTCCTGGCGCCGGGAAGGAGTCGCTCGGTGCGGGCACCTCGGCCCTTCTTCTGGACGACGAGCAACCGGCTCTTGCCGGAGCTGGCGGAGCTTTATGAAGACAGTCTGGGGTTCATCGCCGGGACTGGGGCGCGCCAGGAGGTGCGGTCATGAGGGAGTTGATCCAGCTCGACGTGAAGGGCCACCGGCTGTGGGGAACGTTTCATCCTCCGGCGACGGGGACTCGGCGCTCGGTGGGCGTGCTCTTCCTGAACCCCGGGCATGTGCCGCGCTCCGGGCATGGGGGGCTGTCGGTGCTCGCGGCGGAGCGGCTCTCGGCGCGAGGCTTCCCGTGCTTCCGAGTGGATTTGCCGGGGTTGGGGGACTCGGACGGTACGTTGCCGGAGACGACGTCGGAGCTGTACCAGCTCGTGTGCAAGGGTGGCTTCGTCGAGGTGGCGAGCGCGGTGCGTGAGGAGCTCCAGCGGCGATACGGGCTGGAGGGGATGTTGATGGGAGGGCTATGCGGGGCGGCGACGACGGCGCTGTATCTGGCGGACCGTGAGCCGGAGGGGGTGCGCGGACTGTTCATGTTCGAGCCGGAGTTCTACCTGTCGGAGCAGGAAGCGGCGGCGGTGGGAGGGGAGG
>NZ_VIFM01000190.1 GCF_006636215.1 Myxococcus llanfairpwllgwyngyllgogerychwyrndrobwllllantysiliogogogochensis | reverse complement strand
GACTGGGAGCGCGCTACCTCGCCTCGGGTGACGCGCGGTGGCGCTTCCTGGGCGGGAAGCTGTACGCGGTGGGGCAGGGGGGCACGCTGCTCTTCCCGACGGCGGAAGGGACACTGCGGCCAGGCGCCTTCGCCTCCGTGGGGCTGGGGGTGGACAATGCGCGCTGAGCGGCCTTGGCGCGGCGGGCTTGGCCTCGCGCTGGTGGTGGCCCTCCTGGCCTCTGGGTGCGCCTCGTTGCCGGCGAGGCCGGGCCAGGCAGGCCGTGGGGCCGTCCTGGCCTTCAGTCCCCTCTCCGTGCCCTCTCGTGCGGCGAGGAGTGCGGCGACGGGTGTGTACCAGGGGGAGACGTCGGGCTCCGCGGATGGGACGCCAGAGCCGGGGCCGATGGGCTTTCGACGTGGAGTCATCGGCAGGGTCGTCCACGAGGAGGGAGCGCGCGGCGCGAACGGCGGGGGCGGGGCCTTCGCTTGTGGCGGCAAGGCCCTGCCTCCGGGCTGGCCCCGCCTGACCCAAAGCCGGGAGGTGCTGGCGCCCTTCCTGGCGTGTGCCTCGCCTGCGGAGTTCGTGGCCATGCAGCGAGGGGTGGGGGACATGGGCGCGGTGGTGCAGTCCCTCTATCCCTGGGACGCGGTCCGCCTGGGCGCACTGGGGCCCTTGGACGAACAAGCCTCGGCCGTCCTCAGTCGCAAGCGCGCCGACTTCATCGTCACGTCGGTGGAGAAGTACGGCGTGCCGTATGCGGAGGTGTTCGCCCTCTTCGTCCTCCACGCGGCCTTCGATGACGAGTTGCGCGAGGTGGTGCAGCGGCTCGCTCGTGACAAGCAACTGGGCGAGACGCTGGGCGCCATGGCTGCCGTCCGCGAGGAGCTGAAGCGGCGGGGCCTGGCGCTGGAAGGCTTCCCGGAGCGGGGGGAGAAGGGCCGCGACGTGCTGCGCGGGTTGGGGCGTGCGGGCCGGGACATGCTCTCCAGCACCTTGGTGAGCGGTGAGGCCCGGTACACGGAGCTCATGGCGATGCGTGGGCAGATGCCGTCGCCCTACCAAGCTGCCATCGACGAGGTGGAGAAGGCGTTGATGGAGAGGCACTACTCGCCGGGAAGCCTCTCGGCGGGAGCCTTCGACCACCTGACCTTCGGTGTGCCAGTGGGCTTCTACCACCTGGCGGTAGGCACGGGGCACGGGGCGTACTCGCTGGCGCAGGGCAAGTACGAGCAGGCCACGCGCGAACTGGCGCCGGCCGCGCTGGTGGTGGCGGTGTACGCCGGGGGCAAGGGCGCTCGGGCCCTGGTGGAGTCGCGCGGCGGGCTGCGGAGGCTCCAGATGCCGGCGCTCGACGTGGCCGGCATGAAGATGCTGATGGCGCGCCTGGAGGAGCAGCTCGGCATCACCGCCGCGCGCGATTTGCTGCGCTACCTCCAGGCGAGCCGCGAGGGCGCGCTGGTGGCAGCCGAGTGGGGCGAGGCGGGCCTGCTGGCGCTGTACGAGGCGCGCGGAAACCCCGCGAAGGCGCAGGCAGTGCTGATGGAGGCGGCGAGCCGCGAGCCCGCCCAGTCCGTAGCCACCAGGGGCTCTGCGGGGAAGCGGCCCGTCAACCTGGACCTCTTCGAGCAGAACGCCGAGGTGGCCGCTGCGGAGGCGCAGGCGGCCAGTCGCGAGTCCTCCGGGGCTGCGGCGACGAGAGGCGGCGCGAGTCGCGAGTCCGCGCAGCCCGCGGCTTCACGGGGCGCAAGCGGGAACCGGTACGTCAACCTGGACCTCTTCGCGCAGGACGCCAAGGTCGGCGCAAAGGAGTCCGCGAGGGCCAAGCTGTTCCAGGCGGAGCTGGAGTCCTCGGGACCCCGTCTCCCGAAGGACGTGAAGCTGCTGAAGGAGATGGCGCCCAAGCTGAACGAGCCGCCGCCGGGAGTCGAGAAGGGGGCTCCGCTCTGGCAGGAGTACGTCGCCTACCGCCAGAGGCGGCTGAAGGAGATTCGGGACGGTGACGCCGTCAAGGGCCCCCTGAAGTGGGAGGGCTACGGGGGGATGCGCGCCTACTATGCTCGGGGCATGGCTTTCGAGCGGACCATGATCGCCATCCTGGAGGCGGACGCTGCGTTGCCCCGCGCACAGCGGCGGTGGCTCGGCGACTTCGAACAGCCGCGCATCGAGACGCACGTGGGCGTGTCGAAGGTGGACCTCCGGTACGCCGACGTCCTCGTCATCGAGGAGCGCCCCCCACCGGGCCAGCCACCTCGGGTGGAGGCGTTCAGCTTCAAGAGCCGAAACCTCAGTCGCCTGGATGGGGAGGTGCTGGAGGTACAGGTGAATACGGATGCTAGCAACGCGATGAAGTACTACGGTGGAACGCTGAAAATTCTTCGGGATGGTATGCGACAGCAGGCGAATGTGAAGCGAGTTCGCCTTGTCTATGAGGGGCAGGAGCTTCTGCCCAAGGAACGCGTGATGTGGGACAACGCGGTGGATGCGGCGAAGAGCGCCGTTAAGGGCGTGGAGGTGCTGTCTCAATGAAAGTGCCGACGCTGCGCGACTTGAGCAAGGTGGATAGCCTGCACTTCTCCTTTACTGGAGCCTACGACCCGAGGAACGGGCTGGAGAGCGAAGTGGCACCGCTCCTTGATGCGCTTGAACAATGCGCTGGCGGGTGGATGCCGAGTTTCGTCAAAACTAGCCGCAAGCGGAAATACTCTAGGGAAGCTGTGTGGCGCGCGCTGGAGGAGCGGCGCGCGGACTATGGAACGATCATTGGGCTCTTCCGGTCGGAGAACCCCAGTGTGTCGTTGGTGCTCAATCTCGGACCGATGGACGAACAGGCCAGCTTGCGCATCAACATCAGCATTCAACCGCTCTCATTCTTTTCCGAGGTGGAGACTAACCGCAGCTTTGTAGCTGCGGCCCGTGCTTGGGCCTCCCGGTATCCTTCGGGTTATTCCTCAGCGCACAGCCTTGCCGACCGAGGGCTAACAGCGTCTCCCGCCTTCGGTCGCGACGATGAGACGTGGAAGCGGGATGGGTTCGACAAGATCTATGAGTTGTGCTGGCTGAACGTCTTTGGCCCCAAGCTCATAGAGAGCGTAGGTCGCGAGCGGATGCTTTCGACGCCTGCGCATCTCGTAGAGGAGCTTCCCAATGGCTCTATCCTCCTGGTGCTCTGGCCCACTGCCGCCGAGTTTGCGAGTGAGGAAGCGCGCGTGGCGCAGGCCCGAGCCCATGTCCACCTCCGGCCGGACCTCGACTTCGACACGGTGCTGCGCACGCTGAGGGAGCGCAGCGCCGCACTCGTACCCGTCGAGCCGCGCTTCCACCCCGACGTGGCGCCGCTCCTAACTCGGCTTCCGGACGAGTTCGCCATTTGCGAGCGGCAGCGGAAGATTGCCGAACTCAATGCCTTTCGGCCGCCCGTGCCGGAAGAGTGGCTC
Organism: Myxococcus llanfairpwllgwyngyllgogerychwyrndrobwllllantysiliogogogochensis; assembly: GCF_006636215.1. Taxonomy (GTDB): domain Bacteria; phylum Myxococcota; class Myxococcia; order Myxococcales; family Myxococcaceae; genus Myxococcus; species Myxococcus llanfairpwllgwyngyllgogerychwyrndrobwllllantysiliogogogochensis. Next base: position 19,290 of record NZ_VIFM01000190.1, on the reverse strand, counting down.
CCTGTCGCCCATCCCTCGGACGTTGCGAATCCGGAGCGCGTCCTCGAATCCTACGGAGACTTGTCCGAGGGTCTCGTGGCTGTGCTTCACACGGATGTGCCCTCCATCATGAAGGAGACGCCTGAGTCGCTGACGGACCTCGACTTCCACTTCTGGAAGACCCATTTCCCCGAGCGCTACACGCGCGACGTCCTCGACGGACACACGATACCGGCGCTGGGGGCCTACCTGGGGGACGTGCTGGTGCGGCGATTGGGAGGCACGTGGGTGCTGAGGCAGAAGATGGAAGAGTCCCAGGTGCGCGTTGGCAAGCGCGTCTGGCTGCCCTTCCTCCGGGCCCGCCGGTACATGCAGTCCCGCCAGTCGCTGCTGGAATACTCGCTCACTCAGTTCTTCCATGAGGCGGAGCGGTACCGGCCCTGACACGGAGTTGCCGCCCCTCGCTTGCCATGCCGCATCGGAGGGGGCGCAGGTCGTCGCGCAGGATGGGTGCGGCGGGAGCTCGTACAGGAAGTCAGCGAGTATGCCCCAGATGCCCCTCGGCTGCTGGGGTTCTATCAACGGGCCATGTCATGATGACGGCCGCACTGGCGCCTCGCTCACTCACCTTGGCGCACTACCTGATGCGGTAGTGACTCACCCAGGACGCAGCGACCGAATCTTGGAGAGGCATAGCCGTTTGGCAACGGCTTGCAGTCATCACCAGCGCTTCGCAACCTGCGGAAAGGACTGGGACTTTCTTGAGATGAACGGCGGTGCCGGTTGGACCTGTGTTGCTCGCCTGTTGAGCTTCACTGCTAGTCGGCTGTCTTGACTTGTTGATATCCGGAAGGTTCTTATCGCCTGTGGACAGAGCCTGACAGGCGTCTAGCCAGGGGGATGCATGCCGGACAAGGTTTGGAGTTTACTCAAGGTGCCTCTCAACCTGCGTGGCAATGCGCGGGTGGAGATTGACGCTCCCACTGGGGCGCCCAATGGTGCAAGCCTGACGCTGTACGCTCGCGGGCGGATAGGTATTGGCGACCGCAAGAACTTCTTGGACCCGCCGGTGCTGCTGGTGGGAGCTTGCCATGTACCCCTGCAGCCGGCAGGGGTCCTCGGCTCCCAGCAGGGGCGCTCGTACGTGCAGGTCAGCGCCCTCGTCGTCCAGCCGAGTAACGCCGGTGCCGACTTCATCTTAAAGGGACGGCTGGTCCTACCCGACGCGAATATTAGGGAGGAATTGTGGGACGAGTTCAAGCTCGACGCGGGCAGCCACTCTGGCATCATCGATCTCACTTGGTGGATTGACGAATGAGCGGGCGTCTCTGGTTTTGGGTTGGGGTGGTGTTTCTACTGCCGAAATGGGGCTGGGCCCAGACTCTGGATGGGGGCGTGGCTTCGGATGATGCTGGCTCTCCATGGCTGAGGCCTGCGCAGATTCCGGATGGTGGCACCGCGACGCTCGATTTTCCGGGGCAACTCCGTGGGGGCTCTGAGACAGCGGCGGGGCTGGATCCCACGGCCGCTGGGGAAATCATCCATCCCGCCAATCCTACCTCTCTTCAGGCCTCACTCCGGAGCCTGGGCGCACCATTTCAAGGGGGGAGCACCTCCGTGGCGCTCCAGTTCAACCCGTACCTCATCGCCAAGGGATACTCGCAGGTCTATCAGCAATATGTGAACGCGCGAGTGAGGATGGCAGACCGCATCCTGCAGGACACAGCGGTCACGCTGGTGGCGGTGCCCGGGACTCCGTTCGAGGGTGTAGAGTACGAGTCCGGCCGATTCGGCACTATCGGCGCAGGGGTCTCGGCGGAGTTGCTCGGGGAGCGCAGCATCTACGGCCCGGTGTATAGTCAGTGTCTGAATGCCGCCACCACTAGTCCGTCTGTGAGCGGTGCCATGTCGGTCCGGCCCGAACCGCTAGAGCCGAAAAAGGCGGATGAAAGTGAGGAGTCATGGCGGGCCCGGAGCGAGCTGACCCTTCAGCGGAATGAAGAGGCCAACAGGCAGATTCTCAGGACCGTTGAAAATGAAATGGAGCGCTGCGCGAAGAAGGCTCGAGAGACAACCAACGCGCTGTTTCTCTCGCTGGGGGGGCGCTGGGTGACTCCGGGCCTTAACATGCAACAGGGGGACGGCATCGCCATACAGCGAGGTTTCGCTGCCTTGAGCTATGCCTTGCTGTCGACTTCCGACATCGAACTGGCGCTTCAGGGGCGAGCCCTTTACGACCGGCCCGCGCCTGGTTCGCGGATGGAGAAGTGGCTGGATGGGGGGGTGTCGCTCGGTCTTGCGGGGAGGATGGGAACTCTGCGGCTGGAGTGCGTGCGCTCCTTGGAGCGGTTGGGAAACACGGACCGGAATCGCGCGAGCTACGCGTTGACTGCCCGCATTCGCCTCACGGACGAGTGGGCGGTAGGTGTCAATGCGCTTGGCGAGGGTTCGACGCTCCGGAGGGCCATCGACATGACAAAGCTGGGCCTGGCCATTACCTATGCGGATACCCCCGTCTTTCGAAAAGACTACTCACGCCCCCCGTGGCCTTGACCTGCCTGGATCCTTCGGGCCGCTGATTACGAGAGAGGTGCCGGCCGGGATGGGTTGGTGTTGCCGCGCACGTATGCTGAGGGTCGCTTGAGCCGACTGGATGATGGACGCCGGAATCCCGAGTCGGTTCAAGGCCCTACGGCCGCCTGGCGGCGGTGCCCTCCGGGCAGCCTTGAGCCGCCTCGTGCTCCGGCTCAAGCTGCAACCGTCGATTCCCCAAGGGGAATCGCCTCAAGATGCGGCCATCATCGGCGGTGACACCCGGCCGCGCGCGCCCGTGATGGACTCCAGTGGTTTCGCGCGCTTGCTGGAGGTGCCCATCAACGAGCCGGTCCATGGAACGCCGTGGAGCCATCAAAGAGCTTGCGCGGTAACATACTGCCTGCCTCCGTGGTGTCCGGAGACGGCATCCTCTCAAGCTTCAGGTGGTCCGAAAACCGCAGGGCAGGTCACCACGCCCAGCAGTCTGCTGCCACCCAGCCCCAAACCTGGGTAAAGGGCCTCCCACCGCTGCGGTGTCTGAGCGAGGTTCCGCCCGGTTGACTCGTCATCTCCGTGGGACAGCCCTCCGCGCCGTGCGAGGCTGTCTGAAGGCGCAGGGGCCGCCGTCCGAAGTTCAACTTTTCCCCAGGCGAGCGTTCCGCGTTACGGTGACGTGAGGGCGGCGGAGCGAATCTTGTCTGCGGTCAGCTCAATGGCCTCAGGCGCCCGGTTGCCCGATTCGCTCGCCTCGCCCAGGTCGACGACGACGCAGTGGAGCACCCAGGTTCCCATCGTTACTGGAGACTGCATTACGAGTCTCTTTCCACCCCGGCGAAAGACCACCAGGAATGCCTCATCAAGACGATAGGCTGTACTGCTCAGTCGCTCGACCATGTGTGCAGTCTGGCTTACTCCCTTGAGTATGTAGTTTGCTGGGTTTCCCTCTATGTACTGTTTCGCTTCCACGTAGAGGCGGTCCGCGCTGAGTACGTCTGCTCTCGCATTGCCGATGGGGACCTCAGTCAGCGGGTTGAGTCCGTTGTCATAGAGATATCTGGCTAACTCCTCTGTCAACCTCTGCTCGGGCTTCGTTCGTGGATGATGCTGTGATGAGGACTGTGGTTCCTCTGTTTCCCCCGACCGTAGCTTCGCAAGACCAAGCAGCCTCTCTCGATCGTGCATCTCACATCTAGTCTTGAAGCGCTCGAAAACGACCAAGCGAGAGCGGACCGTCCCAACGCGAAGGCGAAGTCCATGGTGCAGGGATTCGAGTGCTTGGCGAAGCATCTCCTCGAAACGTTCTGCCCTCCGCCTTCCTTCATCCGAGGAGTCTTCGCCAGAGAGGGCGGGTTCCAGTATGGCAGTGCCGAGAGAACGTCGGCCGGTCATGCTCAGCGTCCTCTCCTCTAAATTGGTTAGTTGTGTGACCTGATTCGATCCGATGGCGCGCAGTGTGTATTCGAGGAATGCAAGGTCGGCTCCAGGCGCAGCAACGACCGAATCCCGGTAGTCTCGCCATCGCTCGACCTGATCATTGCCCTGCTGATTGATCTCGGCCGCGAGCTGCTCCATCTCATCGCCGAGTTCGCCCTGTCGAGCATGTCGTGACTCATTGAGCTTCTGCGTCAGAATCCAAAGGAGTTGTGCCGCTTGTGTCCGGTCGCCGATGTTGGGGCGTCCCGCAAGCACGTTTAGAGGCGACGACGGATTCAGCTTGGCATCGAAGGCAGCGAAGGTACGAAACCAAGGGTCACTGTTCGACGCGAAATCCACAGGGCGAGGCTGTGATGCGTCGTCCACCTCTGGCACGAGTTCCACAAAGCGTTTCCGAATTTGCTTGAGAACCTCAACTACGGTCTGGGTTCTGCGGTCAAAATCCTCGTGAAGGCGCTCTAATGCACGTCGCTCCTCCTCCAATAGAGTCCGGATACGAGGCTCTGCACCAAGCATATCCATCGTTCGTCGTAAGCGCGGGAGCAGATGTGGAATCCGCTGAGTCTTCAGAAAACTGAAGTGCCGATCAATGAGGTCGACAATCTCGTGCACAGCCTCTCCTTTGCATTTTGCGGCGACACCCGAGCGCCTCACCGAGACTTCGTTCGAATTTGGTGGCTGTCTTGCAGGCCCTAAGGAGTCGGGAGCGAGGCTATCAGTCGCTCGGTGCAGTTGCATCATCCGGCTGACAGTGGCCATTCCAATACCCAGAAGGTGGGCAATCTCCTTGTAGGTCGGTCCCCTCTCGTGAGAGGTCGAGGCGCTGGCATGCTGCAGCTTACAGCATTTAACGAAGGTCGGGGCAGGGCCAGCCAAGTGCAAGTGGCATTCTCTGCTTGAGGGGCACGGGCCATGAGCTCGATTCCGATGCCTTTTGGCTGCGTGTGGCGCCGTTGATGCCCCCGTCCCGACCCAAGAAGAAGCTGGTCCGAGAACCGCAGGGTATGTCACTCCAGCACGCGCCGGTGGCTGCGCTCCACGTCCACGCCCATGCGCAGCACCGGGGCCACTTGCCGCGCGGGCGTGCCCAGGCGGCGGTGCAGCCGCACCAGTTCCTGCAGTTGGTCCATCTCCACTCTCCGGTTATTCAGGCCTCTTCCCTTTCCACGGGGAAGGGAAGAGGCCTGTCGGCGGGACGCCTGAGTGGACCGATTCGGCCGAACTCCGGAGGACCTGTTACGCCGACCTACGACATGCCCGCTTTGCGTTTCCCCTTCGAAAGCCTGCAAAGCATGTGAGGGGCAAAACCGGAGAGCGGAGAGAGCGGCCCTCCTGGAAACCCTAGAGTGGAGAAATTGGACTCTCAGGGAATTGTGTTAACCGCTGCCCCAACGGTTAACAGCGCCTGTTAACCGCTCTCGGTTCCTCTCTCCCCAGATTGGGCGGAAGAGAGCCCCAGAAAGCCCAATCCGCGGCCGAATGCATGGGCAATCGCGTTCTGAGCCGCAGAGCGTAGAGCGTGTTCTCTGAATCGTCGTAGGGTGAAAACCCTTGTAATTCAGGGGCTTAAGCACGAGTGCCTAGCGCAATCCATCGCGAGACTCGTGTTAACCGAAAGGGCACTGCCGGTTTGCAGGCCCTTTCAATCAGCTCCCCGAATGAAGCCCTGCGCGAACTCGCTCTTGGCACTCTCTCCAGAGACTGCGACGGAAAATACGAGAAGCATCCTGGGGTTACGCGAAACCGGGAAAATTCGGGCTCCGATTGAGTGTCCGCGAACTTCTCTGGGGCTGCTTCCTCGAGTCTCGCGGATTGGGCATGGCGTCCAGCACCCCTCAGTAGGGGAGGGTGTGGGTGAGCAACGCACGGGTGAGAGGGCGGGCTTTGTAGTAGCTCATGCTACACTGTGGACTGTCGCCACCACCTCCTGGGTGTTCGCTCCTCCAGTGAGACCCTTGGCTGAAGCGATGCTGACCCCGCAATCCGGTGGGGTCTTGCTCGAGGCCGTGCGCTGGGGGCCTTGCGAGGGACACCCTGCCTGCAGCGGCTGTATCTCGGGCCGTTGCAACTCTGGCTGGGCCGGACATGGCGAGCATCACCCCTGAGGGCCAAGCGGGCTCCTTATCCAACGTCACGGGTCGAGGCTGCTCCTCCCTGCTCCGCGGCAAGGACGAACTGGCGCGGCATGGGTCGCCGTCGCTCGACCGGGGGCAGGCGCCCAACTCGGCCTGGCCCTCGCCCGTTGCTTCCCCAGCGCCTCGGGAGTTTGAACGTGAGTTGGACGGCCGAGTCCAACCTGTGCGCACCAGCATGCCGCGTACTTGAGCCTCGCCCCCAAGTTGGGGTGAGCGGAGACGTCCCGCTGGGGCGACGGCGGGCCGTACCCCAGACGGCGATTGGAGGCGGGAGGCGATTCCGCCCTGGCTATGCCGGCACGAGGGTCAAGGACCTCGTGTCCAACCTGTCCCCGTCGCAATTCGCATCTTGACATAGGAGGGGGGGACGTGTGGCACGGTGAGGGAGGGTTGGATAAGTATAGGGGATGGTTCCATCCGCATTGCGCATCACCGGCCAGGACCTGGATGCGTGGTCAGACAAGCCTAAGGCAGAGTCGCAGCTCCCGGTCCTCGTTCGCCGCCTGCTCAGTGCACAGCTTCCTCTCGGCGGCCGGATCCATTTCCGCGGCGACACGGGGGTCCGATTCGCGGGCTACGATGGCATCACGGACATTGGTGAGACTGTGCTTGATGCCCCTATGGGGCTTGCGGTCTGGGAGTTGTCCGTAAATGCGAGGCCTGGGGACAAGGCAACCGAGGACTATTCGAAGCGAACGGAGTCGCCACTGGAGGTGAATCCGGCTGCCACCGCATATGTGGCGCTCACGTCTAGGCACTGGTCAGCTAAGAATGCATGGGCCAAGAAAAAGCAGGCAGAAGGGGGCTGGAGAGAGGTCAGGGCTCTCGACGCCGATGACCTTGCTCGCTGGCTTGAATGTAGCCCATCCGTTGCTGCTTGGTTTTCATGCGAGGCACTGGACCGTCCTATTGGCCAGATAGCCGACCCGCAAGCGTTGTTGGCTGTATGGAGCGGATGGACGAAGCCATCACTTCCACCAGCCACACTGCTGGTCGGACGTGACGAAGCCGTCTCTCAGATTCGCGCATGGGCACGAGCGGCCCCATCCATTTTGCCTGTGCGTGGGGAGAGTCACGAGGAAGCGCTGCACTTCGCCGCTGCAGCCTTGATGGAGGGGGGCGCAGACGAAAGCCTCAAGAGTCGTGTGGTGGTTGCACGTAACCCAGAGGCCCTTGAGTGGCTTCTGACCATGCCCACCTCACAGCCCCTCATTCTCCTCGCGGCCTTCCCCGATGCTGAGAGCCGAACTAGCTCGACGGGCGCGCACCATCTGCTCATCGCATTCGGACGAGGTGAGCGGCTGGTGGGACGGGAGTACGTCGAACTCCTTCCAATTGAGCGCACAACGCTTGTCGCCCTGATGGAACGGGTACTGGAGCCGGGTAGGGCGCACCGCGTAGCCTGGGCCTCCGGCGGCAGTGTGGGTGCTCTCCAGCGGGCTCTCGGACGTCCCGCTCGTCCTGACTGGGCCTCAAGCCTTGTTTCCCCTGAGATGCGGGCGATGCTGCTCGTTGGCGCATGGAATCCTGAGGCACCTGGGGATCGTGCCCTCGTTGAGCGCATTTCGGGACGAACCGCCAATGAGGTGGATGCCTACTGCGCGTCCCTCGAGGTCGCCGGAGCCCTGCGGCGCAAGACTGGGGCGTGGACGTGGCGCTCCGCTCATGACGCCTGGTCACTTCTTGGAAGGCACCTCACCGCTGGGCATCTTCGAGGCCTAGCGGACGTATCCTGTGAAGCGTTCGAAGAGAACGACCCTGAGGCTGGGGCTAGTCTGGCAGAACGGCTTTTGCTTGCAGTGAAAGGGGAGGGGCGGCGCCACTCTCCCATGCTGCGCGCGGGACTTGCGGGCTCCTTGGCTTTCGTCGCAACGTCTTCACTCCACGACATGTTGGTCCGGCCTGTTGAACGGCGTACCTTGGTGGCCTCGGTGGTACGCCGGGTTCTTTCGGCACCTTGGCGACGCTGGGCAGCGGTGGCCCTCGAGTTGCCGGTATTGGCTGAGGCTGCACCGGACGCATTCCTTGATGCCGTGGAAGGAAGCATAGTCAGCGGGGACCAGGGTGTGGCGGCGCTTTTCGCGGTAGAGCAGGGCGGCCTTGGCTCAAGCCCGCATGTTCAGCTCTTGTGGGCCCTTGAGACGCTCGGCTGGGAGTCGACACGATTACGTCGTGTTGCTCATGCTCTAGCTAGGCTTGCTGCTGTTGACCCAGGGGGGCCTCTATCGAACCGTCCGCTGCCAAGCCTTCGGGCACTTCTGTTCCCGCTTTGGCCGCAGACGTTCGCTCCAACTCGTGAACGTCTTGACGTCCTCGTGAGCCTCTGGGCTGTCGCACCTGCGGTGGCGTGGAAGGTGGGGCTTGACCTGATTCCGACTCCACTTAACGGATGGCTCACTCCTGCGTACCGGCCAGCGTTCCTGCCGGAGCCACCATCGCCACGCCCACCCAAGAGGGTGGTGCTTGACGTGGAAGTGATGGCCGGAGTCCGAGACTTTATCCTCACCCACGCAGAGGAACTGCCGGACCGATGGGCCGACATCCTCAAGGTGGTGGGCAGGTGGCCTGCAGAGGTTGGCGCACCTGTTCTGGAAGCAATGCTAAAGCGTGCCTCGGCCATCCGTAGTCGCGACGAGGCAGGGCTCGCGTGGAGGGCTGCACGCGAGCTTCTTGTGCACGTTTTGTTGGGAGTCAAGTACGGGAAGCGACAGTTGACTGAGGAGTTGGCTCGGGCGAGGCAGGTTTACCAGTCATTGGAACCGGAGGATCCGATACGGCGCGTCGCATGGCTCTTCGCTTATGATCCCAAATCACCGGACGTGGCTCAACTTGAATGGCACGAAGAGGCCTCCCAATACTCGCAGCTTCGCCGCATGGCTCTTCAGCCACTTCTTGGAGGTCGCGACGTTGTGGGAGGGCTATCTCGCCTTCTTCATGAGGTGCCCGCTCCGGTCTTGCTCGGATTTGCACTTGGCGAAATTGGCGATGACGCTATCGAAGCGGGCCTGCTCGGCCTAGAATTAGCTGCAGGAGAGGCACGCCGAGACTTGGTTGGCGGCTTCATCGCTGCGAAGAACAATGTCGCCGGTGCCTCTTGGCTGACGCAGGTGTTGAAAACCCTGGTGTGCAGTGGTCGTGAAGATGAGGCAGCTTGGGCTGCCTCGCATCTCATTCCAGGCCATGTACTTTGGGACGTGCTGGATACGGTGGGGGATGGATTGGTCGAAATGTACTGGTGCCGGCTTCCGCACCTCTATTCTGACCTCACAGAAGACGAGCGTCTTCGTGCGATTCGACACCTCGTTGCGGCTCAGCGCCCTGCCTTAGCCCTCGAGGTGCTGAGCAAGTGGAACCGAAAGAGCGACGCCCTCCCTCCTTCACCGTTGGTCCTTGATGTGCTGGAGAGGTCCATGCGCAGTTCGGACATTCTCGAGGTCATCGGTGATGGAGGGAGCGTCGGCTACCGTATCAGTTGTGCGCTCGCTCTCTTGGCGCAGCCGGAAAACGAGGACCTTGTTCGCGTCATTCGAGTTGAGGCCTTTTTCCTGCCGCTTCTCGACCATTTTGGAGGAGCACCGCGCCTCTTTCGTGCGCTTGGCGAAACACCGGCTCTCTTCGCCGAAGCTGTTTCCATGGCCTATCATTATGCCGACGTTGAGGTGGAGGACAACGAGCAGCAAAGGTCTTTGAGTCGTCTTCGGAGACAAGCTGGGGATCTAATTCTTCGCAAGTGGCAAGGGATTCCGGGGGAGACGGCGACTTCGCCGGGGGACCGGGACGAATTAGTTGAGCGCTGGTGTCGTGATGTGGCTGCGGAACTTCGGGTGAAAGAGCTGCAAGACATGGCTTGGTCAGAACTCGCATGCGTTCTGGCCCGGGGGCAAAGTGCAGACGGCATCTGGCCTTGTGGCCCGGCCCGCAGATTTCTCGAAGAAGGGGTGCACCCAAGTTTTGGACGCTACCTGTTCAGGGCGAAGCGCGAGCTGCGTGGAGCTGTAAGGCGGAGCCCCCTGGATGGTGGGACGCAGGAGCGTGACCTCGCTAATGGGTTCCGCAAGGACGCGGACGCACTTCGCGAGAAAGGGTTCTCACATGCGGCTGCAGTGGCTCAAGCTCTCGCAGAACGCTATGAGTTCGAGGCCGAGCATGAAGACAGCGAGACGGCCGAGTTTCTCGACCCCTGAGCGCACTTTTTTGCGAGTGCGCCATGGGCGCGCTCTACGTCGGCGTGAAATCACGCGGCGTGGTGCTCCCTGACCCCAAATGTCAGGGAGGCTGTGGCCTCGGCAGACAGGCCGAGCTGACGACGTTTTCAGCGCGCCTCGCTCCCGTGCCTCGAAGCACTAGCTGCGTGTTCTTGGTACGCTCATAAAGCAGTGAGCGAGTTCAGGGGGTGGTATGACGAAGCTATCGGGTACTGATGGGCATCTTGAACTACTGAGAAGCGTTGAGGGGGAACTTAGGAGGCTTGGGGATGACTATTCCGTTCCACTGGCCGCCCGGCAACCTGAAGGCCTTTCTCGGCTAGTGGGGACCGGGTGGTTCTTTCGATGCGAAATTGAGTGGTTCTTAGTTACGGCTGCCCACGTTGTGGGTGAGTTCTTTTCTGTAGGAGACAAGAAGAAGACCAAGCCACCAGAATCCATTCTGTTGGTGCCTGGCATCAACGATGCAATGGTGCCTTTGGGTGGGAAATGGAGTATCTCGGACGAGTACGATGTGGCGATTCTCAGGCTAGAGTCGCCGAATATTGTCAATGCCCGCTGGAAGCCAGTCACCATGGCTGACCTTGCGCCAGATGAGTCAGAAAGCGAATATCCCTGGTACCACGTGGCCGGCTGGCCGGCTGAGTATAGTGTGCGGGCGGAACGTGAATTGGCAGGTGACAAGTTTCGCTTCACAGCCCAGGCCGAGCCGATGCCGGTCGGTGACGAGTTCGACAGAAAGACGAGGATTCGCTTTCCGCTATACAGGAATGAATTCGGCACATTTGATGGGCAGAAGGCCGTTCACCCACAACTGTTTGGAATTAGCGGGGCTCCTGTTTGGCGAGTTTTTGACGACGGCAACCGCTATCGCCCGCTCCTTGCTGGAGTGCAGGTGTCGTACTTGGACCGTCATACCGTTTGGTACATTAATGTAATTCGGTGGGGCGGCGTGCGCAGTTTGATCGAGCGCTCGGTGCCAGGACTCTTTAAGTCCGCAGAACGGCTTGTCTTGCGATAGCGATTCGAAGTCTCACGGATACGTGTGCTTGGCTTCTGCGGCGCGCCTCGCTCGCTTGCCTTGACGCACTGTCGATGGTGGCGTTGACGCACTCATGACGCAGCGACCGAACTTGGGGTAGGGAGTGCCCGCGTTCATCGCTGACGCATACCTCCCTTGGGTGATTGCCCCGCCCGCGCGCCCGACGCCTACTGCTGTCAGAGGAGGCCCTCCATGCGGATGCGGCTGACGCAGGATGTGGAGCAGGAGGCAGACGGCCGGCGGGAGCTGACGGTGGAGGTCTTCGTTCACGAGCGGCGGGGCGGCGTCGCTGAGCTCCAGCCCGCGGGCGCTGAGTGGCGCGTGCGATGGCTGCGTGGGACGGCGGACCTCAATCGCCAGGGCAGCGGCACGGCCACGGTGCGGGTGACCACGCCGGGGCTGTACCGCGTGCGAAGTGTCGCGAGTGCGCGGCGTGCTCGGGACGCCTATGTCGAGGTGACGGAAGAGGATGGCGCCCTCCACACCAGTGTCCTCGGGGTGGACGAGCCGGTGCCGCGCACGACGGGGCCCACGCTCCATGTCCTGGAAGAGTGATTCGGCATCACCTCGGCCCGGGCCGCACGCGCGGCCCAGCGGCGTGATGCGGCTCACGCGCTCGCGGACCAGCTCGAGGCGGGCTGCGTGCACGTCGTCCTTCCGCACGTGGTCCTCACCGTGGACAGGCTGGAGGTGCCGCCCCTCAAGGCCGTCAGCGACAAGCAGCTCGCCTATGCGCGGGCTGTCCGCGCGAGTGCCGTCCATGACCTCCTCAGCGTGATGCTGGCGCGCGGTGCGAAGCTGCCACACTCCAACGTTGAGGAGCAGATGCCGATGCTCGCCGGCTGGGTGCAGCGTCACCTTCGTGCGGAGACGGAGAGCTGCTACTGGCTGGACGGCCAGGCGCGCGCGGCCCCGGACATCGGCGTGATGGACGAGGCCTTCCGCGCGGCACGGGCCGCGAAGGCGGAGATGCCCGCGGACCCGCTTCTCCACATCGACCTGGCGTGGCCATGAGCCTGACGCTGATTTCGGACCTCCTTGCCAAGCTGGCTCCCCGCTTGGCCGAAGTGCCGCTCCTCTCCGCCAGTGCCCCGCAGGCGGTCGCGGAGGAACTGGCGGCCAGAGTGGGGCCCTGCGCGCCTCTCTCACTCGCCTTGACGCGCGGTTTGCCGCAGCCTTGACGCGCCAACGCCGAGGCGACCGGGTTTGGGGCTGGTGCAGGGACGTGGCGGGCCGCGTGTCCGAGGCATCCACGCTCACGCATCAAGTCGCGCATGACGGTGGCTCCACCTCGAATGCTCCTGCTCGATGAGCTGGACGGCGCGCGCGACTCCGTCCTCTGCTCGGATGCGTTCACCGACCGCCGCGGCCTGAGCCCGTACCGGCGGAGACAGTGCCGTGCGGATGGCATCCACGAGCTGTTCGGCTGTGAGCGACTTCTGCGGTATTGGCTGTGGCCCTACGCCCGCGCGGAGAATCATGTGCCCCCAGAAGGGCTGGTCGCCAAGAAAGGGGCAGATGACAGTGGGCTTGCCCGCGCGCAAGCCCGCCATCGTGGAGCCGGCCCCGCCGTGATGCACCACCGCGCTCATTCGAGGGAACAGCCAGTCATGCGGCGCGGACTCCAGCATGAATACATTGGGTGGGAGCTCGTGTGCTTTCATGCCTCCCCAGCCCGTGGCCAGCACCGCGCGTTCGCCGGTCAACGCCACGGCCTTCAGGACGGTGGCGGCACGAGAATCGGCATGCGCCGCGCCCATGCTGCCGAAGCCCACGTAGACGGGCGGCGGCCCCGCTTCGAGGAACGCCTGCAGCGCTGCGGGAGGAGTCCATCGGTCGGCCTCATCGAGGAACCAGCAGCCCGTCACTTGCGCCTGGGGAGGCCAGTCGGTGGGACGTGGCAGCAGATGCTCGCTGAACGCGTACAGTGCCGGCACCGCGGAGCCATCGGCCTTCTTCATCGGGTCCGCGAAGCGTGAGAGCGGCGCGAGGCCCAGTGTCTTTACCCGGAAGTCGTTGGTTGCGCCGGCCCAAACCGCGTTGGCCAAGGAAACGACTCGGTAGCTGAGCGCGTTGAGCCAACCGCCGAGTCGGAAACTCGGGACTATCGGCACCGGGAACTCGCGCGTTGGAGTCAGCGGCAGCGGCATCGCCAGCAACTCGGCGGCCCCGAGCTTCTCCGCGATGTGGTGACTGCCGAGCGCCTTGGAGTGGTACACGAGCACGTCCGGCTCGAGTTCCCGCGCCGCTCGCCACTCGTCATCCAGGCCTGCACGGATGATGGCACCGAACCCCTTGAACAGCCGCCGCTGCTCGGCACGCGTGGTGGCGCTTAGAACCGCCTCCGTCAGCTCCAGCACTGCATTGTCCATATGCGCGTATGGAATGTCGTGGCGCTCCACCATGCCTCGGAAGCCGGTAGGTGTGCAGAGCGCCACGACATGGCCATGCGCCTTCAGGGCCTTGGCGAGCGCGACGAAGGGTTGGACATCACCTCGGGTACCGTAGGTAGAAATGAGCACGCGCATGGAACCCCCCACTCAGGAGCTTGTCCGCAGCAACAACCGCGGCCAGGTGGCGGCCCGACCACCGAGAAACCTGTGCGTGCCAGGAGCGCGACGCACACCCTTCGAGATGTGTGGCCAGTGTCTCATGCCGTGGTGCTCCACGCTACGGGAACCCTGCCGCCCGAGCAGAGGCCGCGCGTGGGCTGGTGCTGGGCGGGGGGCCGCTCGGCTGTAGCGTGGCCGTTGCTCCCGGAGGTGGCACGGCGTGGTGTGAGCGACAGGTGGGTCGTTGAAACGCTGGGGCATCTCCGCCCCCAAGACACAGAGACCGGTTTCAGGGCTGGCAAGGCACGTGGCCCTGCCCGCCCGCTCTCCTACACGCTGGCGAGCCCCATCTGCGGGTCATCCGAGCGACTCTCGACCTATCGCCGCCCCGAACTGGGCGGGCAGATGAGGATACTGCGGCGCTGACTTCCGCCTGCGAGCCTTTTCGAGCCCCCGACTTTTGCCCAGCCTCGTCACATCGCGGTCGAACTCTCCGCCTCATCCGCGCTCTGCGCGGCGCCAGCCGGAGTGGATGGCGAGAGCAGCACGCGGCCGAGAATCAGCCCCAGGACGGCGGAGCAAGCGCTTGCCGCTAGGATACCAAGCTTGGCTGCCGAGAGCAGGCTCGCGTCTTTGAAGGCGAGTTGCGCGATGAACAGCGCCATCGTGAATCCAACGCCGGCGACGATTCCGAGCACGATGAGATGACGCGGTGTCATGCCCGCTGGAAGCGTCCCAATACGCAGCCGCAGCGTCGCCCAAATCGCGAGGAGTACGCCCAGCGGCTTGCCGACGACGAGGCCGATCGCAACAGCGATAGCCACGCTCCACGAGGACGCGTCGAGAGAACCGCCCGAAACATGAACCCCTGCGTTGGCGAGCGCAAACACCGGCATGATGCCGAACGCGACCCAGGGATGAAGGGTTTCGATAAGGCTCTCCGAGGGGGCCATGGCTTCACGGCGCGCGGTGTCGACATGGCGAAGCGTCTCAGCCAGTTCGTGCGACGTCAGTGTGCCAGGAGGGACCTGAGTGAGGTGCTCAAGCTCCCTGCGAACGCCTACGAGGAAGCCATCGGACCCGAGCCACGCACGCACGGGTGTCATGAGCCCGATGAGGACACCGGCAATCGTTGGGTGAATTCCTGCGGCATAGATGCCAGCCCATGCCAGGAGCGCTGGAGCGACGTACGCCAGCTTCGTTCTCACGCCGAGACGCTGCATCGCGAACACGCCACCAAAGCCGAGGGCGGCTACGAGTAGTCCCGAGAGCGCAACTCCTGAGGAATAGAAGATTGCGATGACGACAATGGCCCCAAGGTCGTCGATGACGGCGAGGGCAAGGAGGAGCACTCGAAGCGCGGCAGGAATACGCTTGCCGAGCAGCGTTAGGATGCCGAGTGCGAAGGCGATGTCGGTCGCCATCGGAACGCCCCAGCCGGAACGGGTTTCGGGCGCTCCAGCAATGACGAGGTAGAGGGCTGCCGGTGCGAGCATTCCTCCAAGCGCTGCAGCAGCAGGCAGCGCGGCGCGGCGCCACTCGGAAAGTTCGCCGTGATGGACTTCGCGGCGGATCTCCATCCCCACCACGAAGAAGAAGATGACCATCAAACCGTCATTGACGAACCACTCGAGCGGACGCTCGAAGGCGAACGTGCCAATGCGAAGTCCGATGGGTGTATGCCAGAGGTGGACATAGCTTTCCGCCCACGGAGAGTTCGCCCATACAAGCGCAATGGCCGCTGAAACAAGGAGCAGGATTCCACTCGCTGCCTCGATACGAAGGAATCGTTCGAGTGGGCGGCCCGCGAGCCGCGCAATGCGGAGCAGTGGCTCCCAGGCTTCGGGTGGCGAGGGCGGAAGGATGCTGGACTTCGGTGGGTAAGTGGTCGACATGCTCTATCCGTCTCGGCTCTATGCCGATTCGGATGGCGGCCCGACCACCCACTGTCCTGCAGCGATGCTCGCTGCACCCTTGCTTCGAGACTCGCGGACACAATCGCACAGGTCGCATCTGAGGTCGATGAAATGTGTCCAGCGCAGCCGTGGTACGAGTCCACCTTCGCGCTGCGTACACGCTCGTTGCGTGCTGTTTCCTCCTCGAAGGAGGAATCGCGCGGCAATCGCCCGGCAGCTTCTCTGCCATGCGCTTGGGTGCCTCCGCAATGAACTGGGCGGACGTACCTCTGGTGCAGGGCATCTGGCTTGGCCTCGCCCTCTTCTTATGGAGGACAAGTGCTACGTCCACCACTATGGAAAAGGGTTGCCACGAGCCCTCGCTCGCCAGGGTGGATGGCGATGGCACGTGCGCAGGCGCGGGCAGGAGAAGGGGCCCCCCTGTGTAAAGGAGAGAAGTCGCCTCGGCGGACGCACCAAGCTGATGATGCCCGCGCGCGCCTCGCACACTTCCGGGACGCACGTGGGATGTAGCGGCCACGCCTTGCGGGGCATATGTGCCCAGCCAGTGGACTCACGGGCCGTGGTAGTCCTCGATGAAGTCTGGGTGGTACCACGCCGCGACAGGCATGAACTTGAACCCCTCTGCCTCCCATCCTCGAAGCTGGTCCACCAGGGACGAGTGGAGGAGGATGGTGTAGAGGAGTTCGCCCAGTCGGAAGATGAGCCGTCTCTCCAGGGGAATGGCTGCGAGCGCGTGCTCATCGAGCACGAGCTTGCCAATCGCCAACATCTCCCGGGGTGAGTAGAAGAGGCCCTTCGTGCGCTTCTTGTCGACGCAATAAATCGAGCGACAGACATGGAGCCACCAGAACCTCTGGACTTCCCCGCTCTCGAAGGAGACGTCCGCCGGGAGAAACTGAAGGTGGCTGATGGCAAGAGGCTCAAGGAGGGACTTGGCCTGGGCGGAGAGCAGGGGCGTACAGGAGCCCTCATAGGCAGGGAAGGGTTCTTTCGGGAGCACTCCCGTACGGATGCGCAGTTTGATGGGGTTCGCCACGAAGACAGGGCGCTGTCGCCAGTTTACTCCTACGAGTTGCTTCTCGGGGGGCGGACCTTCGCGCGTCATCCATTGGTTGAGCGAATCGCCCATGAGCATGAAGTAGTCGTTCTGCATGTCGGCGTGTGGCTCGTGTGGCTCGTCGAATCCATCGAGCTTGCCGCCGTGACTTGCGTCAAGCAATTCAGCGGTACGGAGCTTGATGTGGTGGGTTCGGTGACTTGATCTGTTGGGTTAAGTTTGGCTCCCAAGGGGAGCTTTCTCGCCGAAGTAAGTTGCTGCCTTCGGGCGGGCGTAGCTGTGCTGCGGCCCCCCATGTCCGACTTCCGCGAGGCCGTTGAATCGATTTCGGAAGCCCAGTGCTTCGAGCATTCAGGCTTCTCCGCTGACGGTGCATGTACTCGTTGCGGCACCTTCGTCTGTGCCTTCTGCGCGTTGTCCTGGGCGGGCCGATGCTTCAAGTGCGTTCATGCCGCTCCTGAACTCGCGACGCGCAGGGCCCGGCTCGCGGCAAGCCTTGTTGATGGTGCCGCGCTCCTCTTGCCGTCCCTGTTGCTGGGTGTGCTCCGGTGCCTGGCCATTCCGGACGAGGAGGCGATGAACGCGCCAGTGGTCTACGCCCCGGCGCTCCTCGTGTTGCTTATACAGGCGAGCCTGATTCGGGGCACGGGGGCGAGCCTCGGCAAGAGGCTCCTGGGGCTCCGCGTCGTCCGACGAGATGGTCGTCCGGCAGAGGTGTGGCGAATCGCCCTGCTGAGGAACGTGCTCCCGCTGGCGCTCTGCGGCTACTGCGGGTGGTTCGGCTTGGCGGACGTGCTCTTCATCGCTGGCGAGGACCGGCGGTGTCTCCACGACTGGGTGGCCGGCACCCGCGTCGTGAAGGCGCCTCGAGCGCAGCGCTCATTCACTGCGCGGCTCGTGACTGGCTGAAGCGTTGCGTTCGGAGTCCCTTCACACCGAAGGGAGAATGAGAGGCGATGACATGGAGGGAAAGGTGAAGTCGGGGTACCCCCGCTGGCTGGCTGGGCTCGTGTACGCGGTGGTGGCGCTGTCGCTGGGGTGTGCCCGGCAGACATGGAAGCGGGACGACGTCATGACGTGGGAGGGCTGCTGCCAGGGGCCTGATGCGTGCCTTGCGCTGCTGCAGGAAGTCCACGGTCCAGACACCGGAGAGCGATGGCTTCCGCCGGAGCAGGAGTGCGCCGCCTGGAAGCTGGGGCGCGAAGGGGAGGACGTCGTCCCCCGGTTGGTTCCGCTGCTCCGCCACGCGGACCGTCGCGTCCGCGGCGGTGCGGCACGGGCGCTGGCGGCGATGGAAGAGAAGGCCAGGCGGGCAGTACCTGCGCTCCTCGCTGCGTATGAACGGGAGCCCGATGGGATGGCCTTGCACGCGCTCTCCTCGCTCGACGAGGCGCGAGCAGCGCCAGCCATTGTGCGAAACCTCCTGAAGTCGCCCACATCGACGTTGGAGCACCTCGGGCCGACCTTGGCTCCGGTGCTGATGGAGGTGCTGGAGAATCCAGAGTCGAGCCGGGAGGAACTGGTGCGGGTGCGCTACGTGCTCGCCCGGCGCGCCGTCACGCACACGGAGACTTTCGTTCCTCGCCTGCGGGCGCTCCTCGCGCGGGAGCTGGCGGAGCCCACGCTCCGGCGCCCGCCAGGGACATTCTGTCCGGCAGTCTCAGCGCCTGGCTGTGAGACTGTTTTCGACGGATGCACCCCGCGAGCGGCCTACGTGGCGTCGGTGTTGGCCGCCTACGAGCGCGAGGGGCGGGAGGCGGCCCCCGAGGTGATCCAGGCGCTCCAGCGGGCGGACGTGCGCCTCACGCCCGTGGCGCTGCAGTCGCTGGTGGCCTTCGACAACCCCGCTGCGGTGCCCGAGGTCCTCCGGCAGCTCGCCGCGCCTGAGTGCCGTGCGCGAGCCCTCACGAGCCTCGCGTCCCTGGGGCCGGTGGCACGTCCAGCCGCGATGGAGCCGCTGCTGCGCGTCCTGGCCACGGGGAGAGAGGGGTGGGAGCGCGCACGGGCGGCGGAGGCCCTTGGACGGCTGGGCGACCCAGTTGCCCTCGAGGCACTGCGCCAGGCGGTGTACGAGCCGCACAGCGAAGTCCAGGCTGCGGCGGTCCGGGCGTTGGGCAGCTACGCCTTCAGGGCCCATGCAGAAGAGATGGAGCCGCTGTTCCAACAGGTGCTGACGACGCATGCTTCCCCCGTGGCGCGGAGCCACGCGAGGTGGGCCCTGCAGGCTCTCTCTGGGGAGGAGGTGCGGCCTGCGGCGCCTTCCGAGCCCGCCAGTGTCCTTCCAGGGCGCGGCTCGGAGTGGGGAATGTGCCAGGGCCCCACGTCCACCCAGTTGCACTGGGACAAGCCGAGGGCGCCCTCGCGAGAGGGGCCCTGTGCGGATGTACCTGACGCGGACTCAGCGTCCGTCCTCGAGGCCATGGGAGAGGCTT
>NZ_VIFM01000018.1 GCF_006636215.1 Myxococcus llanfairpwllgwyngyllgogerychwyrndrobwllllantysiliogogogochensis | reverse complement strand
AATCAGCTTCAGTCTCGTGGACTCGCAGAAGTGTATAAGGGACAGGGGTGGGGGGACGGGTTTCCTCGGCGGAGGTCGTGCGTCGGGGCGCCTTGCGCGCGGGAGTACTCTTGCGTGCCGGGGCGCCGCGCCGACCGGAGGCCTTGGACTTGTTGGGAGGGCGAGAGGTCCGTGGCATGGGCACGTCTCAGTGGGACACGGCGGCTCCGCGCTGAGCGAGGATGTGCCGGACCTCCGCCACCAGCTCGTCGGGGAGGCACGGCTTGGTGACGAAGGAGTCGCACCCCGCGCCCTTCGCCTCGTCCGACTGGCCCGTCATCGCATGGCCGGTGAGCGCGACGACGGGGATGGTGCGCGTGCGGTCATCGTTCTTCAGCCGCCGCGTCGCCTCCCACCCGTCGATGATGGGCAACGACAGGTCCATCAGGATGATGTCCGGTGTGAGCGCGAAGGCCTGGTCCAGTGCCTCCTGGCCGTTCCTCGCCTGCGCCACGCGGAACCCGGAGAACTCCAGGTACTCGGCGTACATCTCCCGCGCGTCGTCGTAGTCGTCCACGACGAGTACGAGCGGCTTGAGGTTCGGGGAGGGATTCGTCATGTCCGCCTCGGGCGTCGTGGAAAGTGCAACGTGAAGGTCGACCCCTGCCCAGGGGTGCTCTGGAGGGAGACGCGTCCCCCCAGCATGTCGGCCAGACGGCGACAGATGGACAATCCCAGCCCGGTGCCGCCATAGGCCCGGGTGGGCGAGCTATCCACCTGCTGGAAGTCCTCGAAAATCTTCTCCTGGTAGGCCGGGTCGATGCCAATCCCGGAGTCCTCCACGGAGATGGTGAGCATGGAGGTCGACGGAACGTACTCCGCCAGGACCTTCACAACGCCCTCGTGCGTGAACTTCAGGGCATTGGACAGCAGGTTGAGGACGACCTGCTTCACCTTCTGTCGGTCGCTGTGCACCGGCGGCAGCTTCGCGCCCAGGTGCGTCGTCACCGTCAGCTTGCTGCGCGCGATGATGGGGTCCATCTCCGCCATGACTTCCTGGAGCAGCTCGGCGATTCCGAAGTCCGACAGATGCAACGGCATCCGCCCCGCTTCGATGCGGGTGATGTCCAGGATTTCGTTGATGACCTCCAGCAGGTGTCGCCCGTTGGAGTCGATGCGCGCCAGGTTGCGCTTCTGCGGCGGCGTCAGCTCACCGGACACGCCCTGCAGCAGCATGTTGGTGTAGCCGAGGATGGCGTTGAGCGGCGTGCGGAACTCGTGGGACATGTTGGCCAGGAACTGCGACTTGGCCGCGCTCGCCTGTTCCAACTGGATGGCCTGCCGGCGCAGCTTCTCGTTCTGCTCCGCCAGCTCCGCGGTGGCCACCTGCACGCGCGCCTCCAGCAGCGTGGAGACCTCCTTGAGCCGCTCCAACAGCCGCGCCTTCGCCAGGGCCTCGCCCCTGTCGCGGAAGAGGGTGACGATGCCCGTCAATTCGCCGCTCTCACCCAGCACCTTGCTGGCCACCGCCTCCACCGGGAGGGTGTCGCCGCTGGCCGGGTCCATCAGGCTGAGCTGCCCGCGCCAGCGCAGGCTGCCCCCGGCGTCCAGCAGGTGCGCGAGGAACGAGGCGAACGTCGCGTGGTTTGAGCGCACGCGGCGCTGCGCGGCGCGGCCTCCATCCAAAGGCGGCGTGAAGAGCTTCTCCGCGGGCTCGTTCATCATCACCGTGCCGCCGGAAGGGTCCGACAGGATGATGGGGTCCGCCACGGAGTCCAGCACCCGGTCCAACCGGTGCCGCTCGCTGCGCGCCTCGCGCTCGGTGGCGCGCAGGCGGCGGTAGCTCTCTCCCAGCGCCTGGGTCGCCCGTCCCAGGTCCGTCACGTTGCGCAGCACGCTCACCATGGCCTCGCGGCCGTCGGGCTCGTACACGCGGGTGCTGACGAGCTCGAAGAGCAGGTCCATCCCCTCCATGGGGTCCACCAGCGGTATCTCGCGCCAGCTGACACCCGGCGCGCCGCCGCTGGCGGTGCTGGCCACCGCGGTGGCGAACACGCGCTGGTTGAGGTGGACGGCGCGCCGGTGGCCGTGGCTCGCGTCGGGATGGGCGACCAACAGGGCCTCCGCGCGCGCGTTGGCCAGTCGCGGACGTCCCCTCAGGTCCGTCAGCAGCACCGGGTCCGTCACCGCGTCGATGATGCGGCGAAGCAGCGCGCTGCCCGTCGTGCCCAGCGGCCCCGACGTGGCCTGCCGCGCGAGGAAGGGCCCCGCGTGGTCCGCGACCCACGTCACCTCCGGGGGGAGCGTGGGGCCGCTCGCCCAGACGAGCAGCAGCCCCACCGGAGGCGCGTCGTCGCGTCCGAGCGGCACCGCGAACAGGCCTCCCGTGCCTTGCGCGGGCAGGGGCGCGCGCGCACTCGGAAAGAAGCGCGGCGCGGCCTGGGCCAGCGCGTCCGTCAGCGGGTGGGCCTTGTCGTCATCGGACCACGCCTGCAGCGCGGCGTGCTGCGCCTCGGACAGCCCCTTCGCGGCGAGGCAGCTCATCCTCCCACCGGGCTCCTCGCGCGCCAGACAGGCCGCGGCGGCGGCCTGGGCATGCCGGGGCAGCCACTCCACCATGGCCTCGGCGCAGGCGCGTGCCGTGTCGCAGGCGAGCAGTTGCTCGGCCAGGGCCAGGCGTGCATCGGCGGAGGAGGTGGGGTCCAGGGCGAGAGGGACGGGAGAGGCCAATGCGTCAGGCTCCAGGAGTGGGACGAGGTGTTTCGCCAGGGCGCGGGGTGTCGTCGGTCCGAACCTCCAGATAGGTCACCACGACACGGGCGGCATGCTCGGGAGAGAGGCGGTCCGCGTGGACGACATCGTCCCAGCGAAGGCCGCGGTCCAGGACCCGGTCCATGACATCGACGAGGCTGGTGCTCCCAGCCATTCTTTCCACGGGCATCCTTTGTGGCTCCCTGGTCTTTCGGCAGGGTTCGGGGGGGCCGACCCAGCCCTTTTCTAGCGCGGCGGGTCTGCCCACCCCAGAACCGCTTCCTCGTCGACGTGACTTGCCAACACCCGGCCCCCGGCTCTGTCCGCTCGTGCACATCCCGAGTGACTCCCAAGCCGGGCAGCCGGGCAGGCCCGTGCTTCGACTCGGCGGGTTATCGCACCTCCGGCGCATTCCTAGGTTGAGGACATGGATGAGACGCGGACGAACCGGTCGCTCTGGACCTTGACTGCCCCGCCGCGTGACTTCCCGGCGCTTGCGGGCGACCTGGTGGTGGATGTCGTCGTCATCGGTGCGGGCATCACCGGACTCACCACGGCATGGCTGCTGAAGCGCGCGGGAAAGCGGGTGGCGGTGCTGGAGATGAACCGCATCCTGTCGGGCCAGACGGGGCAGACCACCGCCCACCTCACGGAGTTGCTCGACACGCCCTACGCCACGCTGCGGCGAGACTTCGGGGAGAAGGGTGCCCGACTGGCGGCGTCCTCCAGCCGCGCGGCGATGGAGCAGGTGGCCTCGCTCGTCCAGGAACTCTCCCTGGACTGTGACTTCCAGCGCGTCCCCTCGTTCCGCTACGCGGAGACCGCGCGTCAGTGGGCGTCGCTGGAGCAGGAACTCTCCGCCGCGCGCGACGCGGGCCTTCATGCCTCCCTCACCCACGCGGTGCCGCTGCCCTTCCCGGTGAAGGGCGCGCTGCGCGTGGAGGACCAGGCGCTGTTCCATCCGCGCAAGTACCTGCTCGGGCTGGTGGACTCGCTGATAGGCGAGGGCTGCTTCCTGTTCGAGAACACGCGGGTGACGGAGGTCCACGACGGCGCGCCCTGTCGCATCGTCACGGACCGGGGCACCGTCACCACCGCGGCCGTGGTGGAGGCCACCCACTCGCCGCTCAACCGGGTGCTGCTGCAGACGAAGCTGTCCGCGTATCGCAGCTACACGGTGGCGGGTCCGCTCGAAGGTCCGCTGGAGCCCGGGCAGTACTACGACTCGCAGGAGCCCTATCACTACATCCGCACGCAGTCCGTCGAGGGCCGCGCGTACGTCATCGTCGGTGGCGAGGACCACAAGGTCGGCGCGGAGGAGGACACCGGGCGGCGCTACGCGGCGCTGGAGGACTATGCGCGCAAGCACTTCCCGGTGAAGCAGCTCACGTATCGCTGGTCCGGTCAGGTCATCGAGTCCACGGACGGGCTGCCGTACATCGGCCGCAACAGCGCCAGCCGCCATGTCTACGTGGCGACGGGTTTCTCCGGGACGGGCATGACGTTCGGCACGCTGGCGGGGATGCTCATCAGCGACCTCATCCTGGGTCGGCAGAGTCCCTACGCCGCGCTGTATGACGCCACGCGCGTCAAACCGCTGGCGGGCGCGAAGGACTTCATCCAGGAGAACGCGGAGACGGCCTTCCGCTTCGTCGCGGACCGGCTGGCGAAGCCCGAGGGCAAGCACCTGTCCGAGGTGGCACCCGGCGAGGCGAAGATTCTGGAAGTCGAAGGGCAGAAGGTGGCCGTCTACCGCGAGGCGGACGGAACCTCTCACGCGGTGTCTCCGGTGTGCACGCATCTGGGCTGCCACGTGCACTGGAACGGCGCGGAGCGCTCGTGGGACTGCCCCTGTCACGGCGCGCGCTACAGCCCCACCGGCAAGGTGCTCAATGGGCCCGCGGTGAAGGACCTGCCCTCCCGCAAGCTGCCCCGCTGAGCCCGGCTTCTTCGTTTGATGACAAGAACCCCGTCGGACACGGAGATACACCCATGAACGCGTTGGACCTCCTGAAGCAGCAACACGCCGAGGTGAAGAAGCTCTTCACGCAGTACGGCAAGCTCCCGGACCACGCCGATGCGAAGCGCCGGGAGTTGTTCGAGATGATCGCCGACCGGCTCAGTGCGCACACCACCATCGAGGAGCAGTACTTCTATCCGGCGTCCAAGGCCAACGACACCGAGGACCTGCTGCGCGAGGCCGTGGAGGAGCACCTGTCCGCCAAGCGCATCATCGCCGACCTGATGGAGATGGAGCCGCACGACGAGGATTTCGACGCGAAGATGAAGGTGCTCCAGGAGCAGATAGAGCACCACGTGGAGGAAGAGGAGGGTGACCTCTTCAAGAAGGTCCGCAAGCTCGTCTCCAAGGAGCAGCTCGAGGACCTGGGCCTCCAGATGGAGGAGGAGTTCGACGAGCTGATGGAGGGCGAGCCCCGGCGCCAGGTGCCCTCCGAGACGGACAAGGCCGCGCCACTCTGAGTCTCGGTTCTTCGTGACAAGAATCGGGTTGCGCGGGGCGCTGGGAGCGGCAGCATGTCACCCCTCTCATGCCGCGTCCTGCTCCCACCGCCCCGCGCCTGCCCGAAGCCTTCACTCCCGAGGTCCGCCGTGCCCTGGCGCGCGAGGACCCGAAGCTGGGCGCGCTGATGAAGCGCGTGGGCTCCTTCCGCCTCCAGTTGAGCCCCCTGCACAGTCCCTTCGCAGCGCTGGCGGAGTCCATCGTCTATCAGCAGCTCCACGGCCGCGCCGCCGCCGCCATCTTCGAGCGCGTCAGCGAGCGCGTGGGCAAGGGCCGCCGCTTCACGCCCCAGGCCCTGCTGTCCGTGTCGGAGCCGGTGCTGCGCGAGGCGGGCCTGTCCGCCAACAAGCTGGCCGCGCTCCAGGACCTGGCGCGCAAGTCACTGGACGGCACCGTTCCTCCCCTGTCCCGCGTGCGGCGCATGGACGACGCCTCGCTCATCGAGCATTTCACGCAGGTGAGAGGCATCGGTCAGTGGACGGTGGAGATGCTGCTCATCTCCAGGCTCGGTCGGCCGGACGTGCTGCCGGTGGACGACTTCGGCGTGCGCAAGGGCTTCATGCTCGCGTATGGGCTTCCGGAGATGCCGCGCCCCAAGGCGCTGCTGGAATACGGTGAGCGCTGGCGGCCCTGGCGCACCGTGGTGAGCTGGTACCTCTGGCGGGCGACGGAGCTTCCCGTGGAGCCCGTGGTCGGCTGAGCGGCGGTGTCCGCGCCACAAGGCGGCATGGCAGGCAGGGGCTCGCTGTCGAGCGTCTTGCCGCGAGGCGTCGGAGTCCTCACCCGTATGTGCAACGGGAGAGGACTCACATGCGTGCACTGACGTACCAGGGGCCGTTCAAGGTCCGGGTGGAGAACAAGCCAGACCCTCGGTTGGAGCACCCGCAGGACGTCATCCTCAAGGTGACCCGCACGGCCATCTGTGGCTCGGACCTGCACCTGTTGCACGGCCTGGTGCCGGATACCCGCGTGGGCCACACGTTCGGTCATGAGTTCACCGGTGTGGTGGAGGAGCTGGGCTCCGAGGTGAGCCAGTTACATAAGGGCGACCGGGTGGTGGTGCCCTTCAACATCTCCTGTGGCACCTGCTTCTACTGTCAGCGAGGGCTGACGGCCTCGTGTGAGAACAGCAACCCATCGAGCGACGTGGCGTGCGGCGTGTATGGCTATTCGCACACGACGGGCGGCTACGACGGCGGGCAGGCCGAGTACGTGCGCGTGCCCTTCGCGGACGTGGGGCCACTGAAGATTCCCGACGGCATGGAGGACGAGGAGGCGCTCTTCCTCGGAGACATCCTGCCCACCGGCTACATGGGCGCGGAGATGGGTGAAATCAAGGGCGGCGAGACGGTGGTGGTGTTCGGCGCGGGCCCGGTGGGCCTGTTCGCCATGCGGTCCGCGTGGCTGATGGGCGCGGGCCGGGTCATCGCGGTGGACTGCGTGCAGTACCGGCTCGACTTCGCGGAGCGGTACGCGAAGGTGGAGACGGTGAACTTCCGGGAGGTGGACGACATCGTCCTCTACCTGAAGGAGCTGTTCGAGGGGCGCGGGCCGGACGTGTGCATCGACGCGGTGGGCATGGAGGCCGAGGGCTCGCTGGGGCAGCGCGTGCTGGGGCTGGGATTGAAGCTCGAGGCGGGCGCGCCCACGGTGCTCACCTGGTGCATCGATGTCGTGCGCAAGGGCGGCAACGTCTCCATCGTTGGAGTGTACGGCCCGCCGTGGAACCTGATGCCCATTGGCACCGCGATGAACAAGGGACTCACGCTGCGGATGAACCAGTGCAACGTGCGTCGCTACATGCCGCATCTGCTCCAGCACATCCGTGAGGGCCGCATCGACGCGAAGGGCATCATCACCCACCGCTTCCCGCTGGAGGAGGCACCCAAGGCGTACCACCTGTTCGCCCAGAAGCAGGACGGCTGCGTCAAGTGCGTCCTCACCCCCGGGCACGCGTGACGAGCAAGGAGCCGAACCATGCCGGATAGACCCATTCCTGACGCCGCGGTGGACCTGGAACCCTCCAGTCGTCCGGGTGTGCCGATGGAGAGAACGCCTCAACCCATGCCGGGGGCGCGCGTGCCCATCCGTGTGCAGCACTCGGACGTGCGCGTGTTCAAGCACAAGGGCCGTGCCGGGTTCCCCCCGGTGTTCGGCACCGCGCAGCCGCCTCACGGGGTGAGCGGGCTGTTGCGCAAGGTGGCCTATGGCTACCCGGACCACCTGGCGCGCCACTGGATGATCTTGCTCCTGGCGGACCGGGTGGATGTCTGGGAGCACCGGCTCGCGAGGGTGGGGCCGTGGGCCGTGCCCACCGTCGGGGTGCTCGCCTTGACGGGCCTTGCCTGGAGGAAGTGGTCGCGGGCGTGAGAGGATCTCTCCATGCCGCCCCCGAAGCCGCCGCCCAGACGTTCGTCCTCGAAACCCGCCCCTCCGACGACCCGTGGGGCGTCCGCCGGGGGAAAGCCCTCTGCGGGGCAAGGGGCGGAGTCCGCGAAGAAGCCCGCACGAAAGCCGGAGCCCGCCGTGGCTCCGAAGGCGCAGGGGAAGTCGCCTGGAGCCGCGCAGGCCCCGAGGGCACAGGCGAAGCAGGCGGGGGGAGCACAAGCCCCGAGGGCGCAGGCGAAGGCCGCTGGAGATGCTCAGGCCCCGAGGGCGCAGGCGAAGGCCGCTGGAGATGCTCAGGCCCCGAAGGCACAGGGGAAGTCAGCGGGAGATACGCAGGCCTCGAAGGCACAGGCCAAGGCCGCTGGCGATGTACAGGCCCCAAGGGCGCAGGCGAAGTCGGCTGGAGATGCGCAGGCGACGAAGTCACAGGGGAACTCGGCGGGAGATACGCAGGCATCGAAGGCACAGGTGAAGCCGGCGGGAGATGCGCAGGCACTGAAGGGACAGTCGAAGGCCACCGGGACTTCTGAATCCGCGAAGCCCCAAGCGAAGCCCGTGGGCAAAGGACAGGCGAAGTCCGCTGAACGCTCCGCCGACGTCACGCCGCAAGAGATGTCCCTCAAGAGTGTCGAGGGAGTGAAGTCGCAAGCAACGCCCATCGAGACAGCGCACGAGGCGAAGCCGCGAGCAACGCCCATCGAGACCGCGCAAGAGACGAAGGCGCAAGCAACGCCCATCGAGACAGCTCACGAGGCGAAGCCGCAAGCAACGCCCATCGAGACAGCGCATGAGGCGAAGTCGCACGTGAAGGTTGTCGAGGCGACTCACGCGGCGAAGCCACGGGCGAATCCCATCGCGAGTCCGCCGTCCGAAGCTCCCGCGAAGCCTCCTTCGCGGCGTGGGCTCACGCTGGTTTCATCTCGGGAACCCAGCGTGGAGTCGGAGGAGTCCTCCTCGGACGATGTGATCATCGCGGAGGTGCCGCCCATCGAGGACGAAGCCCCGCCTCCTCGCTACGAAGCGCGAACGCACACGCGACCGCCGCTGTCCGTGGGTGACCTCGACTCGGAGGTGCTCCCCATCTCCGCCCTCGCACCCATCGAGGGCGCCTTCACGGGCGCGCCTCTCCTCGTCCACGCGAGCCCGGAGACGATTCGGACCTGGGGTGTCCTCGGCTCCACGATGAGTCGGCTCGTGCCGGGAAAGAGCGAGGGCGGCTACACCTTCTCCGGTCAGGCCCGGCTGTACGTGCGCGCCATCAACCGCGTGGAAGCAGCCTCCGAGGGAACCGGGCGTTGCTCCGTCGTGCTGCGAAACACGTCGGGCCGTCCCATCCAGCTCCAGGTCAAGGGTGGCCTCTTCTCCAAGTACCTCACGCCCCAGTTCCCGCCGAGCACCACGGGTGCGCCCTTCAACCCGTTGAGCCAGGAGCCCATCGACGAGGACCTCACGGGACTGGTCGACGCGCAGGCAGGGCAAGGCAAGGAACCAGACCCAGAGGGCCTGTTCTTCCGAGGACCGCATGCGGTCCTCGCCTCGGGCCTCCTCGACGCCGTCCTCGATGCCCGTGACGAATCAGAGCGCCAGTCCCGTCCGCTCGTCCGTGACGACCTCGACCTGTCCCACCTGGACGACGTGCGCCTGGGAACCCGGGGCGCCTTTGAGGGCTCTCTCACCGTGCCGCCTGGCGCGACGGTGGTCGTCCTGGATGCGCGTCACGAAAAGTCGGGCACGCTCTGCGCCCTCCTGGACTTCACGGCCTTGGACTCGAAGGGGCAGGTAGACCCCGGCGCGCGGTTCCGTCTGGCCACCGTGTCCAGCCCCCTGCCACTCACTCCCGACGAGCTCGCCGCCATCTCCCGGAGCGAGCATCCGCTGGCCACCGCCGGGGATGCGGGCACGACGGCCTTCCCCTCACTCCAGGGGGTGAGCGAAGCAGGCAGCCTCTTCGTGGGTGAGCGCACGCTGCGCCTGTCGCCAGGAACGCTCGCGGGCGACCTCGTCATGTCCATGCCCCGCAGGCGCGCGGGCACGGGGCCTGACGCTCCGACGTTGACGCCGACCTCGGGGACCTCCGCCTCGCGCGCCGCATCCGCTCGGGACGACAGGACGCACGACGGTGCCCGGGGCGTCTCGTACCAGCTGACGTACACGCTGGAGAACGAGGACAGCGAGCCGCGCGAGGTGGAATTGCTGCTCACCTCGCCGCGACTCCATCCCTCAGAACACTTCTTCCCACAGGCTGGAGTGCTGAACCTGGCGATGAAGGTCGACGGCCAGCGCATGGACGTCCGCGTCAACCAGCGTGGAGAGGGCAGGGTGCTGGCGGTCCTCGAGCTTCCGCCCGAGGGCCGCCGTCAGGTCCGGCTCGAGTGGACCCACGTGGGAGGAACCTTCCCTCCCGCGGGGCTCGAGCTGCGCGCACGGCGCTGAGGAACGATTAGTCCGACCAGGTCGTCACGCGCACCATGCGCACGAACTGGCGGTCCGTGCTCACCGCGGCGATGAAGTAGCCACCCATGTCCCCAGGGCCGCCACCGCCGCAGTACGTCTGGCACGACCAGCCCGTGGTGTAGAGCCGGTTGCTGTTGCGCGAAACCTGCGTGATGAGCGCCAGCGCGCCATCCACCTCATCCGAGTTCGGGGTGCCGCTGATGACCTGTGCGGAGAGCTTCGCGAGCAGCTCCTGGACGGTGATGGGGGTGAACGCCCCCACGCCCCGCAGCCCGAAGGCCGCGGCGGCCTTGTAGGACAGCGTCTCCTGGTTCGCCACGCCCTGCCCGTTGGGGATGTAGCCCTCCTTGATGGAGGAGGACGTGGTGAGCGGCCCGGTCGCGCCGAACAGCTGCTCGGGCGTCTGCGCCATGTCGTCGAGCCACAGCGGCGCATAGGTGGTGGCGCCGTCGTTCAGCTCGTGGACATCAATCATGTACTTCTTGGCGGTGGCGGTGACGCCGATGTTGAAGACCAGGTCGTTGATGCGCGCGCCCAGGAAGGTGCGCTCGGCGGCGTCCACGCGGCCGTCGTCGTAGAGGAACAGGTTGACCGCGTTCTTCATCTCCGCGCGGCGCACGGTGGTGCCACCGGGGCTGTTCGACGTCCGGGCCGTGGCAATCGCCGCGTTGAAGGCGGGAATCGTGGTGGTGCTGTCCGCGAGGGCCTGGGGCGCGGCCAACAGCGCGACGCCGCCCAGGAACGACTTCAGGGATGTAGAGAACAAAGGGTGGACCTCTCGCGGGCAACTTCTCCCGCGCGTGAGAAGGGGGGAACTGCGGCTCCGCACTTAACACGCGCGTCTGACACATCTGTCTTGATAACAAATGAGTACAGCCAATCGAGGAAATGCGGCTGTTACGGAATCGTGACGTGCGCCCGCGCGCGTCAGCCGGTGGAGGCGACGGAGGTGGGACTCGTGCGCTGGTGGCGGATGGGAATCAGCAGTGCGAGGAAGGCCACGGACAGTGCGGCACCGAGCAGGAAGACCGGCGCATAGCCCAGTCCCAGTCCGTGAGCCGGGTCCGCGAGCCACCCCGCGAGTGGCGCCGCGGGGGCCTTGCCCCAGACCTCGAGGCTGGCCAGCAGCGTGTAGTGCGTGGCGCCGATGCGCCGGTCCACGCGAGACATCATGAATGCGAACATCACCGTGGTGAGCGCGCCGCCCACCAACTCCTCCGCGAGCGTGACGCCGATGACGCCCGCGTCGCTGACGCCGTGGGTCGCCAGCCACCAGCGGCCCATGAGCGGCAGCACGCGAAGCGAGGCGGTGAGCGTCAGCGCTCCGACGATGGGCAGGCGCGTGGCGAGCAGTCCTCCCGCGAGGGAGCCGAGGATGGAGGCCACGTTCCCCCACGTCCCCACCCACTGGCCTATCTGCCAGGCGGGGATGCCCGCGTCGAGGAGGAAGGGCTTGTAGAGCACGTCCGCCATCGTCTCGCCGAACTTGTACGTGCCAATGAAGAGCAGCAGCCAGAGCGTGCCCGGCTTCATCATCACCGAAGCGAAGCGCTCGCGCAGTTGCCGCCAGCTCAGGCGTGTCTCCGGGGGCGACGCGGTGTCGCGTCCGCTCGCATCCTCACGCGGAGGTGGCTCACGGGTGAGCAGCGTCACCACGAGCGCGCCCGCGCACAGCGCGGCCATGGACAGGAACAGCCCCGACCAGCCAATGGACTTGCTGGCCCAGACCAGGAGCCCGCCGCCCGTGAGCATCCCCAGCTTGTAGCCCACCACCTGCACGGAGTTGCCCAGGCCCAGCTCCTCCGGCCTCAGCGTGTCCACCGCGAGCCCATCCACCGCGATGTCCTGCGTGGCGGCGAAGAGGTTCATCACCAGGATGAGTCCCAGGAGGACTTTCAGCGAACCCCCTTCGGAGACCATGAACCCCGCCGCCGCGCAGGTGAGCGTCAGGCCTGCTTGCATCGGCAGAATCCATGACCTGCGACGCCCGAGCCGCGCGGAGTGATATCGGTCCACCAGCGGCGCCCAGAGCGCCTTGAGCCCCCAGGGCAGCGCGAGTACCCCGGCGAAGCCCAGCGCGGTGAGCGACACCCCTTGCTCCCGCAGATACACGGGCAGCGCGGTGGCCTGGAAACCGAAGGGCAGGCCCTGCACGAAGTAGAGGACGCCGAGCAGCGCGAGCCGGGAGGAGGGGAGTTTCATGGGCGCCCGGAAGCATACGGCCTCCAGGCGCGCGTCACGCGGGGCCCCGGGTCGTTCCGGGACCTGTCGCTCGGCCTCCAGGTCTGGTGAGTCATTTCAAGACAGGCGTGTCTCGTTTCTTGAGACTCGGAGTGTTTGAAAGCTCGTTCTCTCAGTAGAGTCGTGTCGCCCTTCAATTCCAATCACTGGAATCACATCCGAGGGGCATGCATGGGTTTGCCGGAACGGAAGGCCATCGCGCTGTATCAGCAGAGCGTCTTCCTGATGTGGCAGCAGAAGTTCAACGAGCTGGTGGGCGCGCCCGTCGAGTTCGAGGTGGAGTGGAACACCCTGGGCGCGGAAGGGCTGGCGGAGATTTTCTAGCGGATGGGTGTCATCGCCTTCCGGAGCCGCCAGGGACGCGTTGGCTCCGGAAGGTGGTTGCGCGCGTCAGGTGCGGCTGTGCTGCAGCACCATGGCTTCCAGTCGCGTCAGCGCCTTCTCCAGCACTTCCATGGACGGCCCGAAAGACAGCCGCACGTAGCCGCGGAAGCGGGATGGCCGCGCGCGGCGCTTGCCTGGATTCACGTCGAAGAACTCACCCGGCACGGTGATGATCTTCTGCTCCAGCGCGGCGCGGAAGAAGCCCATGCCGTCGTTGAGCGGCGCGGGCAGTCCGGACACGTTGCCCCAGACATAGAACGTCCCGTCCGGCGCGCGGTCCGTGCGGATGCCCAGCCGCTCCAGGCGCGAGTGGAACTTGTCCCGCTTCTCGCGGAAGGCCGTGTGGATGGCCAGCGTCTCCGCGATGACGGGCTCCTCCTGGAGCAGGGGAATGGCGGCGCGCTGCAAGGGCCGGCTGCCTCCTCCGTCCAGGAAGCTGCCCGCGCTGGAGACGGCTTCAATCACCTGCTTGGGCCCCACCGTCCACGTCATGCGCCAGCCCGGATAACGCCAGTTCTTGGTGAAGCCGTCGAAGAGGACGACGGGGTCGCGGTTCACGTCCTCCACGTAGCGCGCGGCGCTCTCCACCGGCAGGTGCCCGGGGCGGCCCGTCCAGATGTAGTGCGAATAGAACTCGTCGATGAGCAGCACGCACTCCTGCTCACGCGCCACGCCCACCCACCGCGCCAGCTCGTCCCCCTGCACCAGCTTGCCGGTGGGGTTGCACGGGTTGGAGAAGAGCAGCGCGGACAGCCCGCGGCCCTGCACCTCGCGGCGCAGGTCCTCGTGGGTGAAGGCGTAGCCGCGCTCACCCTCCAGGAGGATGGGGATGGCGGTGAACGCCTTGAAGACGTCCAGCAGCTCCTCGTAGGCCGTGTAGTCCGGCAGGAAGTGGCCCAGGTTGATGGAGCCCAGGCTCGCCGCGGCGCGGGTGAGGGCCGCTCGCCCGCCACCGGAGAGACACACGTTCTCCGCGCTGTACTGGCTGGGCAGCCCCTTGCGGTAGAGGCGGTTGTAGAGACTGGCGATGGCTTCTCGCACGTCCCACAGCCCCGCCACCGGCGCGTACTCCATGTCCGCCACGTCGATGTTCACCGTGTTCAGGCGGGCCGGTGCGCCGGGCAAATCTCCCGTCTCCGGCTGCCCCTGGCCCAGGTTGCACCAGTCGGGGTCGCTGGAACGGTAGCCTCGGCGCGTGGCCTCGGCGGTGACGTAGATGACGCCCGTGCGGGGCACGGAGCGGAATGCGGGAATCGTGACGTCGTCGCTCACGGCCGGGAACCCTAGCGGAAAGCGACGACGCGCGCGCAATCCCTTGCTACCGGATGATGGGCACCGTCACGGAGGCGTGATCATCCACCGTCACCTCCACCTTGCCCAGCCGCCACAGGCCCGGCTGGAAGTTCGCCTCCACGCGGTGTCCGTCCGACGTCTCCAGGATGGCCGTGCCCTCCTTGGGCAGGTACTCGCCCACCTCGTACTGGAGGGTGTCGAGCGTCATCGTGTCCACGCCGTCGGGGCCCGTGAGCTCCCCTTCACCGTCGAGCACCAGCGAGGAGCCGCCCAACAGCGGCAGGCCCGCGCGCTTGCCCACCCGCGCGTCCACGCGCAGCGTGTGGCCCGGGCGTCCCGGGACGTCGCCGGCCGCCTTCGCCCAGACGCTCGTCTGGTCTCCGCAGGTGCCATAGCCGACCTCCGCGGGCAGCACCGCGCCGTCCACGCGCAGCTGGCGCAGGTCCACCGAGACGTCCATCCGGTCCACACCGCCGCTGTACTTGAAGAAGGCTCGGCCTTCGAGCCGCAGGCCGTGGACCTCGCAGTCCGGCCCGTTGAAGCTCAGCACCACGCCGTCCGTCACCGCGTCGAGCTGCTCCACCGTGGCCGTGGCGCAGGACAGGCGCGCGCTCACGTCGGGCGCCGCGATATCCAGGAACGCCCGGCGCGGCTCGCCACAGGTGTACACGGGCATGAACCCGAGCACCTCCAGCGCGCCCCGCGTCAGGTGCCCCGCCGCGACGACGCGCTCCACGCGCGCCTTGGCGGCTTCAATCACTTCATCCGGGGGCACGTCGCGGCCACACGCGACGAGGAGGGCGGAGAGAGACAGGCCAATGAGGGTTCGCACGGGGACTTCTCCAGGGATTCCCGGACCGCATCGTCGCGGGCGGGGTGCTCCCTGGTAGAGCAACCCTCGTGCCCTTCGCAACGTGGCGAAAACAGGCACAAGGGCTCCGGCAAACGTGCCGGGAGCGTATAGCGCCATGCACACTCACGGCGCCTTCGCCCCGGGTGTCGCCGGCCTCAGGTCTCCAGTGAGGCGCGCAGGAACCAGACGTGCTTCTCGAACTCCACGATGATGCCGGTGGCCAGGTCCTCGGAATCCGCGTCATCCACCTCGACGAAGAGCTTGCGGCTGTCTCGCAGGCCTTCCAGGTAGACCTCGATGCGTTCGGCGAGCAGCTTCACGTGCTCCATGTCACGCGTCGTCTCCTGCGGATACTCAGGCAGGCGGCTGGACTTGCTGACATGGCGGGTGGTGCCAAACGCCTTGCCCCCCAGCGTCACAGCGCGCTCGGCGATGGAGTCGTTGTGGTTGGCGAGGCTGACGGCGAAGGTCTCGAACAGCGGGTGCAGCGCCGCGAACTGCGGGCCCTTGATGTTCCAGTGGGCCACCTTGATTTGCGAGTGCAGGTCCAGGCCGTCCGCCAGGCGGGCGTTGAGCGATTCGACGAGGGAGGCGCGGGTCTTCTCGGGGAGGGGGCTGGGGCTCTTGTACATGAGGGACTTCCTTTCGTTCTTAGTGGTGCGGACGCTCATTCAGATGCGCGTCGCCCACAAATGGAGCGCCCCCCGGTGTTTCCACCGGAGGGCGCGGGTGAAGCACAGCGAATGACTCGCGGGTGCGAGGCTTAAGACTCCAGGCCCACCGCCGCGGCGTGGATGACCGCCGCGACTCGCACCGCGTCGTGCACCTGGTCCTCGGAGAGGCCGCCCTCGAGGACGACCTTCTCGTGGGACTGCATGCACATCTCGCAGCCGTTGATGGCGCTGACCGCGAGGCAGACCAGCTCGAAGTCCACCTTGTTGGTCAGCACCTGCGCGAGCCTGTTCATCCGCAGTCCGGCGCGCTTGGTCGAGTACGACTCTTTCCCGATCATGTGCCGGAAGCGGTAGTACACGTTGTTCATCGCCATCAGCGACGCCGCAGCACGCGCGTCCTCGATGATGGGCTCGGGGTTCGCGAGTGCCTTCCGCGCCTCGTTGAGCATCGCTTCCTTCAGCCGGTCATTCCGAACGGCGTAGGCCGACGCGACAGCCACGCCCCAACGCTGCTCGGGGGTGAGGCTGCCACCTTCCAGGACTGCCTGGAGGTTGAGGCGGGTGTCCTTGTGGGCGTCCGCGAGTTCAGAGCGGACGACTTCGAGCGAGGCCATGACGCGTTACCCCGCCTTCGCCAGCTTCTGGGTCAGGGTCTCCTCACCCTTGCTCCAGTTGCACGGGCACAGCTCGTCCGTCTGGAGCGCGTCCAGGGTGCGGACCGTCTCGGAGACGTTGCGGCCCACGGACAGGTCGTTGACCGTCACGTGGCGGATGATGCCCTCGGGGTCCGCGATGAACGTCGCGCGCAGCGCCACGCCCTCCTCCTTGTGGAGGATGCCCAGCGCGTTGCACAGCTCGTGCTTCAGGTCCGCCAGCATCGGGAACGGCAGGCCCTTGAGGTCCGGGTGGTGCGTGCGCCACGCGTGGTGCACGAACTCGCTGTCCGTGCTCAGGCCCAGCACCTGCGCGTCACGGTCATTGAAGTCCTTGTTCTTCTTGCCGAACTCCGCGATCTCCGTGGGGCAGATGAACGTGAAGTCCTTGGGCCACGCAAACAGCACCAGCCACTTGCCCTTGTAGGTCTCGTTCGTGATCTCCTGGAACTCCTTGCCCTTCTCCAGGCTCACGGTGGCCTTGACCTTGAAGCTCGGAATCTTGTCGCCAACGGTCAGCATGTACTGCTCCTTGGGTTGAGGGACCCGCGGGGGGCCCCTGGGAAGGTGTCTTCTGCTAACGGCTACAGCAGACCTCGTGCCAGTCAATCGACTTCAATGATTCCAGGGACTTGACTTCAGGCCCCCACTGGCCGGTGTTGCTGGGACGGTGAATAACGAAATATCGGTGACGACCGCCACTGCAATTTCGGTGGAGCGCTATTATTCATGCCTCATGTCGGATGAACTGTCAGCGCCAACCGAGGGCGCGAAGGATGCTCGGGACCTGGTCGAGCTGGCAACCACCGAAGATTCGGTGGATGAGCTGCTTCGTCGAGGACTGGACTGGTTGACGCGCGTGGTGCGCTTCGACCTGGCGACGCTGTTCCTGTTGAGGGACGGCAAGCTGGTGTCGGTGGCGGCGCGCGGTCCGCTGGCGAACGCGAAGGTGCGCCACCACGCGCTGACGTTGTCGGAGTTCCCCTCGCTGCGGCATGCGCTGGAGACACGGCGCGCGCGGGCCTTCACGGAAGAGGACCACTCGCACGGCGACGGAGACCCGTTCGACGGCGTGCTGGATTTGCCGCCGGGGCACGCGTGCATGGTGGTGCCGCTGTGCGCGGGCGAGCGCACCTATGGCGTGCTCACGTTGGACCGCGCCGAGTGCGAGACGTACCCGCAGCCGGTGGTGGACCTGGTGGAGGTGTACGGCCAGATGCTGGCGACGGCGCTCCAGGCGGCCGAGCAGCGCGCGACGTTCGAGCGGCTGCACCGTCAGGACCACGAGCACGCGAAGCTCCTGGAGGCGCAGCTCAGCGGAGAGTCGGAGGGCATCCTCGAGGCGTCGCTGAGCCCCGTCATGAGGGACCTCGCGCGGCGGGCGCGGCAGGTGGCGGAGACGGACACGCCGGTGCTGATTACCGGCGAGACGGGCACGGGCAAGGAGCGGCTGGCGCGGGCCATCCACAAGTGGAGCTCGCGCGCGGACCAGCCCTTCGTCACGCTCAACTGCGCGGCGATTCCGGCGGGCCTGCTGGAGAGCGAGTTGTTCGGCCACGTGAAGGGTGCGTTCACCGGCGCGACGAAGGACCGCGCGGGCCGCTTCCAGATGGCGAGCGGAGGCACGCTGCTCTTGGACGAGGTGGGCGAGCTGCCCGTCGAACTCCAGGCGAAGCTCTTGCGCGCGCTCCAGGAGAAGGCCTTCGAGCCGGTGGGCAGCGACAAGACGGTGCGCTCGGACGTGCGCATCCTCGCGGCCACGCACGTGGACCTGCACCGCGCCATCGCCGAGAAGCGCTTCCGCGAGGACCTCTACTACCGGCTGAGTGTCTTCCCGTTGCGGCTGCCGCCCCTGCGCGAACGGCGCGAGGACCTGGCGCAGTTGTGTACGTTCTTGCTGGAGGAGCAGGCGCGGCGCACCGGGCGGCGTGGCATGCGCGTGTCACCGGCGGGGCTGGCCAGGCTGGAGTCGTATGACTGGCCGGGCAACCTGCGCGAGCTGGGCAACGCGCTGGAGCGCGCCACCATCCTGACGAAGGGCACGGAGCTGGGTCCTTCCTCGTTCGACGTGGTGGCGCACGGTGGAAGCGCTCACCCGGCGGCGCAGGTGGAGCCGGCGGTGCCGAGCGTGCTGGACGCGACGATGAAGCCCGGCTC
Source organism: Myxococcus llanfairpwllgwyngyllgogerychwyrndrobwllllantysiliogogogochensis (assembly GCF_006636215.1). Lineage (GTDB taxonomy): Bacteria > Myxococcota > Myxococcia > Myxococcales > Myxococcaceae > Myxococcus > Myxococcus llanfairpwllgwyngyllgogerychwyrndrobwllllantysiliogogogochensis. The sequence continues at coordinate 64,016 of NZ_VIFM01000018.1, read as the reverse complement.
GGTGCTGACGCTGGCGGCGGTGCAGCGGGAGCACATCCTGCGGGTGCTGACGCTCACGCGGGGGCGCGTCTACGGGCCGGGTGGGGCGGCGGCGCTCCTGGGCCTCAAGCCCTCCACGCTCCAGAGCCGGATGAAGAAGCTGGGCATCGCCCGGCAGGAGCAGTTCGTGGTGGACGAGGTGTGACGACGACGGGGCGCCGAGGTGACGGCGCCCCGAGGGACTTCAGCCCGCGCGCTGCTGGGTGGCCGGCAGCGGGTAGGTGGTGCCCGTCTTGCCGAACGGCGCGTCGAACAGGTGCGGGTCCGACTGGCGCGTGCGGAACAGGTCGATGATGTAGTTCATCCGCTGGTCCAGCTTGCTCCAGTCCTTGGCCGCGGTGCCCTTGAGGCTGTCGGAGCTGGAGTCCAGCTTGCCCAGCAGGGCGCGCAGCTCCGGGTTCTCGATGGCGCGCAGGTGCGGCGGGAAGAGCGTGCTCTCCATCCCCGGAGGCGGGGGCAGGTCGTTGCCCAGCTTCAGCGCGCCGCCCGGCACCGCGAGCTTCATCATGTGCTCGGTGGCGAGCCGGCGGAACACGGAGGCCGTCGCGTCGACCAGGGGGTTGAGCGCCGCGTCCACGAGGCCCGTCTTCAGGGCGGCCTTGCCCGCGAGGTTGGCGGGGAAGGGCAGCGCGTTGATGCCGGACTCGATGCTCTGCTTGAGGATGCTCCGGAAGGTGTCCTTCACCGGCGCGTTGAGCGCCTTCTCCACGTGCTGCTGGAGCTGCGTCTGCTCGTGCAGGCCAATCTGGTCATTGGCCAGCAGCATCAGCTCCGCCTTCTTGTTCGGGTCCTTCTCGAACATGGCCTTGGTGTAGTGGCCGAAGGCCTCCTTCAGGAGCGGCTTGTCCTTGCCGAAGCCGTCCAGGTACTTCTGCGTCTTGGCGGCGTCGTAGGACGTGTCGCCCTGGAAGGTCTCGATGAAGCGGGCGAACTCCTGGCCCACCTCGTTGAAGACGAACTGGTTGCCGTCGGCAATCGACTTGCTGACGTTGTTGAGCGCCTCGCTGCCCGCCGCGGCGATGTCCGCCAGCGGCAGCGCGGGCAGGCCCACCTTGCGCAGCACGTCGTCCACCTTCTTCAGCGGACCGGCCATGTCACCGGCGCCCTTGAGCGCGTCGGTGAAGAACTTGGGCATGTCCTCGTTGCGGATGCTCACGCCCGCCTGCTTGGACGCCCACGTCGCGAAGGTGGACCAGTTGGCGTTCTCCTTGCCAAGCATCTGACCCAGGCCGTTGGACAGGTCCGCGTAGCCCTGCGTAATCGCGTAGTTGCGCGCCACCGGGTCCTGGATGGAGGCAATGGCCTTCACGTCCGCGACGCTGGGGTAGGTGCCCGGGGCGACGTTCGTGCCCTGGGGGGCGACGGGCGTGGTCAGCGCCACCGTCGGCTTGCGAGCGGCTCCCGTGTCGAACAGGGACACGTCGCGAGCGTCACCGCGCACCACGGGCGCCTGGGGCTTCACCTCGTTGCGGACGGGCGCCGGGGTGGCGGGGGTCTCGAGCGGACGGGGCTGGACGCGGGGGCCGGAGCTGGGGGTCTTCATGGTGTGGAAGAGTATCGGCCCGGAGAGGGCGGAAGTTGCGTGGCTGTCACGGGTTGTCCGGTCCCGGTGGAAACCCTTGATGCCTCAGGGATAGTTGGGCATGGGAGCTGTTCGTTCCATGTCGCGCCGCCGCCTTTCGTGTCGCCAGGCCCACACTCCCGGGCTGGCCTTGCTGTGCCTCGTGTGGGGGGTGCTGGTGCTGCTCGGCTGTGGCCGGGGTGAGGCGCCGGGCTCCCGGGGGGACTGGAAGGGGCGGACGCTGCGCATCGGGACGGATGCCACCTACCCGCCGTTCGAGTCCGTGAAGGACGGCGAGCTGGTGGGGTTCGACATCGAGCTGGGAGCGCTCATCGCGGAAGAGCTGGGCGCGAAGGTGGCGTGGACGAACACGTCCTTCGACGGGGTGTTTCCCGCGCTGATGGCGGGGAAGTTCGACCTGGTGATTTCGGCGGTGACCATCACGCCCGAGCGCCAGCAGCGGCTGGGCTTCTCCGCGCCGTACTACACGGCGGGACAGCTCGTGGTGGCGCGGGAGGCGGACACGGCCGTCACCGGAATCGAGAGCCTGCGCGGGAAGACGGCGGGCATTCAAATCAACACCAGTGCCTCGCTGGTGCTGGAGAAGTTCCCGGACATCGAGGTGCGGCAGTACCCGAGCATCGACCTGGCGCTCCAGGACCTGCGCAACGGCAACCTGGCGGGCGCGGTGGGGGATGGGCCGACGCTGCGCTATTTCCTGGCCCACGGCTTCCAGGGGCTGCGCGCCGCGGGCGGGATGCTGACGGAGGAGCACTACGGCATCGCGATGCGGCCGGATGACCCCGCGCTGCGCGAGGCCGTCAACGCCGCGCTCCAGCGCCTGCGCGACAGCGGGAAGTTCGCCGCGCTGGAGGAGCGCTACTTCGGCGAGGCGGCCCAGAAGGCCCAGGCGACGCCGCAGGCCGTGCCCTGGGGCAAGGTGACCTGGCGGCTCGCTCAGGGCCTGGGCCTGACGCTGGGGCTCACCGTGCTGGCGTTGATCTCCGGGCTGCCCCTGGGGCTGGCGGTGGCGCTGGGGCGGCGGGTGCGCTTCCGACCGCTGGCGTGGCTGTGCGCCGCGTACGTCGAGGGGCTTCGTGGAACGCCGTTGCTGGTGCAAATCATCTTCATCTACTACGCGCTGCCGCAGCTCTTGGGCGTGGACCTGGCGCCGATGCTGGCGGCGGTGCTGGCGCTGACGCTCAACAGCGCCGCGTACGTGGCGGAAATCTTCCGGGCGGGCATCGCCTCCGTGGACGCGGGGCAGGAGGAGGCCGCGCGGGCGTTGGGGATGGGCCGCGCGCAGGTCATGCGCTACGTCATCCTCCCGCAGGCGGTGCGCAACGTGCTGCCGCCCTTGACGAACGAGGGCATCGCGCTGCTGAAGGACTCCTCGCTGGTGTCCATCATCGGCATGGCGGAGCTGACGCGGGCGGGGCAGGAGCTGGCGAGCCAGCTCGCCGCGCCGCTGGCTGTCTGGCCGCTCGTCGCGTTGTTCTATCTGTTGGCCACGCTGCCGCTGACACGGCTGGCCTCGGCGCTGGAGAAGCGCCTCCACCGTCAGGGGTGAGGAAAGCCATGGCGCTCGTCGAGGTTCGCAATCTGCACAAGCGTTTCGGGGCGCTGGAGGTCCTCAAGGGCGTGGACCTCACGGTGCAGCCCGGAGAGGTGGTGGTCTTCGTGGGCCCGTCCGGCTGTGGCAAGTCCACGCTGCTGCGGTGCCTGTGCGGCCTGGAAGTCCCATCCGAGGGCCAGGTCGTCGTCGGGGGCACACAGGTGAGTGATGAGCCCAAGGCGCTCCAGGCGCTGCACCGACGCGTGGGCATGGTGTTCCAGCGCTTCCACCTGTTCCCCCACCTGAGCGCGCTGGAGAACGTGACGTTGGCGCCGCGCAAGGTGCTGGGGCTGTCGGACGCGGAGGCGGAGACCCTGGGGCGGCGCATGCTGGCCATGGTCCAGCTGGACTCGCGCGCGGACGCGTACCCGGGACAGCTCTCCGGTGGGCAGCAGCAGCGGGTGGCGATTGCGCGGGCGCTGGCGATGAAGCCGGAGTTGATGCTCTTCGACGAGCCGACCAGCGCGTTGGACCCGGAGCTGGTGGGCGAGGTGCTGGAGGTCATGCGCGAGCTGGCGCGCGAGGGCATGACGATGTGCGTGGTGACGCACGAGATGGGCTTCGCGGCGGACGTGGCGCACCGCGTGGTGTTCATGGACGCGGGGAAGGTGGTGGAGGAGGGCCCGCCTCAACAAGTGTTGCGCGAGCCCCAGCACCCGCGCACCCGTGAGTTCCTCGCGCGCCTGCTCAATCGGTGAGGGGATTCCCCCGCGGGGGACGTTGGGTGGAGGCACTGGCGCGATTGGCTGGCTCGCCATGATGGCGACCGGGCGCCCGTGGTGGAGCCTCGATGTCCCCTCGCTTCGTGTCGCGTCGCCCCCTGTCCTGGGGCGTGCGTCTGTCTCCCCTGTGTCTGCTGTGGTCTCTTTCCGTCGGCTGTGATTCCCCGACCTCAAGCGTGGAGGAGTCACCGCCCGCGCTGGACAGTGCCAGTGCGTCGTCCGTCACGAACCCGCCCGAGCCGGAATACCCGGATGATGGTCTGCCGCCGCTGACGCTCGCCGTCGTGCAGAGCCCCGCGGGCGACGCCGTCACCGCGCCGGTGCTGACCACGCTCCGGGCCCCCGATGACGTCACCGTCGAGTTCATCCAGGTGGACGAAGAGTCCATCGCCGTCGCCGTGGGTGGGCCCGAGACGTCCACCACGTCCATCAACCGGGTGATGACGCAGATGTCCGCCGCCGCGAGCCCCGCGGCCCTCTACCTCGCGCTGTCTCCCACGGGCACGGTGGTGCCTCGCACGCTCCAGGCCCACAGCGACGTGGTCGTCGCCGCTGGCAACTGGAAGCAGGGCAGCACGTCGCCGTCCGTCTCCGAGCCGGCCCTCGGCTCGGGTGCACCGCGCTCCCTGGGCACGTGCGGCGGCTTGAAGGCCGGTGGGCAGGGCACCATGCACGACAACGCGGGCCGCTGCGAGGACTGGCACCGGGACATCGACGAGGTCACCGAGTGGATTTCAACGGACATGATTGGGTATGGCGCCTACGTGCGCGCCATCAACGGCGGCGTCTTCTGGGACATCCAGAAGCGCAACTGCCTGAAGAGCTGGTGCGACTGGGGCGTTCTCTTCAAGAAGACCATTCCCCAGGGGCACGTCTGGTATTTCCCCTACGTGAACGTGAACAACGACTTCAAGGCCCACAGCCGCGCCACCACGCTCAACAACAACGGTGTCCACCAGCACCACGTGTCCACGTGCAGCGACTGGAAGACGCGCACCAACTGGCTGTCGAGCCTGGCTGGCGGCTGCTTCATCAACTTCCAGCAGACGAACCTGTACTGCAACTCGCAGTCGTATGAGGGGCTGGACCCGAACTACATCTGGACGCCCTTCAGCGCGGGCGGCAACGGGACGCCGTTCGGCTGCTGAGCCCGTCAGGGACGGGGCCCGCCGCGAGTTCGATGGCGGGCCCCGAGCGCGAGGCCGATGAGGAGCGCCGTCGCGATGACGAGCACCGCCTTGCTTCCCACTCCGACTGGGAAGCGGGCCGGGGCCTCGCGCGGCGAGGTGACCACGAGCGACGCATCTCCCAGCACCACCAGTCCTGCCCACGCGGCCGGGGGCAGCCCGTCATCGATGGCCTCCAACTGCGCGGCTCTCAGCGCCGCCGACGTGCTCGCCCCCGTGGCCAGGTGCCGGTAGAAGCGCTCCACCAGGTCCGCGGCTTCCGCGTCCTGCAGGGGCCACAAGCTGGCCACCACCGCGCGCGAGCCGGCCTCGAAGAAGGCGCGCGCCAGGCTCAGCACCCCTTCTCCGGCCAGCACCGCTCCAGAGGCGCTCCGACAGGCGGAGAGCACCACCAGCGCGCCCTTCAGGGGCAGGTCGACGATGTCACGGGGCTGGAGGATGCCGTCCTCCTCGTCGGAGCCCGGCGCGAGCACCAGCGCGGAGCGCTCGGGAGCCTCCGCGTCGACGACGGCATGGGCCGCCAGATGCAACACCTTCACGCGCGCGAGGTCGGTGTTCTTGAGGGCGCGCTCGGAGGCCTCGGTGCCCACCAGGAGGTGGGGTGTCACCTGGGTGGTGCGCAGCGCCTCCATTACCGCATGCCCCTCGCGCCGGGCCTCGGGAAGTGCTCCGAGCCGCGCCGCCTCCGCGAAGACGCCGCCGCGCTCTGTCGCCGCGGCGATGGCTCCATCCAGGGGAGACTTGGTGCGGTCGGGGTCCGCCAGCACCAGGGCTTCTCCCCCGGGGTCGTGCGGGGACTCCAGACGCCAGTGCCGCCACAGGCTGGCGGAGGGCACCAGGGCCAGCTCGTAACGCGCCACCAGGGGCTCGTCGCCCGGACGCTCCCGCAACGCGGCGAAGGGCAGGTCATGCAGCGGTCCATCCGGGACCAGCAACAGCTTGCGCACGCCCGGAGGCAGCGCCGCGAGCGCCGGGCCAATCAGTTGCGCGTGGAGGGCCGCCGCCGCGCCGACCTCTGAGCCGTCGCGCCGCTCGAGCAGACCGGAGAACAGCGTGACGGCCTGCGCGAGCCGCGCGCGCTCGGGGATGCGGTGCGCGCGCGCCCCGCCCCGTGTCACCACCAGCACCCACGCGCCGCCCCCCGAGACGTCGGACAGGTTCTTGTCGTCGCCCACGAGGAAGGCCAGCAGGGCCTCGTCCTCGGCCAGTTCCTGCTCGACGGCCTCCAGTGATGCGAACTCCGTCGCGCCGTGTCGCGGCGCGGGACGCAGGTCGCGCTCGCTGTGCTCCAGCGCCTGCAGCTCACGCAGGGTCTTCTCGCGCTCCGGGGCGGAGAGGTTCGGCTCCAGGAGTCGTCGCTGCACGGCCGTCAGTCGCCGTTGCACCTCCTGGCGCTCGGGTGTGGGCTTGGACGGAGACAACGCACGGGAAGCCATGAGGGCGTCGAGCAGCGTCCGCGCCCGCAGGCGCTCGCTCACCCCGAAGGCCCTGCGCAGCGCCTCCCGCTCGGGCAACACAGCGGCATTTCCCGTCGCGCCGCCCGCCTCCAGCGTCCAGCCCGCGAGGCGGTGGTAGTCGCGTGCCCAGTTCGAGAACAGCTCCGCCTGGCTGGAGGCATCGGTCTGTGATTGGCGGAGGGCCTCCACCGCGTCCAGGGCCCGCTCGACATGCACCAGTGCCTCCAGCAGGGGCTGTGTCCGGTAGGCCACCGTGCCTCGGCCGCGAAGGGCCAGGGCCAGGTACTGCGGCTCGCCATGCGCGTAGGCCAGTCGCAGCGAAGTGTCGGAGTCCCGGAGCGCGGCGGCGGGGTCCTGGCCGGCCCGCCGCTCCGCGCGCGTCCAGAGACAGGCGATTCGCCGCTGGTTGGAGTCCAGCTCCTCCGCCAGCTCCATGCAACGCTCCAGCAGCGCCTCGGCCTCGAGCTGCTCCTCCGGGGATGGGCCGAGCACGTCCACGACCAGGCGCAGCGCGCGACTCACCAGCTCCTTGCTCCCCGTGTTCTCCGCGGCGACCAGCGCCTCGCGGGCGAGGGCCAGCACCCGCACCTTGCCGCCCGGCTCGCGGTCCCTATCCAGCCGCCGCAGTGCGAGGTTGGCGAGCGTGAACCGCGCCTGCCCCTCCAGGGCGAGGCCTCGCGTGTCGTGGGCGTGCTCCGCCAGGCGGCGGTTGGCCTCCGTGGCTTCCTCCAGCCTGCCCAGCCGCTCGCTGACGCCGGTCATGACGGTCAGGTACTGGGCCTTCAGCCCTGGGCTGCCGTCCGGAAAGGTGAGCGGCTCGGCGCGCTTGAGGACGCGAAAGGCCCGGCCCAGGTCCTGATCCACCTCGTAGAGTTGACTGGCCTCGACGAGGAGCGCGCGCGCGTGGAGATCCGCCCGCCCGGAGGACTGGGCCACCTCGACCACGCGTTGTGTCCACTCCCGGGCCTCACTGCCGCGCCCCATCGTCAGGAGGATGGAGCGCAGGTTGATGCCGGCCAGCACCTCTCCCTCCGCGTTCTTGAGTCGACGGAAGGTCAAGGCGGCACGGTGGTAGGGCGCCTCCGCGGCCTTCCTGTCGGCCAGGTACTCCACGTGTCCGGACACCAGGGCCAGCCAGCCGTTGTCGGGATGACGCTCCATCAGGGCCTTCAGCTCGCGCCTGACGGTGTCGCGTGCGGGCGCGGCCTGCGCGCACTGGTAGAAGCACATCGCGGAGGACTGCTCCTCCGGATGGGCCTCGAATCGCTCCCGGCACTCCACGAGCGTGGGGGGCGGGGGACGGTCCGCGCCCTTCGCGAAAGCAGCACCCGGACACACGACGAGGAGCATCCCCGCCGCGAGGGCGAGGATGCTCCAGTGACAGCCCTCGGGTCGTCGCTTCCGGAACGTCACAACAGGGGATGTCAGTGTGCTGAGTGGACTACGGGGATGCATTTGAGCACCTGCATCGTTGTCGGAACCGTCGGCCGCTCCGGCTCGGGCATCTCATCCTTCTCCATCTGCTCCAGCTCCCAGTAGCAGACGGACGGCTCGGACCACGGGGATGGCGCCACCGGAGACCAGCGCTCCACGGTGAGGATGGCCACCAGGCGCGGCGTGCTGCTCTGATAGGCGATGGCCCGCGCGTACAATGTGTCGGCGACCAGCGCGCGGTAGCTCAGTCTCAGGGGCGTGGTCTCGGTCAGCACGCCATGGGTCTGCGCCACCACGACGCCGGTGACGCTGTTGACGAGCTGGAGGGTCACCAGTTGATTGACGCTGGTGCGCACGCCGTTCTCCACCACCGAGGCCACCACCTGGTCGCGCGCCTCGCCCGCGATGGGCGTGGACCGCACCACCGATGTGGTCACCGGAGGAACCTGCGCCCCGGCTTGTCCAGACAGTCCACCCACCAGTACCGCGAGCGCCAGCAGCCCCCCCTGCATCCATCGTTGCGTCTTCATTTGAATGCCTGCCTTCATGACGTTCCTCCCCTGACTTCGCTCCCCATGCATCACTCCAACCGATTGACGAAGGTGATGCCGCGAAGCACCTGTCCGTCCGGCAACCGCGCTTCCACCTGCCACAGCAGCTTCGTTCCCGACTCCAACGGCGCGAGGACGGAGGCGGGAACCCGGTACTCGCTCTGCTCCAGCGAGTCCGCGCGGTGCACCCAGCTCAAGTCCTCCGTGGACAACCGCACGGACCAGCGCGTGCCGGCGGGGCCTCCGCTCCAGCGCAAGACACAATCCTCCCGCTTCAGCGGTGCGTCCTCTGGCACCTGGGACACCAGCCCCGACGGGTCTGCTCCGCGCAGCCTGGGAGACAAGGTGTCCTCCCTCATCGCGACCCCCACCACGACCAGCGCCAGCGCCGCTGTCGCCGCCGCGCCCAGCATGGGACGGCTCCAGGCGAAGCGGAACCGCCGCCGTTCCCGAGCCTCGTCGGCCGGCCTCCGCGCGTGAGGGCCCGCCGCCTCGGGACGCTCCGGTGCCTCGGCCTCCCTGGCCGCGCGCGTCAACTCCAGGGCCAGTCGCCACGCGGCGGCCCAGGCGGGGTCGTCCGCCACGCGAGCGACGACGGCCTTCCGCTCCTCCACGGGCAGCTCCCCGCTCACCGCGCGCCACACGAGGTCGGCGTCCACCGGTTCATCGCTCGCGGCCAGCTCCTCGTCGCGCACCGCGGCGCGCAGGCGCTCGACGGTGGCCTCGTCGGGCTTCGTTTCGTCGTCGCGTCGATGCTCGCTCACGGCTCGAATCCCTTCGTGGAGAGGCAGACGCGCAGCGCGCTCAGCCCGCGGTAGACGAGGTTCTCGGTCCGCTTGCCGTCCCAGCCCATCAGCTCTCCTGCTTCCGGCACGGTGTGTCCCTGGAGGTACAGCGTCACCGCGAGCCTGCGGTCCTGTGCGAGCTGGCGCAGGCAGTCGCGCACCGCCCGGGCAATCTGCGACGCGCTCGCGGACTTCTCCGGGTCTCCCGACGCCACCGGCTGCTGAGGCAGCGACTCCACCTCCTCGATGGGGACCTCGCGGCGGCGATCCACGTTGCGCAGCTCGTCCACCAGCGCCGTGTACGCGACGCGGTACAGATAGGAGGGGGAGAGCCGGGAGCGGTCGGGCTCGCGGCGCTGGAGCTCCATGACGCGCATCATCGCCGTCTGCACCAGGTCATCACGGCGGTTGGCCAGGCGCGGGGGACACACGCGGGCGACGGCCTGGGTCAGCTCCCTGCGGAGCTTCTCCAACTCGTGACCTGACAGAGGACTCGCGGCCAGGGTTGGCCTTGGTTGCGACTCCACGCGGAAGGTCCTCCAGGAAGCGCTCATGGTCATCGAAAGGTCCCTCCCCCGGCAAGTGTGACGCTCTGTTCGATGGGTATCTCGCTGGCAACGAAGGCTCGCTGCCTTCCTGGGATGGCGGACGACTCCGGCAAGGACACGCCTCGTGAGCTGTCGTGCGCCACGGGGAGCGACTTCTTCCCGTGCGGGTTGACCGGGCGGCCTCGCCACGAACTCAGCCCCGTGTTGTCCTCGGTCTTTCGCAAGGCGTCTCTCGGAGGTGGCGCGAGTCCGTCGACATGACGGTTCCTGGTGCGCGCCTGTCTTCCGGGACGGCCCCCGCGCTTTTTTCCCCTCACCCCCGTGCGCTGATTCTTCGGGAGGGGCACGCACCCACACCGGCGCCTCCCACCTGAAGGGGCGAGCGGGTGCTATTTTCCATTCAGGTGGAAACCCCGGGTGGTGGGCGGATGTCGACGCGTGGGCAAAGCCCGTGACGTCGGGTGCTCCCTGGGCGCGCGGCGTGGCCGGGCGGGTCGCGGGTTCCTATATCTAGATGAGGTCGACAGGAGGCAGGTCGCCAGGATGCTCTCCGGGCGGACACGACGAGCGAATGAACGTCCTGTTTCCCAGGTGTGTTGGCTGAGTCCTTCTCACAAGGAGGCCGTCCCTTGCGAAGGTTTCAGGAGCGCCTGCCACTGGAGGCGCTGACATTCGACGACGCGCTGGTCTTGCTGGACGTGGTGCAGGAGCTGGCGCACCTGAGGACGCTGGAAGACGTCATGGCGCTGGTGCGCCGGGCGGCACGACAGCTCAGTGGCGCGGATGGGGTCACGTTCGTCCTGCGCGAAGGCAACCTCGTGCACTACGCGGATGAGGAGGCCATTGCCCCCTTATGGAAGGGGCATCGGTTCCCCATCGAGTCGTGCATCTCCGGGTGGGCCATCTTGAACCGGGAGCCCGTGGTCATCGAGGACATCTACGCGGATGACCGCATCCCTCACGACGTCTACCGCGCGACGTTCGTGAAGAGCCTCGTCATGGTGCCGGTGCGTCGCGCGGACCCCGTGGGGGCCATTGGCGCGTACTGGGCGGAGCGCCGGGTGCCGGGGATTCGGGAAGTGTCCCTCCTCCAGTCGCTCGCGGACTCCGCGGCCGTCGCGGTGGAGAACGGGCGGCTGTACGAAGCGGAGCGCGCGGCGCGGCGGGCCGCCGAGTCGGAGACGCGCCTGCGCCGGGAGCTGCTGGCGATGGTGTCCCATGACTTGCGCAATCCGCTGGGCGTCATCGCCATGACGTCATCGCTGCTGGCGCCGCTGCTGTCTCCGCTCAACGGGCGCGCGCGGCATCATCTGGACACGCTCAACCGCTCGGCGCTCCGGATGGAGCGGCTCATCCATGACCTGCTCGACTTCGCGGCCATCGAGGGCGGGGGCTTCCGGGTGAGCCGCGTGCCGTTGGCGCTCTCGCGGCTGTTGGAGCAGGCGTCGGAGCTGGGGCCGCTGGCACAGGAGCGGGGCATCGGGCTGGAGCTGCGCGTGCCCGAGCGGGATGTCGACGTGCGATGTGACCCGGACCGCATCCATCAGGTGTTCTCCAACCTGGTGGGCAATGCCGTCCGCTTCACGCCCGCGGGTGGGCGCATCACCGTCATGGCGGAGGTCCATGCGGATTGGGTCGAGCTGAGCGTGGAGGACACGGGGGCGGGGATTGCGCCGGAGGTCTTGCCCGTCTTGTTCGACAGGCTCCAGCGGCCGACGCGAGTGCCGGGGAGTGGCGTGGGGCTGGGGCTCTCCATCACCCGAGGCATCGTCGAGGCGCACGGTGGCGCGGTGCGCGTGCGCAGCGAGCTCGGGCAGGGGACGACCTTCACCTTCACGCTGCCGATGGAGGGCTGAGCGTCAGGGGTAGAGGCGCTCGTAGCGGCCTTCGGTGACGCGGTGGAAGCCGAGTGACTCCGCGAGCCGGATGGCGCCGAGGTTGCCGGGCTGGGTGAGGGCGAACAGCCTCTTCAGGTCGAGCGATTGGAAGCCGAACTCGAGCAGGGCCCTCGACGCCTCGCGTGCGTAGCCGTGACCCCAGAAGGCCGGGTCGAGCTCGCAGCCGTATTCCGCGGAGGTGTCCTCGGGCGCTTGCTTGCGCACGCCGCAGGTGCCGATGACGCGGCTGTCCAGGGTGATGGCGAGCTGGTACTTCGCCCGGGGGACTTCTTGCGCCCAGCCACACAGCATGGCGACGAAGGCGCGTACGTCCTCCTGGGTCGGTGGCGGCTGGCGGTAGTGCTCCAGGTACGCGGGCTTGGAGTGGTAGGCGAAGACGCTCGGGGTGTCTTCGCGCTGGAAGTCCCGGAGGACGAGCCGTTCGGTGCGCAGCTCCATGCGGTTCACCCTGCTCGGGCTCCGCCACGAAAGCGCCGCAGGTGCTGTCGCCAGGCCTCGCGTGCTTCGTCTGGATTGACGGCGTGGAACTCGACGGTGGCTCCGGGGCGCCGTGCTCCGAGCCGACCCCAGTCCGCGCGGATGACGGTGGCGATGAGCGGATAGCCGCCCGTGGTGGGGTGGTCCGGCCCGAGGATGATGGGCTCACCCGACAGCGTCACCTGGATGGCGCCGCGCACCATGGGCCGCGACGTGCTCGCGCCCTCATCGCCATGCGCCAGCGCGGGACCCTGCAGGCGCATCCCCACGCGGTCGCTCGCGCTCGACACGGTGAAGGTGCTGCCCAGCAGCGAGGCCGCCATCAGCGCGTCGAAGCTCTCCGTGTCCGGTCCGAGCATCAGCCGGATGGGCGCCGTGTCATCCCAGATGCCTTCCGCGTCCACCTGCTCCGAGGGCCCTCGCGGCGCTCCCACGGGAAGCGAATCCCCGGGGCGCAGCACGCGCCCTTCGTGTCCACCCAGTCGCGCCACCAGCAGCGTGCCGCGCCCACCCAGCACCTCCTGCACGTCCAGTCCACCGTCCACCGCGACGTAGCGGATGCTGGCGTGCTCCGGGGCGGGCACGCGGAGGCTCTCCCCGTCGGACACCACCTGTTCGCTTCTCCCATCCACCGAGACGCGCAAGGGCCTGCCTCGCGCGCGCAGCTCCAGGGACCCCAGGCACTCCAGCGCCGCCGCGTCCCAGGCGTTGCCCACTGCGCGGTTGGCCAGCGCCAGCAGCTCCGGCACCAGCGCGCCACCGGGTGGGACGCCATGGTGCATCTGCCCCGGCCGCCCGCCGTCCTGCACCGTGGCGGGCCCTCCCATCCCCACGATTTCCAGCCAGCCCGCCATCATCCCACCCGCTCGAAGCGCACCCGGTCACCGAGTTGCAACACCGCGCCCCGGTCCGGGTGGAAGGCCGTGAAGTCCAGCGCCGTGCCAATCAGGTTCCAGCCCCCCGGTGACGCGAAGGGATACACGCCCGTGCGTCCTCCCGCGATGCCCACCGCGAGCGCCGGCACGCGCATGCGCGGAGTGGGAAGGCGCGGCACGACGATGCGGGGGTCCAACTCGCCCAGGTACGCGAAGCCCGGGAGGAAGCCCACGCAACGCACCGAGTACTCGCGCGCCGCATGGAGCCGGGCCACCTCGTCCACGGACAGGCCCGCGCGCGTGGCGACCTTCTCCAAATCGGGCCCGTCGTAACGCACGCGCAACGTGATGAGCGTCTGCTCCGGTGGGGCCACCGTCTCGCGCAGCAGTCGCGCCAGCGCCAGGCGGGGTTCATCGGGAGGCGCGGAGGGGTCGAAGTACACGCAGGCGTGTTCCTCGGTGACGACGGCGTCCACCACACCGGGCAGGGCCCGCAGCACCTCGCGCGCCGCCCGCCGCTCCAGGCTGTCGGGCAGCGTCAGCCGCAGCGCGCCGTCTCCCAGCGGCTCCACGTGGAGCGACAGCGCGTCCAGCGTGGCGCGCACCTCGCGGGCCAGCTCCACCGCCCCGGGCGTGTCGCCATGCACGCACACCGTGTCGACGGTGTCCTGGGTCGCCAGCCGCACGGTGTTCTCCCGCACCTTCGCAGCCTCGGTGAGCACCGCGCCCGGTTGCCCCCGGGGAATCAGCGAGCCATCCGGAAGCGTGCCCCGGTCCGCGAAGCCCTCGCGTGCATGGGCCAGCCCCGCGTTCCTCGCCGCGTCTCGCAGCGAGCCCTCGGCGGGAGCGATGAGGGTGACGCCCGTGCCGAGCGCCTCGACGATTCCCTCCACCACCGCGCGCGCCAGCACGGGCGAGGTGTTGGCCGCGTGGTACAGCGCGCCGTGAAGCTTGGCGTAGACGACAGGCACCCGCTGCTCCTGCGCCAGCCTGGAGAGGCGCGCGCACTGGCTCGCCACCTGTCCGCGCAGGACGTCCGGTGTCACGTCGAGCGCTCTCCGTCCGAAGCCTTCGCGGTCCTCGTAGGACGGATGCGCGCACACCCGGGTGCCATGGCGCGCGCACAGCTCCAGCGCTCGGCGCATGGAGGCGTCGTCTCCGGCGTGTCCACCACAGGCGATGTTGGCCACCTGGGCGAGCGCATAGAGCCGCGCGTCCTCGTCGGGCAGCTCACCCAGGTCGATGTTGAGGAGGCACTCCGTCATGCGTCCACGCTATGCGAGCCGCGTCCCGGACGCAGCCTTCTCCCCACGGGGCGGAAGGCTTGGAAGATTACACGCACCACCCCGGGGCAGGGGCCGGTTGGCACCGGGGTGGCACGTGCCCCGGCGTGTCGAAGGACACCCCGAGGAACTTCCACCCCAGATACGTGGGGGCTCCCTTTCTCCGGTCATTTCCCGCGAATTTCAGCGGGTCAGTGGGAGACGGGAGGCAGGGTCGCGGGGCCTCCGGATTTCACCCAGCGGACGAGCGCCAGCGCGGTGGGTACGTCGAGCAACTCCGCGTAGGTGGGCATCGTCGTCCCCGGCTGGAACTGCTCCGGGTTGCGCACCCAGCGCACCAGTTCCGCGTCGCCTCGTCGGGAGGCGCGCGCGATCCGGTCATGGTAGCGGGCCCCCGGCGCATGACAGCCCGCGCAACCCAGTTGCGTGAAGAGCTTGGGCGCATCCACCCGGGCCGGCACGACTCGGGGCTTGCGCGGCGCGGGCGTGGCGACCTTCGGTGGCGCCGATGCGGAGGCACTGCTGCTCGGCGCCGCCGTGGCTCCAGCGGTCGCGACGCTCGCTGGCGCCGAGGTGGCCTCGGCCGGAGTCGCGACGCTTTGACCGCTCGTTGGAGCGGGCGCGTGGGCGACCTCGCCCGTCGGTGCGGCCTCCTCGGGCGCTTCCACTTCACGGACGTCTTCGGTCAACGAGACTGGCGCTACCCATTCCGGGCGGGGCGTCGTGGCGGTGAGTCGGGGCCGTGCTCCGTCCACGGCGTTCTTCCGAGGCGGCATCGAGCGCAGATAGTCATAGAGGGCCTGGGCCTCCTCCTCATCCATGCCGCGAAAGCGGGGCATGGGCGAGCGCAGCGCGGAGCCATCCGGCGCAATCCCATCCCGCACCGCGCGCATGAAGTCCGCCCGCGTCCAGTGGGCGAGCCCCGTCTCATGGAAGGTGATGTTGCTGGAGTGGACCTCCTGGCCCTCTGGGTCCTTGAAGGACATTCCTCCCGAGAAGACGTCATCGCCCTGCGTCTTGTCCGGACTGAAGCCCGGCGTGTGACAGGAGGCGCAGTCGTAGACGTCCTGGGCCATGTACCGGCCGTACTCCAGCGTGGGGCCCTTGGGCGGCACGGGGATGCCGACGACGGGCCGCTGCACCGGCTCGTTGCCGGTGATGACGCGGAAGCCCAGTCCGCCAATGAAGCTGAAGTCGGAGCGCGGCGCGGGAGTCGCGTCCGGCGTGAAGAGCGGATGCCCCGAACGCATGAAGCCCAGCACCGCCGCCAGGTCCTTGTCCCCCATGCCATAGCTGGGCATCACCATCAGCCGTCCGTCTCGACTCACCGCGTAGCGGATGACGCGCGCCAGCTCCTCGTCCGTCGCCGCGCCGATGCCCGCCGTGGGGTGCGCGGTGAGGTTGGACGAGTGGAAGTCGCCCATGTACGACGGCAGCTCGTGCAGCGGCGCGCCGGAGGCCGTCTCCGCGTCACCGCTCCGGTGACACGCCTCGCAGCTCGCATGGAAGATGACCGCCCCGCGCGCGAGCGCCGCTGGAGAGGTGTCCGCGCGAATGGGCGGATAGGGGGCCTTGACGGTGCCGGCACAGCCCGCCAACAGGAGGCCCAGCAGCAACGTGCTCCTCACGGAACCGCGAACCTCGCGACGCATGCACTGCGCTCCCCGCTGATGAGGGCCGGAGGTATAGCCCATCCGCTCACCGTCAGGGGAGGGGGCCCCTGATGGCGGGTGAACGCGGGCACGCCTCCCCGCGCACGTCGTCCGCCTGACTGGGAGGCGGGTGGCTAGACTCGGACGCATGACGCGCTCCCTCGAGTCCTACCGCGCCCTCTTCCCGGTGCTGCAAGAGCAGCTCTACTTCAACCATGCCGGAGTCGCGCCCACCAGCCTGCGCGCCGCCGAGGCCGTGCGCGAGTGGATGGACGACCTCGTCTACCATGGCATCCGCCACGAGCGAGGCTGGGAGGCCCACTGCGAGCGCATCCGCGCGTTGGCGGCGCGCCTGCTCCATGCCGAGCCCGGCGAGGTGGCCTTCGTGCGCAACACCAGCCACGGCCTGGGTCTGGTGGCGGAGGGCCTGGACTGGAAGCCGGGGGACGAGGTGGCCGTGGCCACGTCGCTGGAGTACCCCTCCAACGTCTACCCGTGGCTGCACCTGAAGGACCGAGGCGTCGCGGTGCGCGAAATCCAGGTGCCCTCCGGAGGTGTCACCCCCGAAGCGGTGGAGCAGGCCCTGACGCCGCGCACGCGGCTGGTGGCGGTGTCCTCCGTGCAGTTCGCCACGGGGCACCGAACGGACCTGGAGGCGGTGGGCCGGGTGTGCGAGCGCGCGGGCGTCCTCTTCTGCGTGGACGGCATCCAGAGCGTCGGCTGTGTGCCGGTGGACGTGAAGAAGTGTCGCATCCACTTCCTGAGCGCGGACAGTCACAAGTGGATGCTCGGCATCTCCGGCATTGGCCTGTTGTACGTGGCGAAGGAGGTGCTGCCCCGGCTGCGTCCGGTGCTGGTGGGCTGGCGCAGCACCACCGACGCGTGGAACTTCAACCGCACCCACTTCGAGCTGCGCGCCGACGCGGGCAAGTTCGAGGAGGGCAGCGCCGCATACCCGGGCCTCTATGCGCTGGGCGCCGCGCTGGAGCTGTTGCAGGAGGTGGGCGTGGAGAACATCGAGGTTCGCATCCGGGAGCTGCTCGCATCCCTGGAGAAGGGCCTGCTCGCGCTGGGCTGCGAGGTGGGGCCCGCGCCGGAGCATCGCGCGGGCATCCTCACCTTCCTGCCGCCCGGGGCGCAGGCGCGGGCGCTCGGGGCATATCTGTCCGAGCACCACGTCGCCCACTCCGTGCGCCGGGGGCGCATCCGCCTGTCCCCGCACTTCTACAACCTGCCGGAGGAGATGGACCGGCTGGTGGAATTGGTGCGGGGATACGGCGGCTGACGGCGCTCAGCCCTGGGGCGAGAAGAGCGTGTCGATGGACAGGTAGCGCTCGCCGGTGTCGTAGCAGAAGCACAGCACGCGGCTGCCGTCCGACATCTCACCCAGCTTCTGGTTCACCGCGGACAGCGCGGCGCCGGAGGAGACGCCCACGAAGATGCCCTCCTCGCGCGCGGAGCGGCGGGTGAACTCGAAGGCGTCTTCCTCGGTGACCTGCACCGTGCCGTCCAGCACCTCGGTGTGGAGGTTCTTCGGGATGAAGCCCGCTCCGATGCCCTGGATGGGGTGGGGGCCGGGCTGGCCGCCGCTGATGACGGGCGACTTGGTGGGCTCCACCGCGAGGACCTTCAGCTTGGGCCAGTGCTGCTTGAGCACCTCGGCGCAGCCGGTGATGTGGCCGCCGGTGCCCACGCCGGTAATCAGGTAGTCCAACCCGTCCGGGAAGTCCTTGAGGATTTCCTGGGCGGTGGTGCGCTTGTGCACCTCGATGTTGGCCTCGTTCTCGAACTGCTGGGGCATCCACGAGTCGGGCACCTGGGAGAGCAGTTCGTTGGCGCGGGCGATGGCGCCCTTCATTCCCTGGGCGCGCGGGGTGAGCTCGAACGTCGCGCCATAGGCGGCCATCAGGCGGCGGCGCTCGACGCTCATCGACTCCGGCATGACGAGCACCAGCTTGTAGCCCTTCACCGCGGCGACCATGGCCAGACCGATGCCGGTGTTGCCGCTGGTGGGCTCGATGATGACGCTGTTCTTCTTGAGGATGCCGCGCTTCTCCGCGTCCTCAATCATGGAGAGGGCGATGCGGTCCTTGATGCTGCCGCCCGGATTGGCGCGCTCCAGCTTCATATGGACCGTGACGCGCGACGGGAACAGCCGGTTGATGCGTACGTGCGGCGTGTTGCCGATGGTCTCGAGGATGTTGTTGACCTTCATGTCGGGCCTCGTCGGGGGCTGCGCGGGGTAGGTGCTTCGCAAAGGCGTCATCAAATGTGGAACTCGATGGCGTCCAGCACGCCGTCGGCTCCACGGGGACGAATCTCGCTGCGTCGGGTGACGACGGAACCCGGAGGGATGCTCTGCGTGAGCCACGCGTTGCCGGCGATGATGCTGCCGTGGCCCACCACCGTCTCCCCTCCGAGGATGGTGGCGTTGGCGTACACCACCACGTCGTCCTCAATCGTGGGGTGGCGCTTCTTGTCCGCCAGGGCCTTCTCCACCATGAGGGCGCCCAGCGTGACGCCCTGGTAGAGCTTCACGTTGTCGCCGATGAGCGTCGTCTCACCGATGACGACGCCGGTGCCGTGGTCGATGACGAACCGCCGGCCAATGGTGGCGCCGGGGTGGATGTCCACGCCGGTGCGCTGGTGGGCGAACTCGGTGAGCAGCCGTGGCAGGAGCGGTAAGCCGAGCATGTGCAGCGCATTGGCCACGCGGAAGATGGCGATGGCCTGGAAGCCCGGGTACGTGAGGATGACCTCGTCCACGGAGCGGGCGGCGGGGTCCGCGTCGAAGATGGCCTGCGAGTCCTGACGGAGCCAGTCGTAGAGCTCCGGCAGCCGTTCCATGAAGCGCGCGGGGATGCTGGCGTTGATGTCCGGGTAGAGGGGCGCGAGCGTCTCGCGCAGCCGGTGGAGGCTGGCCTCCACGGTGGTGACGTCCCGGCGGACAGCGGCGGCGGTACACTCCAGGCGCTCCGCGAAGTGAGGGAACAGCAGCCCGAGGACCTGTGCGACGAACTCGGGGGCCGCCCGGCGCACGTCCGGGGGGAAGCAGTGGCGCTGTCGGGCTTCCAGCAGTGCCGCGACCAGCCTGGCGTTGGAATCATCCATGAACCCCTCCATTTAATGCGGTGCGTGGTGGGGCCGCACCACCTGAATCCCTGGATGGCTCGGAAGTTCGGGTGAGTGTGGGACAAGTGGACAGCGGGGGATGCCCAGGGGCTGCCCTGGCTGGCGCCGGCCGGGGGGGGCCCGAGGGCGCGGGGAGTGGCCTCCGGTGACCCAACGGGGGGCCTGAAGGGAACAGCATCCACCGGGTCGCCCGGGTTTAGGACCGCTTGTCGGGCGGGCGCTCCACAGCGGACTCGCCCCAGGGGCGCTTGCTCGACCTTCTTGACGGCGTGACGATGGGTGCATGAGCCAGGCTCCCTCGTATGTCCATGGCACCAGTGCCACGCCGCTCCTCGGTGAGACCCTCGGGCAGAACCTGCGAAGAACGGTGGAGCGCCATGGGGACCGCGAGGCGCTGGTCGTCGTCTCGCAGGGGTATCGGGCCACGTACCGCGAGTTGTGGGAAACCACCACGCAGGTGGCGAAGGGCCTGCTGGCGATGGGCGTGGAGAAGGGGGACCGCGTGGGCCTCTGGTCTCCCAATCGTTTCGAGTGGGTGGTGACGCAGTACGCGGCGGCGCGCATTGGCGCCATCCTGGTGAACCTCAACCCGGCCTATCGCACGGCGGAGCTGGAGTACTCGCTCAACCAGTCGGGCACCAGCGTGCTGCTGTTGGCGCGGGGTTTCCGCCAGACGGACTACCGGGCGATGCTGGAGGAGGTCCGCCCCCGCTGTCCTCAGCTCCGCGTGGCGCTGGTGCTGGACGACGACTGGCAACTGTTGCTCTCCAACGCGAAGCACGTGAGCGAGCACACGCTGGAGGACCGCGAGGCGTCGCTCCAGTTCGACGACCCCATCAACATCCAGTACACGTCCGGGACGACGGGCTTCCCCAAGGGCGCCACGCTGTCGCACCACAACGTGCTGAACAACGGGTACTTCATCGGCGAGGCGCTGCGCTACGGGCCGGAGGACAGGGTGTGCATCCCCGTGCCCTTCTATCACTGCTTCGGAATGGTGATTGGGAACCTGGCCTGCACGTCGCATGGCTCGACGATGGTGATTCCGGGCGAGGCGTTCGACCCGCTGGCGGTGCTCCAGGCGGTGCAACTGGAACGCTGCACGTCGCTGTACGGCGTGCCGACGATGTTCATCGCGGAGCTGGACCACCCGCGCTTCGGTGAGTTCGATTTGACGACGCTGCGCACCGGCGTCATGGCGGGCTCACCGTGTCCGGTGGAGGTGATGAAGCAGGTGCAATCGCGGATGAACATGCGCGAGGTGACCATCTGCTACGGGATGACGGAGACGTCTCCGGTGTCCACGCAGAGCTCGCTGGATGACCCGTTCGACAAGCGGGTGTCCACGGTGGGGCGCGTGCATCCGCACCTGGAGGTGAAGGTCATCAACGCGGAGACGGGGGCGGTGGTGCCTCGCGGGGCGGCGGGAGAGCTGTGCACGCGGGGCTACAGCGTCATGCTGGGGTACTGGGCGAACGAGGAGGCCACGGCGAAGGCGGTGGACGCGGCGGGGTGGATGCACACCGGCGACCTGGCGACGATGGACGTGGATGGCTACGTGCGGATTGTCGGGCGCATCAAGGACCTCATCATCCGGGGCGGGGAGAACATTTCTCCGCGCGAGGTGGAGGAGTTCCTGCACACGCACCCGGGCGTGAGCGAGGCGCAGGTCATCGGTGTGCCGAGCGCGAAGTACGGCGAGGAGGTGATGGCCTGGGTGAAGCCGAAGCCGGGCGTGACGCTCACGCCCGAGGAGCTGAGGAAGCACTGCACGGGCCGCATCGCCACGTTCAAGGTGCCGCGCTTCTGGAAGCTGGTGGACGCGTTCCCGATGACGGTGACGGGCAAGGTGCAGAAGTTCCGGATGCGGGAGGTCTCCGTGGCCGAGCTGGGCCTGGAGTCGGCCTCGTCCATCAAGACCGCTTGAGGCGGGGGCTCTTGCGCGCGGTCTTCTTGGCGACGGCGGGCTTTTTCGGGGGCGTCGACCTCGTCGAGAGGGACTTCGGCTTCGGCTTGCTTGGGGCCGGGGTCTTCTTCGCGGGGGCCTGTTTCTTTGGCGCTTTCTTCTCGGCAGGGGCCTTCTTCGCTGCCGCGGCGGGCTTCTTCTTCGGAGCCTTCTTCAGCGCGGCCCTCGCCGCCGCGTCGACGGCACGGCGAGCCCAGGGCAGCAGCTCATAGGCGTCATCGCTCGCGTCGGCGGGCGGCGTCCAGTAGCCCAGCGCCACCGTCTTCCCGCCGCCCTCGAAGATGAAGGGGCGGCAGCCGGCGGCCTGGAAGTCGGGCCTGGTGACATCGTCGACCTTCAGGAAGAGCTGTCCGTCTCCAATGAGGCCGAACATCCGCCCTCCGAAGTACAGGCCCCACCCGCCGAACATCCGCCGAGCCTGGACCGGTCCGAGCTTCTCCAGCAACTCCACCACGTACTCCACGAAGCTGTCCGTCCGAGCCACGCTGCTCCTCCTTCGCACCACGTCCCGATGAAACGCTGGAGGGATAACATCCCCGCGCGTCTTGTCGTAGGGCATCGAAAGGGGGAGCGTAGCGGAGGTGACGCGCGCTCAGCCGCGCCCGCGTGCAAGCGCCGAGGGCGTGCACCCGAACTCCTGCCGGAACGCGCTGGTGAAGTGACTGTGCGAGGAGAAGCCCACTCCGAGCGCGACGTCCGTGAGGCGGCCTGATGCCTCCTCCAACTCGAACAGCGCGGCGCGCAGCCTCACGCGGGTGAGGTGTCGATGCAGCGTCTCCCCTGTCACCGCGTGAAAGACGCGACTGGCGTGGAAGGGGGATGCGTGGACCTTTGAAGCGAGCGCCTCCAGCGTCAGCCGCTCCGCGAAGCGCGTGGCCACCTGGTGTTGCAACTCCTCCGTGAGTTGACGCCACGCGGGCGTGACGGAGGCTGCTCGCGTCCGCTCGGGCACGGCGTCCCGAACGAAGCGATGGACCAGGGCCAGCGCGACTTCCTCTCGCGCCAGCGGGTCCGTGTCCCGCAAGAGCTTGAAGTGCAGGCGTGCCACCTCCGCGGAGACCTGGAGGACCTGGGCTCGAACGTGCGGGCCCAGCTCCTCCGCCAGCGCGCCACGCAGGAGCAGCAGTGTGCTGCGCTGTGGCTGCTCCCCGGTCGAGGCCATCCAGTACTCGTCACCCGGAACCTGCAGCGCGGCGGTCGTCGGGTCCACCACGCTCCGTTGCCGACCGAGGGTCCGCACATGCATCCCCGCGCGCAGCAGGTCCAGCTCGACGTAGTGCGCCTGCTCCAGCGTCCGAGCCTGGCGCGCTCCGGGACACGTCCACTCGCCCACGAAGAGTTCGTTTCCCTCGACGAGCGGGCGCATCGGACTGGGGAGGTCCCAGCTCATTCTCTCGCCCGCGCGGTCATGCTCAAGGACTCGAGGCGGGAAGCAATTCCGGTGGAATGGGATGCGCCGCGTCTTCCGACTGCCACACCACGCTCGTCACCCACCAGCGCGCGCCGTCGAAGTAGAGCTGGAGGTAATTGACGCCCCGCGAGAGC
This sequence comes from Myxococcus llanfairpwllgwyngyllgogerychwyrndrobwllllantysiliogogogochensis, assembly GCF_006636215.1. Taxonomy (GTDB): domain Bacteria; phylum Myxococcota; class Myxococcia; order Myxococcales; family Myxococcaceae; genus Myxococcus; species Myxococcus llanfairpwllgwyngyllgogerychwyrndrobwllllantysiliogogogochensis. The sequence continues at coordinate 41,289 of NZ_VIFM01000018.1, read as the reverse complement.
GAGCCTTCTCCGGGGCCCGTCCGCGTCTCGTAGGTCGAAGCCACATGCGCGATGTTGCCGTACCGGCGCGTGACGCGATTGATTTCCCATTCGCGAAACCCGGCGCGGACGAGTGGCTCCGTGGCCTCCACGAAGCCCTGGTGGTCCCAGATGGAGACCTTCTGGCCAATCGACACGAAGTGAATCCATGGGCTGTAGAGCGTCCTGTCGCGTGCCCACTGCCGGGGTGCGTCGGGGGCGAGGTTCACCACTTCGTAGAAGGCCTTCATCACCCCATCGATGGAGGCCACGTCCTCGGGGCGGGCGGGAATCGTCTCCACGGGGACGGAAGGCGGCGCATGGGCGCATGCGGTCAGGGCGAGCAGCAGGCTGAGGAGGGTGGTTCGCATGGACATACCATCGGAGTCCTCCCGGGGCTGGCGCTATCAGGATCTTGCGCGGACGACCGCGTGTCAGCGGAACGTGGCCACCAACGGGTTGTGGTCGGACGTGTCGCCCACGTCGATGACCTCCGCGGACACCAGTCGCTCCACCATGCGCGGTGACGCGAAGACGTAGTCGGTGCGGTAGTCGATGGTGACGCCACCCCGGTTGCGCCGCGCCGTCACCCACTTCGTGGACCCGGCCCGCGTCGGCAGCGTGTCCACCCAGCCGAAGTCCTCCACGTCGTCGATGACGTCGAAGCGCGGCGGGTGTCCGTACTTGTCCGTCCCCGCGCGACGCAGCCTGTCCTCCAGGTCCACCGGGTACGGGTCCCTGCGCGACAGCGAGTTGAGGTCTCCGGCGAGCAGGTACTGCCCGTCCCGGAACTTCGCCGGGTCGATGAGCGAGCGCAGGTAGCGCGCCTCCACGTAGCGGAGCCTCTCGTGGTGCGCGTCGAAGTGCGTGCCGAACAGCGTCACCGGTCCGTTGGCCTCCAGCTCGCACTCGACGATGCAGTGGCCCAGGAAGTGGCGGTCATTGTGGATGCGCAGCGAGCGCAGGGGAGGGCGGCTCACCACCGCGACGTGGTAGCTGCGCCCACTGGGGCGCGAGCGGGACTGACCCAGCACCACGTGCGCGTCGTCCTGCGGCACGTCCAGTGCCTCGGCCACCCGACGCAGGCGCCCGCCGTCTTCCCAGCCCAGGCACTCCTGGAGCACCAGCACGTCCGGTGAGGCCCGGGAGAGGAAGGTGGCGATGTCGTCGAACCGCTCCTCGCCTCCCTGCAACACGTTGAACGTCATCACCTTCAGCGACATGCGACAGCCCTCTCACCCGTGGGCTCCCGTCATCCGCCCACGCGCGACAGGCTACCGCACCCGCTGCCCCGAGGGCGCTCCTCCACGCCTGCCCGCTCCCCAGGGCTCCGGCATCGCGCGCACGCTCTCCACGATGAAGGACTTGAGCTCGCGCGCCGCCGCCGTGAGGTAGCCCTCGCCCCGGTGGACCAGCGCCACCTGTCGCTTCAGGCCGCTCTTCGCCAGCGGCACCACGTCGAAGCCGCGCGCCGCGTGGTCCCTGGCCATCAGCTCTGGCACCAGCGCGATGCCCAGTCCGCGCTCCACCATGCGCCGCATCGCCTCCGCGTTGTCCGTCTCCATCGCGACCTTCGGTGTCACCCCGCGCGCCTCGCACTCCGCCTCCAGCGCGCGCGTGCCGCTCATGCTGGGGATGACCACCCACGTCTCTTCCACCACGTCTCCGAGCGTCACCGGCCGGCTGCTCTTCGTGAGTCGGTGTCCGCGCGGCACCGCCAGCATCAGCACTTCCTCCCACAGCTTCTGCGACACCAGGTCCGCCCGTCGCACGGGCAGCGACAGGATGGCCAGGTCCAGCGCGCCACGGGCCACGCCTTCCTCCAGCGTCGACGCCATGGCCTCGCTGAGCCGGGGACGCACGTCCGGAAACCGCTGCGCGAAGGCCGGGATGATGTCCGGCAGCAGGTACGCTCCCACGGTGTGCAGCGTGCCGAGCGACACCGGCCCGCGAGGGGTGTTCGACAGCCGCTCCAGCTCGGAGGTACCCGCCGCCAGGGCATCGAGCGCGCGCCGTGCGTGGGGCAGGAACCGCTCTCCCGCGTCCGTCAGCACGGCGCCCCCGGGCGTGCGGACGAGCAGGCGAGTGCCCAGCGCCGCCTCCAGCGACTGGAGCTGGCGGGACAGCCCGGACTGGGACAGCCCCAACCGTTTGGCGGCCCTGGAGAGGCGGCCTTCCTGGGCCACGCGGAGGAATGCCTGGAGCTGTTCGTGGGTCATGCGGATTCCGCATGAAGTCTATGCGGAAGTTGCGATTTCCGCATGGGGAGCCCCCGGTTACACGTGTGCCATGGATGGAAGCGGCTTGACGGTGGAGCCGGTGTCTTCCGCACGGCCTGGAGCGGCGCGGCGGATGGCCACTGGCGCGGTGCTGCTGGCCCTGGTGGTCAGTGCCTTCGAGGGCACGGTGGTGACCAGCGCCATGCCCACCATCACCCGGGAGCTGGGCGGACAGCACCTCTACTCGTGGGTCTTCTCCGCGTTCCTCTTCGCGTCCACCGTGGGCGTGCTCATCTCCGGGAAGCTGGCGGACCGGCTGGGACGCAAGCCCGTCTTCTTCGCCGGCATGGGGTTGTTTCTTGTCGGCTCCGCGCTGTGCGGGCTCGCCCATTCGGTGGAGGGGCTCATCGCCTTCCGCGTGTTGCAGGGGTTGGGCGCGGGCGCGCTTCAGCCCACCACGCTCACCATCAGCGCGGACCTCTACACGCTGCGCGAGCGCGCCGCCGTTCAGGGGCTCTTCACCGGTGCTTGGGGTGCGGGAAACGCGGTGGGGCCGCTCATCGGTGGATGGCTGGTGATGCACGCCTCGTGGCGCTGGGTGTTCCTGGTCAACGTGCCAGTGGGCCTGTTCGCCGCGCTGCTGCTGTACCTCTCCTATCGAGACCCGCCGCGTCGCACGGACGTGAAGCTGGACCGCTGGGGGCCGGTGCTCGCGGGTTCGTCGGCGGCGATGCTCCTGTTCTCGCTGGAGCCGGGTCACGCGGAGCTGCGCTGGCTGTGCCTGCTGGGCGCGGTGGTGGGGGCCGCGGCGCTGGTGTTCCAGCAGCGTCGGTCGGAGGCGCCGCTCTTGCCGATGGAGCTGGTGAAGGACCGCACCGTGCTCAGTGGCGTGGCGGGAGGCATCGCGGGCGGGGCGTTGCTCTACAGCATGGCCGCGTGGGTGCCGCTGTGGATGACGGAGCAGGGCGGCCAGACGCCCATCGTCGCGGGGCTGACGCTCCTGCCGATGTTGCTGGGCTGGTCGGTGGGCTCCACGTTTGGCGTGAAGCTGCTGGTGCGCGGAGGCATGCGCTTGAGCGCGGGCGTGGGCTTCGCGGTGGCCGCGACGGGGGCGGGGCTCCTGGCGCTCACCGCCGCGTATGACTGGGGCACGCTCCCGGCGCTCGTCTCGCTCGCGGTGCTCGGCATGGGATTGGGGCCGGCGGCGAGCACGTCGCTCATCGGCCCGCAGTCACGCGCGCCGTGGCACCACCGGGGCATCGTGACCAGCAGTCTCTATGCGACGCGGTTGCTGGGAGGCTCACTGACGGTGGCCGCGCTGGCGCTCGCCCGAGGCCACTTCGCGCTCCAGTTCGCCATCGCGGGTGCGCTCGCGGGAACGGTGGCGCTGCTGCTGGCCGTGGTCGCCCCCGGCAAGATGGCCAGCGAGCCCTGAGTTCACCTGATAGGGCGGTCGAAAATCCGGAGCAGGACGCGCTGGTTCCGCTCAGGCTTCGTCGTCCGGCAGCAGCGCCCGGAGAAGCTCGTCGTCAGGGCCGAGCGGGCGCCAGCTCGCGGGGGGCGGATTCGCGCGGAGCGCGACAATCACCTGTCGAGTGCGCTCCGAATAGGCTTCTGGAGTGGAGCCCGACCAGAGGCCAAGCGCCTTGGCGACCTGGAAGCGGGTCACATCATCAAGTTCGGCTGGCCACCCGTTGGGAAGGCCTGCTGCCAACTCCCGCGCGAGCAAGTCTCGAACAAGTCGTGTGACTTGCTTCCGTCGTTCCGCTTCAGTGCGCAACCCGGTCAACACCTGCACCCCTGCGACGTCATCCTTGCCAAGCTCTTCGGCCAGGGCGTACAGCGGGACAGCAGGACGTGCATCCGCGAAGGCGGTCAGCGAGTCGAAGCCACGCTCGCGGACCCGTTCATAGAGGCGGGCCTTCCAATCCCCCTGCCATGAACGTCCGTCGGTCATCGGCTGCGCCCCTTGGTGAACTTCATCGGAATGTCGTAGAGCCTCATGTTCTCCGCGACGATGCTCAGCACCTCATTGCGCGTCAACTTCTGCCCTGCCGACAACTCCGCATCATTCAGGGTGCGCATGATCCTCCTGTTCCATTCGTCGGGCCATATGCGCCCCAGCTTCCAGTTCCCCCCGCCGTGAATCGCCTCGTGGTGGGCCCGTTCCAGTCGAACACAGAACTGGTCGATGTCCAGGTCACCCTTGAAGCCGCGCTGCTCGAACCACTCGCGATGCTCCTTGGGCATGACGTGGTGCTTCGGAGCCTCGGACATGCCCGCTCCCGCTCTGCCCGTCACCTGCATGCCGCGCACCTCGGGACTGTCCCCCAGCGCGTCGCGCACACCCTTGGGTAGGCCTTGGTGGGCCTGCGCCATCATGACCTGACCGCCGTGGATGCGGACGGCCGCGCTCACTGCCGGAACGGAGATGACGCCCGCCTGCACGAGCCTTCGCATCATCTCCACCCACTCAGCGGAGACGACGATTCGCGAGCCCGCCATGACTCCCCCCGAACTCATCGTGAGGCCCACGCCGAGCGTCGCAGGTGTGGCCGGGGGCAGCCGTGGCAGCGACATCTTCAGCGAGGAGATCAGGGTGACCATCTCCAACACCTGCATGGCCACCAGGACCTTGCCTCCATCCTCTATGGCCGACAGTCCATCCGAACGAAGCGTGTTGAACTCCCGGGTCAATGTCCCCATCAGTTCGGGCATCCCGAGGGCCGCCGCCTCGACACGGTCAGGGTCCTGGGAGGCGAGGTCCGCCAGCGCGGTCTCCATCAAGCCCCGAACGCGGTTGAGGTCCACGAACTGCTTCTCGATGCCGCACATGAAACACTCTCGGAGCAAGGCGTCGGAGAGCTGAAGGAAGTCGCCCCAGGTTGCCAGCAGCAGCGTCCCGAACATCGCGGCCTGGAGCTTGGGCCCCGTCATGCGAAGAATCCCCAGCTCCATGGCCGGATCCCCCACCTCCGAGGCCACTTCCGTCAGTCCGGTCGTACTCTCGAGCGCGCCGCGAATCCACGTCGCCTGCTTGTCGCCATGATGGAGAAAGCGCGTGAACACCTCGCCGTTGATGCTCCGGCCATCGAAGCCAGGCCGACGCGTCACCATCTTGGACAACGCGGACTCGACTCCTTTCAGCGAGCCCTTCGCCTCGTTGATGGAGTCGAGGAGGGCTTGATGCGTTCGTTCAGCGCTTTGCCTTTCGCCCCCGACGGCGCCCGTGGTTGTGCCAGGTCCCGCGCGCGTCGCGTCAGCTCGTGGAGTCGCGTGTCGCCACTGTCGGGGTGTGTAGCTCAGCGTTTCGCCACGCCCGGGAACCTGCGTCACCGAGGAGCATCCCGCGGTCAGCAACGCCACGACCCAGAGCAGAGCGTCAACGCGCATCGTCCACCCGCAGGCCCATCGAGGCGAAGGCCCCCGGTCGCAACGGGACCTTCAGCGCGGGCAACAGCAGCGTGTCCCTCCCCAAGTCTTGGAAGAATTCGCAGGAGGTCTCGCCATTCGTGAATAGGACAACGCTCCCAGAGGGATGGGGCATGGGCAGGAATCTCCGAGCGCCGCGCGAGAGGGGTTCGCGCAAAGGCAGACTCAAGGTACTGCCAGCCCGTCTGGACTTGAACGACGTGGTGGGTCCAACAACCATGAAACCGAAGCGCAAGAGGGCCACCGAACTGGGGCAGACTCAGTTCAGGGAAAGAGCCGTGAGCCGGTAGCGCTCGTGCGCGCTGTGCAGCGGCCTCCCCACGGTGTGCCGCGCGCTGCACACCGTGAGCCCGCCCCACCGCGCAAACGTGCGTGATGCCGTGCGTCAGCGGTTGGCAGGTCCGATGCAATCGGAGCCTCCCCACACGCCACGGGTTGGCGGTGGAGGATTGGCGATGACGGAGATGATGGCGAAGTGGGACGTGAAGGTATTGGGTGGGCTCGGCGGCGCATTGCTGGCCCTGGCCGCGGTGTTCCTCTGGCGGGACCTCCACATGCCCGTGGAGGCGCTCCTCATTCTGGCGGCGGTCGCGACGCTGGCCCTGGGCTTCCTGGCGGTTCCTCGCGGAGGACTGCTGATCTTCCCCATCGCAGTGCTCGCCACCTCCGTGACAGGAGGCCTGTGGTACGCGGCGACGAAGCAACCCTTGTTGCTCGTGGGACTCGCGCTGACGTTCATCGCGTCCGTCATCATGTTGCCGCGCTCGCTGCGTCGCGGTGACACGCAACTGGAGCGAATCCGTGACGTGCTCGTCTGGTTCGGCCTCACCGCCGCGACCATCGCCACGTCGTGGACCTTCTACTTCCACTTCCTCACCCTGGGCGTCGCGGAGGACCACATCGCGCGTCGGCTCGTGCTCACGCTGGGCTGGCTCGTCATCGGCGTGGTGCTCGTGTTCCTGGGCCGCAAGCGGGGCGCTCCCGTGATTCGCGACGCGGGCTTCTGCTTCGTCGCCATCTCCGTGGGCAAGACGCTCCTCTATGACACCGCCCACCTCGACGGCTCCCTGCGCGTGGCGGGGCTCGCCGCGGCCGGTGCGCTGATGCTCGGCACCGCGTGGCTCTCGGCGCGGTCGACCCCGGCCACTCCCCGGAGTTCGTGACATGGGGCCCCTGCTCTCCTGGATGGGCGCGCTGTGGCTGACGCAGGCGGCGCCCGTGGCGTGCTGGTCGCATGAGGACCCGACTCCGGGCTGGAAGCGCGTGGAGCTTCCTGCGTCCGCGCCCCAACTGGCCGCGCCGGCGGACGTGGACCAGTTCCGCTCGGGCGAGCCCGTCCTCGTCCGGGTGGCCAACGTGGGGACGTACTTCGGCGGCCAGCACGTGGGCACGGGCCGCATGGCCTTCCGCTTCCAGGTGCAGCCCGGCACGACGCGCCTGGAGCTGGACTTCCTCGGCTCGTTGCGTGGCGCCAAGGTGGACGCCACCGCCTACGCGGGGCCTCGCCCCCTGCACCTGCTCGACGAGCGACGCATCCCGGGTTCAAGCCTCATGCTGGAGTGGGGCTCGGAGGAGGTGAGCGCGGTGGTGGTGGAGGTCCACTACCACCTGCGCGATCGGCCCGTGGTTCAGTCCTGGTGGGCGACCCGCCGCGTCTGGCCCGAGCGGGATGCCGCGCTCCCCGGCGAGTTCAAGGCCGCGCGCTCGCTCTACTTCTTCCACCCTGGCGGAGGCCGCGTCCTCACGCTGTGCCAGCAACCGGACCTCACCCCGCGCACGTCCCGCTGGCCCCAGTTGGGACTGCGACTCGTCACCGTCGCGCTCAAGCCGACTCCTTGAGCGCCCAGGGCCACAGCTTCGCCAGCGCGGAGCGCAGCTCACCCGCGCTGGCGTAGCGGTCCTCGGGCCGCTTCTCCAGGAGCTTCAGCACCACGCGCTCGAACGGGCCGGGCAGGCTCGGGCGCAACGTGGTCGGCGGCACCGGGGCCTGTTGCACGTGCAGGAACATCAACGGCACGGGCTCGGTGTGACGGAAGGGGAGCTGTCCCGTGCACAGCTCGTAGGCCACCACGCCCAGCGCGTACAGGTCCGTGGTGGGCGACAGCGGAGGACTGCCCATCACCTGCTCGGGCGCCATGTACTCCGGTGTTCCGAGCACCGTGCCCTGCGCCGTCGTCCCCACCACATGGGTGCTCTTGGCGAGGCCGAAGTCCATCAGCTTCAGCACGCCCGCACGGGTGATGAAGAGGTTGGCGGGCTTCACGTCCCGGTGCAGCACCCCCCGGCCATGCGCGTGCTCCAGCGCGACGGCCGCGTGCGTGAGCCAGCGCAACGTCTCCGCGAGCGTGGGCCGTCGCTCCAGCATCCGCTGGCGCAGGTCCATGCCGTCGAGGAGCTCCACGGTGAGGAAGTGCCGGTCTCCATCCAGGCCCACGTCGAAGACGCGCAGGATGTTCACGTGCTCCAGCGCCCGCGCGTGCTCCACCTCCTGACGGAAGCGCGCCACCGTCGACGGCTCCGCATGCGGTGTCGCAAGCACCTTGAGCGCCACCCGCTGGCCCTGGCGCAGGTCCTCCGCCTCGTACACCGTGGAGCTGCCTCCGGCGCCGAGCCAGCGCTCCACCCGGTAGCGCTCGCCCACGAGCTGTCCTGGCACCAGTCCGCGCACCGTCGCGGCCGGAGCAGGCGCGGGCGTGGGGATGCCTTGCAGCCACGTCCCGTGCGGTGACATGGGCGTCACCGCGCGCAGCGTCTCCGCCAGCGACACGGGAGGCGGGGGCGTCACGGGCGCGGGAGTCGGTGTCCGCGCCACCACCGCCGCGGGTTCCAGGGACATCCCTCCGAGGTACACCACGCCTCCGGAGTCTTCTTCCGTCGAGCCCACCGCGCCTCCCTCGGTGTCCGTTGGCCCCGTGCTCTTGGCTCAGGGGTCCAACAGCGAGATGTGCGACGGCGCTCCCGCGCCTTCGATGTCCAGGTGTGGCGTGGGCAGGTTGTACTCGGCGGCGGCGCTGGTGGCCTCCACCATGATGGGCCCCGCGATTTCTGGCGGCTCGCCTTTGCACAACACGTCCACCACGTGCTCCACGGTCCACTTGCCCAGCCGGTTCACGACCAGTCGATTCCCGTCGAACGTCGACGTGTCCGACAGGTCCTCGCTGGCCCCGAGCTTCACGTCCACCGAGTCGCCCAGGTAGCCCCGCGCCAGCGCCAGCACCCGGTCCACCACCGAGTTCCACGCCTGGAGATGCGTGCGGTCCTGCGCCTCGTCCATGATGTCCAGCCCCACCTGGAGCTTCTCCATGCGCTCCAGGAACTGCTGCACCAGCGGGCCTCGGATGACGCGGCCGTGCTGCGGCGCGATGATCTCCACCGCCGGCGTGAGCTTGCGGATGGTGGCCACCACGCGGGCCAGGGCGGCGTTCACCGGCATGTAGATTTGATGGAACGCGCGGATGCCCGACCAGTCGGACTCGTCCGCCCACAGGCCCTTCGCGTTGGCGTCGGTGAGGCCGCCGAACAAGTCACCCGTGAAGAGCACCCGCGTCTGCGGGTCATAGAGCATCACCGCGCCCCGGAAGTGGCAGAAGGGCGAGGGCACCGGCAACAGCTTGTGCCCGGTGGGCACGCTCAGTCCCTGCGCGAACTTCTCCGTGGGGATGAAGCGGTTGCGCGGCAGGTTCTGGTGGACGATGAGCCGCCAGGTGTCCTCCGAGCACAAGAGGCCCGCACGAGGCGCATACCGCGCGGAGATGATGCTCGCGGACGAGCCCACGTCCGGGTCCTGGTGGTTGATGAACAGGGCCGACAGCCGCTCCATGCCACCGATGAGCGACGTCACCTTGGTGTGGATGGTGGAGAAGTCGCTGCTGGAGCCCGGGTCGATGAGGAGGTTGAACTCCGACGCCCGCTGCGTCTTCGTGTCCGTGCCTCGGAACCGTCGGAGGTAGGGGTTGGCGTAGAAGATGTTCCCGGGCTCTCGCTTGCCCACCCAGAACGTCTCGGGGGCAATCTCCACGGGAACGATGCGGAGGTCGTTGCTCAGGCCCGGGGCGGGGAGGTCGCTGCTGCTCATGACGCGGAGGTCCTTCGCGGTGGAGTGAGGTCCCCCGGCCCATAGCAAGGGGTGCGCCGCGGCCCGTGTCCCCTCGGCATGCGTGGCGTGGGCGCTCGTCGCGCGCAAGGTCTGCGCACCGCGGCATGCCCGCGCAGTTCATGCGGGGGGGCCGCGAGCCTCGTGGTGCATCGAGCGCTCGCACGCGAGGTGGGAGCAGGCGGCTTCGAGGTTTTCGCGCGTCCGCTTCCAGGCGCGTGGCACACTGCTGGGGCCGCTCGCACCCACCACCATGCCCGACGCAGCCATTCTCTCCACCTGGGGGCTCCCAGGTCTCTTCCTCGTCGCGATGCTGGCGGGTTCCGTGGTGCCGGTGCCGTCCGAGGCGCTGCTCGCCGCGCTCATCTATGGCGGCACGCCGCCGATGCTGGCCACGGCCGTGGCGACCGTGGGCAACGTGCTGGGCGCGCTGTCGCTCTACGTGCTGGGTCTGTGGGTGGCGCGCGGCGGAGGCGGTCCGCTGGGTCGCTGGTATGCACGGCGGCGCGCCAGCGAGGGCCCGCGCATGCAGAAGGTCGAAGCGCGGCTTCGCACCTGGGGCGCGCCCGCGTTGGTGATGTCGTGGGTCCCCATCATCGGTGACGCGTTCGTCATCGCCGGAGGCGTGGTGGGCGTGAAGCCCCTGCCTTTCGTCGTGTTCGTCACGCTGGGCAAGGGCCTGCGCTACGTGTTCGTCGCCCTGTCCACTGCCGCATCCCTGTAGGGCGATGCCGCGTCATGTTTCAATCGTGTTTCACGCGCCTTCCTTGCGCGACATCCGGATAAGTTGAGGCTGTGGATTTGGGTGCGGATTGCCTGGACCACCCGTTCAGCAGTCGTTGCCGACCTCAACAGCTCCCGTCTGGGAGCAGGACCGGACTTCGTGCGAAACAACCTCGCCGTACCAACGCGTGTGCTGTCGTCGTGGCGCCAATGGCTCGTGGCGCTCTTCCTGGGACTCGCAGCTTGCGGTGGCGAGGGCGTGGAGCCCACCACCGGGGAGTCCTCGCTCGGTGAGCGCCAGGACTCGCTGGCCAACGTGCGCATCCGGCTCATGGCGGCGAACATCTCCAGTGGCAACGGGCAGGACTATGACCCGGGCCACGGCATCCGCATCTTCCAGGGCACGGACGCCGACATCGTGATGATTCAGGAGTTCAACTACCTGACGGACTCCGCCGCGGACATCCGGAGCTTCGTGAACACGGCGTTCGGCGCGGGCTTCTCGTACTACCGCGAGGCCGGCGCGCAGATTCCCAACGGCATCATCAGCCGCTACCCCATCATCGCCTCGGGCGAGTGGGATGACCCGCAGGTCACCAACCGCGACTTCGCCTGGGCGCGCATCGACATCCCGGGGCCCAGGGACTTGTGGGCGGTGAGCGTGCACCTGCTGACGTCGAACGCCAGCACGCGCAACACGGAGGCGGCCAGCCTGGTCAGCCGCATCCAGGCCAACATCCCCACGGGGGACTACCTGGTCATCGGCGGCGACTTCAACACCAGCAGCCGCTCCGAGGCGAGCTTCAGCACCTTCTCGCAGGTGGTCTCCACGGCCAGCCCCTACCCGGCGGACCGCAATGGCAACACCAACACGAACGCGGGCCGCAACAGCCCCTATGACCACGTGCTGGTGGACAGTGATTTGCGGCAGTACCAGACGTCGGTCGTCATCGGGAGCAGCTCGTTCGCCAACGGCCTCGTCGTGGACACGCGGGTATACTCGCCCATCGGCGACCTGTCCCCCGCGCTCGCGGGCGACAGCGGCGCGACCGGCATGCAGCACATGGGCATCATCAAGGACTTCCTCGTTCCCGGGGACGCGGTGGCGTCCAGCGTGACGGTGACGTCGCCCAACGGTGGTGAGAGCTGGACGACGAGCAGCGCGCGGACGATTGCGTGGACGTCGTCGAACGTGACGAACGTGCGGGTGGAGTACACGCTGAACGGCAGCACCTGGACGACGCTGTCGTCGAGCACGCCCGCCTCGGCGGGGAGCCTGTCGTGGACGCTGCCGGCCACCGCGAGCACCACCGCGCGGGTGCGCGTGACGGACACGTCCGACGCCAGCATCACGGATACCAGCAATGCGACGTTCTCGATTACCACGGGCGGCGGTGGCGGCACGGGCACCCTCATCATCAACGAGGTGCTGGTGAACGAGGCCGGCTCCGATGTGAATGGCGAGTTCGTGGAGCTGGTGAACACGGGCACGGCGGCGCTGAGCGTGGCGGGGTGGACGGTGTCCGACTCCGCCAGCGTGCGGCACACGTTCCCCAGCGGCACCTCGGTGCCCGCGGGCGGCGTGCTGGTGGTGTTCGGCGGCGCGGCGGGAATCCCCTCGGGCACGCCGGGTGCGGTGGCCGCGACCACGGGCACGCTGGGCCTGTCGAACAGCGGTGACACCGTGACGGTGAAGAACGCGTCCGGCACGGTGGTGGACACGGCGACGTTGTCTTCCTCCATGGCGGGCACCGACGGCGTCTCCGCGAACCGCAGCCCGGACGTGGGCTCGAGCGCGACGTTCGTGCTGCACACCAGCCTGTCCAGCCTGTCGACCTCGCCGGGTCGGCGCGCGAGCGGCGCGTCGTTCTGATGTAACCCTGGCACCGCGCTCCTGGCTCCTGCTTCAGGCGGGAGGCAGGGGCGCGGGTGCCTCAGTGACTTTCGCGGACCGTCGACGTGAGCGCGCCTTCCGGGCTCGAGGTCTTCGTCGACAGTGCAGCGTCTGGACCGCGCCCATCGCTGGGGCCGGGCGTCGTCGGGCTGTCGGGGCCTGGGTGGTTGCGGCCGTAGTCGCGCTCGTGGATGCGGACCAGGGCCAGGAAGAAGGCGACGATGAGCGGGCCCAACAGCAGGCCCACCGTGCCGAACGCCGCCAGGCCGCCGAGCAGCGAGAAGAAGACGATGGCCCCGTGCTGGTGCATGCCGCGCTTGGCGAGCAGTGGTTTGACGATGTTGTCCACCAGGCCCACCACCACCGTGCCCCAGATGGCCAGGAACAGCGCGGCCCAGGGGTGTCCGCTGAAGAACATCAACGCCGCGGCCACCAGCACGACGAGGGCGGCGCCCACGGCGGGGATGAGTGCGAGGAAGAAGGCGACGCCCGCGAAGAACAGGGGCGCGGGCACTCCCGCGAGCAGGAAGCCGATGAGCGCCGCGAAGGCCTGCACGCCCGCGGTGGCGAGCGACGACAGCAGCACCGCGCCCGACACGCTGCGGAACTCGCGCATGATTTCCAGCGTCTCGCCGCGTCTGAGCGGGGACACGCTCTCTATCCACTGCACCAGCTCTCGCCCGTCCGTGAGGAGGAAGAAGAGGGCGATGAGCATCATCACCGTCTGGAAGGCGATGGAGCCCGTGGCCGCCACCGCTCCCGTCACCGCGCGCGCGGCCGTTCCGCCCTGGCTGCTCACCTGCTCCTGGAGCTTCTCGTCCAGTTGCGCTTCCTCCAGGGGGAGCCGCTCCATCAGGCGCTCCACGCCCTTGCGGACCGGCCCCGGCAGCTTCTGCACCAGGCCTTCCACGCCCTCCTGCTGCACCGTCTTGGTGACGAACTGCGCACCTGACGACACCTCGGCGACCACGAAGGCCGTGAGCCCTCCCAGGGGCAGCAGCAGCGCGAGGACGACCATCGTACAGATGAGTCCGGCGGAGATGTTCTTGCGCCCGCGCAGCTTGCGCGTCAGCCGGCTGTGGATGCCGTAGAGGGCTCCGGCCAGCACCGCGGCCAGGAAGATGCCCTTGGCGAAGGGCTGGATGACCAGCGCCAGCAGCACGATGGACAGCAGGATGAGACCGGTGAAGACGCGCCGGGCGGTCTGCTCGGATGCCATACCCGTGAAGTTAGGGCGGGTTCCCCAGGAGGGAAGGGGGGAGCGGCCCCCATGGCTGCCCGCCCGGTCTCCAGCGGAGAAGACTTGGGCCCGGGCCCCAGGCGGCTAGAGTGCCGCGCCATGCCGGCTTTCGAATCGACTCAGTTCACCGCGTGGCTGCTCCAGGCGCTGTGCTCCGCCTTCCTCGCCATCCTGTTCCTCCAGTCCGGGCTCGACAAGGTCATCGACTGGAAGGGCAACCTGGGTTGGCTCACCGGTCACTTCGCCAAGAGCCCCCTGCGGGGTGTCGTCCCGTTGATGCTCGGTGTCATCACCCTGATGGAGCTGGCCGCGGGCGCGCTCAGTGCCGCCGGACTGGTGGCGCTCGTCGCCACGGGCAGCGCGACCCTGGCCTTCTGGGGCGCGCTGGTGTCGGCGGTGTCGCTGGTGGGCCTGTTCTTCGGTCAGCGCATGGCCAAGGACTACGCGGGCGCGGGCGGCCTGGTGCCGTACTTCCTGCTGTCGCTCGCGGCCATCTACTTCACGCGCCTGGGCTGAGGCTTCACAGCACCTTGCGCGGCGGGACGAGCGCGTTGGCGGACAAGAGGCCCGCCACCAGCGCCACGGCCACCATCAGCATGTTGAAGGCCGTGTCGACTCCCGCCACCACGTCCCGCTCCAGCAGCGAGGACAGGCTGCGGAAGCCCACGCTGCCGGGCACGAGCAACATCAGTCCCGGCACGACGATGGTGACGGAGGGCTTGTTCCTCAGTCGCGCCAGCGCGTTGCCGCCGATGCCCAGGAGCAGCGCGCCCACGAAGGCGCCGAGCTGCGGCCCCAGGAACTCCGAGCCCAGTCGCGCGCCGGTGAAGGCGAAGGTGCCCGCGGCGGCAATCCAGCCCCAGTCGCGAGGGCGCGCGCGGAACAGCACACCAATGGCCACGCCCGCCACGGCCAGGGCTGCGGCCTGCGTCCATGCGGGCAGCGCGGCGACCGTCGGCGCGACAGGTGGTGGAAGCAGCTCGGACAGTCGGCTGCCCAGCGCGACGCCGAAGCCGAGCTGGAGGAACACCACCGCCGCGCCCGTGAGTCGCGAGGTGCCGGAGATGAGGTGGCGCGTGGCCAGCTCGTTGAGGGCCACCGTCAGCGTCAGGCCGGGCAAGAGGACGATGAGCCCCGCCAGCGTGGCGATCTGAATCGATAGCGGGCCGATGACGCTCGCGGCGAGCACGGCGAGCGCCGAGGAGAGGATGGCGGCGACTGGCTCCAGCACTCGCGCGGTGGAGGGCTGTCGCTGCGTCACCACGCTCAACAGGCCGATGAGCAGGCTGCTCACCGTCGCCACCGCCATCTCCTTCAGCCCACCGCCGAAGAGTCGAGCGCCAGCCCCGCCGGCCAGTGCCCAGCAGAGGACCTGGAGCACCGGCCCGAAGCGCTGCGGACGCGCGAGGATGGCCTCCACGCGCAGGGCGCCCTCGGCGGGCGTGAGGCGTGCCTGGATGACGTCGTCGGCGAGCACGTCCAGCAGCGTGAGCCGCTCCAGGTCCATGTCCCCAGGCTCCACGCGGATGAGGCTGGTGCGCAGTGCTTCAGGAGGCCCGAAGGACGCGAAGAGGGACGTGGGGGTGGAGAAGAAGCGGCCCTCCAGGCCCAGCCGCTCCGACACGCGCTGCATCAGCCCCTCCAGCCGGTGCGCGGGGGTGCCGTAGCGGTGCAGCGCTTCGGCCAGTCGCAGCGTGAAGGCGACGGAAGGCCCCGGGGGCGGCGGGAAATGTTGAAGCGAAGCGGCGATTTCGGGAGGGACGGCCACGGCGGCGCAATGGCAGAGGCGCCCGGGTGGAGTCAAATGGCGGTGCCGTGACGTGCGCCTGTCCGCTGCCTCTCCCTCGGGAGAAGGTGCTCGTTGGTTCTCCAAGGTGGACATGGGATGTCGGGGTGACGAAGGGAGGAGGCGAGAGGATGGCGCGAAGGAGCAAGACGCCCCGGTGGCTGGAGGCGGCGCGGCGCAGGGGGGCGGAGGCGTCGGAGGACGGGCGCTCGGACTGGCTGACGCGGGCGCTGGGGCGCGCCGGGGTGCTGCCCCGGGTCGAGGCGGAGGCGGCCATTCGCGCTGGACGGGTGGAGGTGGACGGACGCGTGGAGCTGGAGCCCTTCGCGCCGGTGCGGCCCGGTGGGGTGGTGCGCGTGGATGGGCGGGAGTGCTCGCTCGCGGCGTCGACGCGGGTGTTGATGTTTCACAAGCCCGCGGGGCCGGTGGTGCATGGCTCGGACCCGGAGGGCGTGGGCACGGTGTTCGAGCGGCTGCGCGCGGTGCTGCCCGAGTCCCTGCGAGGCTTCGAGTGGTACGCGGTGGGGCGGTTGGACCGGGACACCACGGGCCTGTTGTTCTTCACGAACGACGAGCGGTTCGTGCGGCATGGTACGGCGCCCGAGACGCACCTGCCCAAGCGTTATGTCGCGCGCGTGTCGGGGCGGCCCGGGGCGGCGGCGCTCCAGCGGTTGCGAGAGGGCGTGGAGCTGGAGGATGGGCTCACGCGTCCGGCGGAGGCTCGGCTGCTCGAGCCCGACGTGGTGGAGCTGACGCTGACGGAAGGGAGGCACCACCAGGTGAAGCGGATGCTGGCGGCCGTGGGACATCCGGTGCTCGCGCTGCACCGCGAGGCCGTGGGCACCGTGGTGCTGGGCGTGGCCGAGAGCACGTGGCGAGCGCTGCGGGACGAGGAAGTCTCCGAGGGGTTGGGCTTTCGTCCGGAGTCGCCCGAGGTGGCCTGAGTGCCTACGGCGTGGGGCGCGTGCCGAAGCGTGACAGCAGCGCCTCCAGCACCGCGGGCTCGCGCGGGTTGTTGAAGTGACGGCCACCCGGGACGACGAGGACCTCCGCGCCGAGTCGCTCCTCCCAGAGCTGACGGTTGCGGCGCCAGTCGGAGGTGAACGGGTCTCCGTCCGAGAGGACCACGACGCAGTGGCCCATCGCCGCGCGGACGCGAGCGAAGTCGATGGGCGTGTCGAGCCAGGGCCGCAGCGAGCCCCACGTCTTGTCCACCTCGAACCAGCCCGCGACGAGGACGGCGCCTTCCACGCGGTGTCCCTCGGGCATCGCGGCGAGGTAGCGGAGGATGGTCTGACAGCCCACGCTGTGGCCCAGGAACACCGTGGACGGTGGAGGCACCGGCCCCAGGGATTGCGTGAGCGCGGACCCCCAGCCTTCGATGGTGGGCGCGGCCGGCTCGGGCATGTCGAGCGTGACGATGGAGTCGAAGGGCGCCGGGGGCTGACGCAGTCGTTCCTCGAGCCAGGGATAGAAGTCGGTGTTCGGACGTCCTGCCCAGCGGTGAACGACGACGAGGGAACGGCTCATGGCCGCTCAGTCTGCCTCAACCCTCGCGCGACGCCATGGCCAGGACGTGCTCCCGGATTCGCGCCGCCAGTGACAGGCTGTCGGGGAGGGCGCGGCCCAGCAGGCTCGACACACCGGTGGCCAGCACCGCGGAGTTGGTGAAGACGCAGGCCCGAGCCTCGGAGAGGCGCGCGAGCGGGAGCGCGCGCTCCACGACGGGCAGGTCGTCGAGGTGCCCCGCGTCCAGGAGCACCTCGCGGATGATGCCGGGCAGGCATGGTGCATCCAGTGGAGGCGTGACGAGCGCGCCGTCCAGGAGCACGAAGAGGTTCGCGGTGGGCAGCTCGCACGCGTGCCCCAGGTCATTGGCCAGCACTGGGAGCCGCTGCATGAGCGAGTACTGGCGGAAGTATGAGAGGCCCTTGTGGTTCGGCATGGGCTCACCGTGGCGGTAGGCACCGGCCTCCACGGTGTCCACGGCGCGACCTTCGCGCTGGAGTCGCTCGGCGTCCGGCGAGGGAGCCCGGAAGGTGAGCAGGAGCCGGCCATCGCTCGCGGTCAGCTTGCCGATGCCGGTGTAGCGCGGACCGAGCGCGGAGTCTGACTCCAGGCATCGACGGAGGACTTCCCGCACGGCGTCGGGGTGGAGCAGCTCGGACGGTGGCGCGCGGACGGTTTCGGGGAAGGACGCGACGCTCGCGGCGAGGCGCTTCAGATGCCGGGCGAGAAAGAGCGGGACACCGTCGTCGATGCGGAAGGTGGTGAAGAAGCCCGCGCCGAAGAAGAAGCCCTGCGCGAAGTCGTGCAGGGGCAGGTCTTCCCAGCGCCTCACCTCGCCATTCACCGCCACCGTGGAGGACATGCGTGCGGGCTCCGTCGTGCCTTAGCGTCGAGCCGCCAGGAAGTTGGCGAGCAGCCGCGGGCCGTGCGTCGTGAGGAAGGACTCGGGATGGAACTGCACGCCCTCCAGCCCGGGCAGGGTGCGGTGACGCATGCCCATGATGAGCCCTTCATGCCAGGCCGTCACCTCCAGGCAGTCCGGGAGACCCTCTCGCTCCACCACGAGCGAGTGGTAGCGCGCGGCGGTGAAGGGGCGGGGGAGCCCGTGAAAGACGCCCTGCTCCGCGTGCTCGACCTCCGCCGTCTTGCCGTGGACGGGCACGGGAGCGCGCACGACTTTCGCGCCGAACACCTGCCCGAGACACTGGTGTCCCAGACAGACGCCGAGCAACGGCACGCGCCCACCGAACGCGCGGATGACGTCCAGGGAGATGCCCGCGTCCTCGGGAGTGCCCGGGCCCGGAGAGATGACGATGCGCTCGGGCTGGAGCGACTCGATGTCGGCCACGGTGATGGCGTCGTTGCGCACCACCTTCAATCGCGCGCCCTGGGCTCCGAGCGCCTGGACGAGGTTGAAGGTGAACGAGTCGAAGTTGTCGATGAGGAGAATCATCGCGCGCCTCGAGTCGCGGAGAGGGCGAGGAGCTGTGAGCGCGCCTTGTTGAGCGTCTCCTTGTATTCCTGGCGCGGCTGCGAGTCGTGGACGATGCCACCCCCCACCTGTGCATAGGCTCGGCCGTCCTTCACGAGCAGCGTGCGGATGACGATGTTCAGGTCCAGGTCGCCGGTGAAGGACACGTAGCCGAGCGAGCCTGTGTAGAGGCCCCGCGCGTGAGGCTCCAGCTCGGTGATGAGCTGCATGGTGCGAATCTTCGGCACGCCGGTAATCGTCCCACCGGGGAACAGCGCGCCCACCACGTCGAGCGGCTCGATGCCCGGGGCGAGCTGGCCCGTCACCTCGGACTCGATGTGGAGGACGTGGGCGTACTCGACGATCTCCATCAGCTTCGTCACTTCGACGGAGCCGTAGGCGCAGACGCGGCCCAGGTCATTGCGCTCCAGGTCCACGAGCATCGCGTGCTCGGCGAGCTCCTTCTCGCTGGTGCGCAGCTCCTGGACGAAGCGAGCGTCCTCCTCGGGTGTGCCTCTGCGCCGGGTGCCGGCGATGGGGCGGGTGATGGCGCGGCCCTGCTCCACGCGGACCAGTCGCTCGGGTGACGCGCTCACGACGTGGAAGCCGTCGCCTTCGAGGTAGCTGGCGAAGTGGACCGGGTTCGTGGCGGACAGCGTCTCGTAGAGCGCGAGCGGGTCGCCGGGGAAGTCGACCTCCAGGCGCTGCGAGAGGTTGACCTGATACGTGTCCCCGGCGCGGATGTACTCGCGCACGCGCTCCACCGCGTCCAGGTAGCCCTGCTGCGTGAAGTTGGAGCGAGGCTCCACGGTGGAGGTGCTCGGTGGTGAAGGGGGCGCGGTGGGGACGGCTCGATGCACGTGGGCTTCGAGTGCGTCCAGTCGTCGCGCGCAGTCCACCCAGTCGGAGCCCGTGGCGATGGCGAGCAGGTGTCCTTCGAGGTGGTCCACCGCGAGGAAGGTGTCCACGAAGGACAAGGCGATGTCCGGCACCTTCAGGTCATCGTGGGGATGTCGCGGGAGCTTCTCGAAGTAGTGACTGGCCTCGTAGGCGAAGAAGCCCACCGCGCCGCCGAGGAAGAGGGGCAGGCCGGGAAGGCTCACACCCCGCCACTGCTTGAACAGCGCGCGGAGGGTGTCCAGTGGCGCGCCCGCCTGGGGCTCGTCGTTGATGAAGCACTGGTCGCCCTTGGCGGAGAAGCGGAGGAACGGCCGCGAGCCCAGGAAGGAATAGCGCCCCTCCTCGCTGACCCGGGTGCTCTCCAGCAGGAACCGATGTCCGGAGGGAAGGGCGCGCAGCAGGTCCACGGGGCGCAGGGCGCCGGACTCCAACCGTCGGACCACGGGGACCTGATTGAAGCCCTGGGCCACGAGCGCGTCGAAGCGTGCTCGGTCCAGCGGAGGTGGAAGCGGCCGGGTGCTCATTCCGGGGCGCTTCCTAGCAGGAAGTCGAGAGTCCTTCGCGGGACTTCAGTCCGTCCCCGTGGGCCTGGATGGACCTGGCGTGGCCTGCTGCTCGCGTGTCTGGCGCGCGAACCGGAGAATCTCGTCCTCGGAGAGCTGGTCGGTGCGCATGACGGAGCGGTCGGCCTTGAGCTGCTGCACCTTGCCTTCGCGCAGCACATGGAACTGCCCCGGCTTCTGCCCGGGGAGCCTGGCTTCGGCATCCACGCGGGCCTCGGTGAACATGGGTTTGACCTTCCGGATGGCGTTGTCTTCCTTCACCCGCCCCACGCACCAGGTGCGCACGTTCTCCCGGCACTTGTAGTCGAGGTCTCCGGGGCTCTGCGTGGCGAGCATGATGCCCACGCCCGCCGAGCGCGCTCGCTTGAGCAGGCTCTCCATGGGCTCCTTGGTCGCGGGCTTGCTCGTCGCGGGCAGGTACAGGTCCGCCTCGTCGAAGAGGAGCACGGCCTGAAGCTGGGGCGAGGGGTGCTGACTGGCCCAGCGGTGGGTCTCCAGCAGGAGTTGGGAGACCCAGAAGAGGACGCGCGGATTGTCCCCCAGGAACTTCGTGCTGATGATGCTCAGTCGCGTGCGCCCGGGAATGCCGTGCACGCCGCGTCCGAGCAGTTCATCCAGGTCGAGCCGCTCGCCTCCGGACGTCAGCAGCGAGCGCAGGTTGATGCGCAGCACGCTGAGGTCCTGGGCGAGCTTCGCGAAGGTCTTCTGGGGAATCCCATCCGTAGCCTCCAGGAGCGCGGGGTCCTGAGAGGTGACGAACTGCTGGATGAGTTCGAGGGTGACTTCCTTGCCGAACGACTGACCCAGCAGCAGGCGGAGGGCCTGGGCGAGCAGGGCCTTCGCGGCTTTGTCATTGGGGCTGGTTCGATAGTCGAGCATCCCAGCGATGGCATCCGCCGCTTGCTGGACGCCCTGCTCACGTTCCTCGGCGGGCAGTGTCTCCATGCCGTGAGGGACGATGGGAATGGCCAGGGGCCTGCCATCCGAGCGCCCCGGCGTGTACAGCGCCACGTCCACGCGCTCGCGCAGCAGCCGGCGCCGCTCCTGGAGCACGACATCTTCCAGTGGCTCGTTCCAGGACTCGGGGCGGGCATAGGTGGCGAGGTCGCCCTTCCTGTCCACGAGGATGACGGGGATGCCGCGCAGCAGGAGCTGCTCCAGGATGTTGAGCGCGAGCGTCGTCTTGCCGCTGCCCGAGCCACCGAGGAAGGCGCTGTGCCGCGTCAGCTCGGAGGGGTCGATGGAGATGGGCTGGGTGAGGAGCCCTTCGGACGCGCCTATTCCCAGGGGGCCTGTGAGCACCTCGCGAGGCACTGGAGGGACTGCCGTGGGCGAGACGCGAGGACCTGTCGTGCTGGAGGCGGGGGTGACCCGAGCTACCGGAGTGCCAGAAGAGGGAGTGGCGCGAGGCTTCGGCTTGAGCCCTCCTGGAACAGAAGGCTTCGCGGCGGGGGTGGGCGGACGGGACTCGTGTCCGGTCAACAGCTCACCCACCGCCTTCATGTTTCGTGTGGCGATTTCGGTGGCATCCTCCATCGAGACGGGAGGCTGGCTCGGGGGATGCGGTGCGATGGACGCACTGGCCGAGCTCGCTGAGGCCTTGTTCGTGGTGCGTGCCTCCATGGCGCCACGTGTGGCTTCCGAACGAGGGGGCGGCGCGGTGTTTTCGCTCGCGGCGTCGAGCAGCGGCCTCCCGAAAGGAGAAGTCACCGAGTCATCGAAGAACACGGTCTGCCTGGGAATGAAGCCGTTCTCCGTCCTGGCGCGTGGTGGAGCAGGCGACTGGGGGACTTCGGTGTGCTTCGTGGCGCGGCTCGCGGGCTCTCCCTCTGGCGTGGCCCGCGCGGGCCCCGTAGGCGGAGGCGGAAGCCCGAGTCGCTCCAGTCCGAGAATGTCACCCATCGACTTCAGTCGCGTGACGGGACGCGCGGTGCGACTCCACTCCGCGAGGGTTGTCTGCCCCACGTGCTGGGCGCGGAAGTCTCGCAGGGCCGACAGGTCTCTCAGGTCGCTGTCGCCGAGGACCACGCGGCGCCCGCCCTGGCGGAAGAGCCGTCCCAGTTGCTCTTCCACCACGGTCCCTGTCGTGGAGGGGAACTCGGAGGTCCGCACCAGGACCGGTGTCTTGCCGGCCGCGGCCTTGAGCGCCTCCGCCATCTGTCGACCCAGGCCACCACCCCGCGAGCTGCGCTCACACAGCGCGAGGATGAGCTTGTTTCCCGATGGGTGGACACCGACGTCCAGCAGGTCGTCGCCATTGCGAGTCTTCACCAGGAAGCGGGGCGAGCCGTTCAGCTCCTCGCTTCCCATCTCGATGGCCCAGGCGAGCAGCGCGGTCACATCGGAGGGGTCCTCGGGCAGCTTCTCCTTGTAGGCGGCGCGGAAGTCCGTCCACGCCTGGTCCATGTCGAGACTCACGGGGCGAGGAGGCGGCTGCACAGCGTCTCCTCCCGCGACTCTATTGGTGGAGGGGAGAGGGAATGCTTCCGGGAGTCGCTGCAGGTCGATGGCGCGCTCGCGGTACCGGCGGCACTCGTTCAGGACGTCACGGGCCCGCTTTCCGCCAAGTTCCTCGAAGCCCTCGGGAGGAATGGGATGGGTGGGCGTGTTGGCGTCGAACGCCACGGCGCGTTGCTCGTAGAGGGAGCGGAGCCTTCGCGCCGCGATGTCGCGCGCGGTGCTCACGGAGACGGTGCGCTCCAGTGTCACTGGCTCCGGGTCGTTTTCGATGCGGTCGACCATGGAGCGCGTGAGCAGGGGCCGCATCTTCTCCCAGTAATCAGAGAGGCAGCAGACGACGACCACGGCCCGAGGCACCTTGCCCGCGATGGCGGCCAGGGCGCTCATCGCCCGGCGAAACGAGTTCTCCATCTGGGGACGTTGATCGAACTGTGGGCGTTGATCGAACTCGCTGATGTCCTCGACCTGGTCCACGCAGAGCACCAGGGCATGGCCCAGCGCGCCCATGAGTCGGCCCAGGTGCTCCACCATGCGCGCGGGACCATCGTCCGACGTGCGGGGGATGAGCTCGCCAATCACCTTCCGGTCGTCGGGCGAGATCTCCTCGCACCGCAGCCAGTTGAAGATGCGGCGGTTGATGCGAGGGTCCCTGCGCTGGAAGTAGATGAGCGCGCGCAGCAGGTCCACCTCCACGTTCCGGAAGCGCGGGTCCGCGAGCAGTTCGTCCGCGACGGCTCGGACGGTGCCGTGCAGTTCATCGTCTTCGAGGATCTTCTGCTCGTGTTCGATGAGCGGGGCGAAGAGGCTGGTGCACTGTCCCATCAGGGTGTTGGACAGGTGCATCAGGCCGCTGTCGTCGCCCTGAGCCACGTCGTAGGGATGGTCGAGTGAGTCGATGAGGCTGGAGAGGATGTAGCGGTCGTAGTGCGCGGCATCCACGGTCATCGGCATGTAGCCGGTGAAGCCGCGCTTCTGTCCGTGCGCGTGATTGCGGAAGGCGCGCACGAGGTGCGTCTTTCCGCTGCCCGACTCGCCGAGCAGGAGCAGGAGCTTGCCCGTGTCGGGAGCGGGCGTGGTGGTCGCGCGGTCCAGCAGGCGCTTGAAGGCGCGGCGCGCGGGCGCGTTGAGTGTCTCCACGTCGAACGGGTCGGGCTGCCAGAGATACTGGCCTTGTTGGACGCCGCTGAAGACCTCTCCGCCCTCGGAGAGGAACACCTTGAGTCGAGGGTCGCTGGACATGCGCGCTCCTGGAAGGGCGAATCAGACGACGACGAAGTGGAAGCTGGCGCCGTAGGAGCGCACCTCGGACTCGGCGACGTCCGTGGGGTTCATGGCGGAGACGAGGTCGGCGCGAGTCAGGGACAGGCGCTGGGTGCGGTTGGCTTCCAGCAGCGCGGCCTCGAATGCCTCACGGTGGGGCCACTCGGGCTGGAGGGCCTTCCACACGTGGGAGATGAACACCTTGTCGCGGCCGAAGCGGCCGGTGGGCAGGGCTCGGGCCACCGAGAGGACGTGGTCGGCGAAGTCCTCCGTGCGTGGGGCCGGTGGCTTCGCGTCCCAGGTCGTCGGCGCGGTGGACACCACGGTGGGAACAGCGGGCTGCTCGGGGAGGAACCACTTGCGCAGGAGCGTCAGGCGCACGGCTTCCGCGTCGGCACGTGTGGCTCCCGCGACGCGGGCGGTGAGCTGCTCCACGGCCTTGCGAGGGTCCTTCACCTCCGTGCCGAGCAGCTTGCCGAGGAGGTGTGCCTGTACGGCGGCGAGGGAGAAGGGGCGCTCGGTGTCGACGCCGAGCTGTCGCCAGAGGAGCCGGTCGCGGAGCTGGGGGAGGGAAGGGTCTCCCGCGCTCACGGCGGGGTACTGCCGGCCGAGTACGGCGGCGCGCACGCCATCGGCGTCAGCGAGTCGGGTCAGCACGGCCTTGGACGGAGTGAGCTCCAGGCTGTTGGCGAGCAGGTACGTGGCCTTGAGCTTCTTCCAGGTGAGGCCCTTGGGGAGCTGTTCGAGGCGCAGGAACTGGAGGACGCGGGTGAGGCCGGCGCTGGTCAGCTCCAGGCCGGCTTTGTTCTTCCGGGTGACGAGCTGTTCTTGGAGCAGGTGCTCCAGCACGGAGTCGAGGAGAGTCTTCCACTCGGCGCGGCTGAGTCGGTGTTCCACGAAGGGGCGAAGGGCCTTGTCGAGTTCCGCTCGGGTGCCGGTGCGGTGGGGGCGGGGAGCGAGCCAGGTGAGTGCGAGTCCCGCCAACCGGTTGTCAGCGCTGTCCATGCGTTGTCCTCTGCGAGGCGGCTTCTTGCTGCCGGGCGGCCATCAGTGTTTCGATTGTCTTGAGAATCTCTTCGTAGCGAGGAACCACGTCCTCCTCGAGGAAGCGGACGACCCAATATCCGGCGCGCTGGAGCGCGAGGTCCTTGCGTCTGTCGCGGCGGAAGCGCTCGGTGTCGAGGAAGTGGTGGTAGCCGTCGATCTCCACGGCGAGCCGGAGCTCACGGCAGAGGAAGTCCACTTCGAGGGGGCGACTGCCGTCGCCGAGGTCCAGGGTGGCATTGAGGGCGAAGAGGCCCCGGGTGGCGGGGTGGACCTGGAGGATCTTGTTGTAGAGGAAGCGCTCGGCCTTGCTGCGGGCGCGGGCTTCGTCCTTCTGTCGGGCGACGTGGACGGCCTGCGCGCTTTCACGGAAGCGTTCGAGGAGGACGGGCTCGGCTTCGTCGTCCTTCGCGCGCGGAGTCTTGCGCGAGGTGCGGGGTGGTGGCGCGGGAGGGTGCGGCACCGTGTTGGAAGTCACGGCGACTGGCGCGGACACGCTGCCGGGGTCTGGGAGTTCGAGCAGGCCCTCACGCAGCATGGCGAGGGCATGAGACTCCTTGCGGCCACGCGGTTCGCCGAGGGCGTCGGGGGGCAGCACGCAGGCGACATGGAGCATGGGAGCCGCGGAGCAGAGGGCGGTCGCCGTGCGCAGGCTGCGCGCGTCGGAAGGGGAGACGCGGAGTTGGAGGGCGGGGGCGCGGCCCTCGGGGATGAGGCAGAGGAGGGCGTGGAGGATGCGGAGCGGGTCGCGGGAGATGGCTTCGCGAACCTCGGCGGAGAGTTCGCCGGGCGTGGCAGGCGAAGGGGCTACGAGAAGCTGTCGGCACAGGGCCCAGGTGACGGGCTCTGAGTGGGGAGGTTCCAGTCGCTCGAAGAGGACGTGGCGCTCGTGGGGCGTCTTGCCCTCGAAGTGCAGCTCGCGAGGGGAGAAGGCGCGTTGGGAGAGGACGACGTAGCTCTCCGCGTCACGAGAGAGATTGCGCTCGGTGGCGAGGGCGGAGGCCCAGGTGGAGACGGCGGTGCGAAGGTCCTCGCTGCCCGAGGAGGTGGCGTTCAATCCGCTGCGGTGAAGCCATTCATCCCAGAGGAGGATGGCGCGGTCTTGAGGGCCGACGAGGACGCTCAACGTGGGGATACCCTCCGCGCGCCGCCGGGCATGCCGGTCCAGCGAGTCCAGGAGCGCGGTGTCCGCCGGTGACAGCAAGTCCATTCCCCCACGGGTCTCCTGAGCTGGACCCGTCACGCTGGGATGGAAGCCTGCTCCCGCACAGACACCGCTGGCAAGCCGAGGGGCCGGGCTCCATCCAATGGCGCACAACCTGCGTGGACGGGTCGGACACGACTCCCTTACGGGCAGCGATGAGGCCTACTCCCATGGAACAGGCATTGATTCGTGGGCCGTGCCGCGTGCGGTAGGCGCTTGTCAGTCGATGTCTTCGTCGAGCAGGTCGGTCTCGCGCTCGTCGAACTCGGCGACGGGGGCAGTTTTCATCTCCTGGCTTTGGGCGTCGACTCCCTCTCTCGTTCGAACCCAGCGATAAATAGCGCTCGGATATGGTATTTGTTTGGGATTGGGGTAGAGAATGAGGTAGCCAGGAAGCGCCGTCACTTGCCACTGTTCAGGCAACGCCCGAATCGCGAAATCAATAGCCTCTTGGGCGGTTGGCATGGCCTGAGTAACGTGTACTCGCGCGTTGTATGCCTGTGTGGCTGGGGCCTTTTTCTCGAAGCGAAGATTGTAGGGAAGGTTGGATTTTAGCTGGGAGAGGTACTTGCCAAGCGTCGTGTCCCCTAGTTCGAGCCCCTGCACTCTAAATGCCAGATTGATTGGATATTGCGCGTCAAAATGGTTCGCGGCGACTTCGCTCGTATCGCGATTCTTGCCTGGGTCCTTGTTCCCAAAGCCGTTCGTATTCCAAGGAACCCCATTGGCCGTTGCTTCGCCTGTCTGTCGATACTTCTTGATCAGAAGTCGTTCAGGGGCAGCGGCGTCGAGATCCTCATCTACATAGAGGCAGACGAAGCTAATCTCTTCGAGGGTAATATTCTTTCGACCGCTTAGTTTTCTTCGGTGATTCAGAAGCCGGGTCGGGAGTGATTGTTGTGCCTTCCCGACGTAGACTCGTCGATCATTGTGAAACAATAGATACACGCCGGGGCGCGACTCAAGGCTGTTGATATTCTCTTGGGTGAGCGGCGCTTTTCGTAATGGGCCATCGTTGATGTCCAGCTTTTCGGCGAGCTGGTCGGCGAGTGCCTTGGTGATGCTGAGCTTGAAGTCCGTGGCGAAGAACGTGGGCTTTGATGAGGACACGCGGAAATTCTAGCACTCCCGGTTTCGAAATTCTCTGATTCCGCGGATTGAGTGCCTTGGCCGGATTCATGAGCGAGCCGAGGCATCATATTGGTGCCGTAAGAGTGAACCGCCGAGTCTCCAATCGCATCCGGACTCGCCTTACCGACAACTTCGCTTGTTCCTGTACCGAACGTCGAGTTCAGCTCGCTTTGTTATTGTGCTGGCGCAGAGCGTTGTTCGTCCGTCGGAGAGGGCTCTTTGCCATCCGAGGACTTGAGCTTGGACGCGACACTGCGTGCAACCACCGCCGCCAGGCCCACCGGGACCGCGTTCCCGAGCTGCCGCATGACCTCGGACCACGCGCCTTCAAACCGCCAGGAGTCCGGGAACGTCTGGACCCGTGCCGCTTCTCGGACGGTGAGGTAGCGCACGGAGCCATCATCGAAGGAGATCATGTTCTCGCCGCCGGGCACGCCGTGGACACCCGCCTTGAGGGTCTTGGACGGCATGTCGAGCGGGCTTCCCGTGTGACCTGGGTAGACCTTGGCGCCCGGCATGAGCTTGTGGTTCGCGAAGCCCTTCGCGTCTCGGTCCACGCGCGGCTCGGGCATGTCCGCGATGGCGTCGCGAATCGTCACCCAGGGCTTCGTTGGGATGGGCTGCCCGTTCTCCAAGTCGCGCATCCGCACGCCGCTGAGCGCGAAGGCCTTGCTCGAAGCCGGCTGCCGGACACCATGGCGCTTCCAGTACTCACCCGTGACCTGCTTGTCCCAGATGAGTGCGTCCTCGCTGTGGGTCGGCTCCGGGAAATGCCACTCCAGCCCCGTGTCCGCGCGGAAGCCCACGATGAAGACGCGCTCCCGCTGTTGCGGCACTCCGTAATTGGCGGAGTTCAAGAGCTGGGTGACGACGTTGTATTTGACACCTTGAAACCGTCCTCGCGTGTGGACGTCCTCAAGCCGAGTCCGATGCTCGGGCCACTCCTCGGTCCGCTTCTTCGTGATGGTCGGGTACGTCAGGTGCAGCTTGATGTACTCGAAGTAGTTCTGAAAGCTCGCCCGGAGGAGCCCCTTCACGTTCTCCAGAATGAACGCGCGCGGCTGGAGCTCCCGCACGGCGCGCACGAACTCGGGGAACATGTTCCGCGCGTCATCCTGGGCGCGATGCTTCCCCCCCAGGCTGAAGGGCTGGCAAGGCGCCCCGCCCGCCACGAGGTCCACATCTCCATTCCCGAACATGTCGAAGGAGAGAAGCCGAATGTCGGTGTGGTGGATTCTCCAGTGCTGGATGCCCGGAACGGAGTTCGCACTCGCGTTGTTGCGCAGGGTGTCGCAGGCGTCCTCGTCCCACTCGACGAGGCCGCGGTGGCGGAATCCGGCTTGGTGCGTGCCCAGGGCCAGTCCACCCGCGCCGGTGAACAGCTCGATGGAGTTCATGGGGGGCGTATCCATGTCGATCCCGGCCTCGAAGTGCAAGAGGGTTTTGGTCGGACCGTGAGCGCCGTGGCTCTCGCCACCCCGCGCCTCAGGGGGACGGAATCGGACCGGGTTTCCGAGGCGTGTCCAGAAACTCGCGGATGATTTCCCGCAGGACGCCCTCGTCGCGCAACTGGCACTCCCAGACAACGAGGGCCGACCACCCCAGATTCCGAAGCTCCTCGAGTTTGCGAATATCGCGCGCGCGGTTCCCATCCAGCTTGGGCATCCAAAAATCGAGCCGGGATTTTGGTAGGCGGGCGAGAGGACAGCCAGTCTCCGGGTGCCGGTGCCAGAAGCACCCGTGAACGAAGATGGCCTTCTTCTTCCCGGGGAATGCGAGATCGGGGCGCCCTGGGACTTTCTTGTACTGGAGGCGATATCGGTAGCCCATGCCCGAGACCAGTCGGCGGACGCGCAGCTCCGGTTTCGTGTCCCGGTTGCGCACGCGGGACATTCGTTCGCTTCGCTCCTTGGGACTGAGCGTGTCCATGCGCGAATCGAATCGGGCCGGAGACTCCCCTGCTACCGCGGGTCCGGGTCTCCCTGAGGCAGCTCCAGCACATCCGGCATCTCCGCCAGCATGTTGGCGTTCGGGTAGAGCGTGAGCTGTCCCGCCTGTCGCCCCAGGAGTCCCTCAATCCCTCCCGGCGTCGCCTCGAACGGCGTCCCATGCACCTGGAAGGCGAACGCCTCCCACAACCTGGCCACGTGCTCCCGCCAGGAGCGAGGCAGTGCCTGGAACGTCTTGCGCGCCTGCTCCGCCAGCGGTGACGTGTCCCCACCCTCCTCGTTCCCGAACACGCGCCGCCGGAAGATGTCCCGCTCCCGGCTCCGCTCCTCCGGTGTGGCCCTCGCCAGCGCCCTCATTCCCGCCGACAGGTCCTTCCACAGCTCCAACGTCGCCGAGGACGGAATCGTCGTGATGAAGCTGTTCACCATCACATGCATCGCCCCGAACGACTCCACGTGGTGCCACCAGAAGGGCGGAATCAACAGCGCCTCCCCGGGCTCGACGACCGCGACACACGCATGCTCCATCGCCGTGCGGAACCGCGGATGCCGCTCCAAATCCAGGTCCAACAACTCCACGCTCGTCGTGGGCGCGCCTCCCGCCAGCACGTCGAACGGCGCGTGGTACAGGTTCGCCAGCTGCTCCGGCGGGAACATCGTCACCCGCTTGGTGCCCTCGAACATGCAGATGAAGTTGATGCAGTCGTCGTAGTGCAGGTTCACCACCTGCCCATCCGAGCCAATCCAGAACTTGCTCTCCACCCCGCGCGGCTCGGTGAACCGCAGGAAGTCGAAGCGCAGCTTCTCCCGGACATGCGACTGCTCCAGCATCCCGTTCTGCATGTAGACGTACTCGCCCGTCTCCACCGCCGCCTTCAGGCGCCCCGCGAAGTCCGCGAACGTGCCCTGCTCCGGCATCACCGCCGCCCCATCCGCAGGGTCCTCGACGAGCTTCGGCCGGTACTGCCCCCGCGCCTCCGGCGGCAGCACGCAGAAGTAGTGCGTGCGCTCCCCAAGCTGCGCCTCCAGCGCCGCCAGCTTGCCGTCCAACGTCGACCGCGAGCGCAGCTCCCCCAACAGCCCCGAGTCCTCCAGCAACCCCCGCACGATGACGGGCTCCCGGTAATGCCACTCCCGGAGCTCCTCCAGCGAGGGGCGCTCCAACCTGCGAACCGATGGGGCGGAAAAGGGCAGGGGCTTCAAGGGCATGGGCTCCAACTCGCGGCACGAGGGGACCTCCACGCTAGCATGTCTCCCGGAGCCCTCCGGAGCACCCCTAGAGCCACCCCCCCGACACGGGCACCGGCGCCGCCTCACGGTAGAGGCGCAGCGTGTCCGCCACGCTGTGCTGGAACTCGAAGCCCGTCGCCTCCAGGAAGCGTCGGTTGTCCACGACGATGGGATAACGCAGGTGGTCCAGCGCCCCCACCGACAGTCGAGGGAAGCCCGCTCGCCCCAACAGGAACGACAACACCCGCGACGGCAACGGAATCCCCATGCGCCCCGTCTCCCGCACGATGACGGAGAGCGGAATCGGCGCGGGCCCGGCGATGTTGAAGATGCCCCGCACCTTCTTCTCCAGCGCGAGCTGCAACGCCGTCACCACGTCCTCTTCCTGCATCACATGGAACAGCGGGTCATACCCCAGCACCAGCGGCACCCGCCGGCCCTTGAGGAACGACGCCAGCGTCCCCGTGCCCGGCGCGCCCAGGGTGTACGGCAGCCGCAGCACCCCCGTCGTCACCTCCGGCAGCCGCCACAGCGCCGTGGCCGCATACAGGTCGGCGGCCACCAGGTCCGCCAGCTCGGGGATGGCCTCCAGCGCGCGCGGTGGCTCGTCCTCGGAGTGGTACAGCGGCGAGTCCGGCGCCGCCCCGTAGAACGTGTGCCGTCCCACGAAGAGCAGCTGCTTCACGCCGTGCGTCGCGCAGTGGTCGAACACCGCCTTGGTGCCGTCCAGGTTGATGCGCCCCCGCTCCGCCCCCGGCACCGTGAAGGCCGTGACGGTGGCCATGTGCACCACCGCCTCCGGGCGCCAGCGGCGGAAGACGTCCTCGGCCACGCGCTTGCGCACGTCACCCCGGAACACCTCGATGCCCGCCTCCCGCGCGTTCTCCCACGGGCGGATGTCCACCCCCGCCACGTCGTGGCCAGCGAGCTTCAGCCGCAGCGCCAGCTTGCGCGCGATACCTCCGGCGATACCCGGGATGAGCACCCTCATGGCAGCAGCTTCCTCGCCAGCCCGCGGTGCTGTCGCCCCGCCCGGCCAAGCTCGATGAGACCCGCGATGCGCTCCTTCACCTTCGCCACATACCCCTCGATGACGTGGTCGTCCTCGTCCCCGGTGCCGTGGAAGACGAGCGGCTCGCCATAGTGAATCTCCAACTGCACCGGCAACGGCAACGGGAGCAGGTATGGCGTCAGCGGGATGTACGGCACCCCCAGCAGCTTGCCCAACGTGTATGCGTTGAACACCGTGGGGATGGCCGAGCCGCCCCCCAGGAACGCGAAGGGGATGATGGGCGAGCGCGTCTGCAACGCCAGCCGCACGAAGCCCGTGCCGAAGTCCACCAGCGAGTACCGGTCCGGATACAGCTTGGCCGTCCCGCGCGCGCCCTCCGGGAAGATCATCAACAGCCGGTCATCCTCCAAGAGCCGCTTCGCATGCTCGGGCAGGCCGGTGAACTGGCCGGTGCGGCTGGCCCAGAGGGAGGAGACGGGGAACTTGTGGAGGAAGCGCTCCACCATGCCCTGCGACAGGCGGGGCGGGTCCATCTCCAACATGGTGGACGTCAGCACCATGGCGCCGTCCACCGCCACGCCACCGGAGTGGTTGCCCACCAGCATCCCGCGGCCTCGGGCGGGGATGTGGTGGATGCCATGGCAGCGCACCCGGAAGTAATACCGGTAGATGAGCGTGAAGAGGCGCAGCGCGTCCCTCACGTGCTTCTTGGAGATTCCGTACGGGTCCACGCCGTACTCGTTGAACGGCAACTCCAGCCGGTCAACCCGCGCTTCCAATCCGTCGCTCAGGGCCACGGCGCGGGACCGTAGCACCCCCGGATGAGTCCCGCTGCATTCCGCGCCGAGTGCATTGGGCCCCGACCCCCGCCTGGGCCATACTGCCGCCACCCCCCTATGACATCCCCAGACGAACTCGCCATCGAGGTGAAGGGACTGGTCAAGCGCTTCGGTGACGTCGTCGCCGTGGATGGCATCGACCTCGACATCCGCCGGGGCGAGTGCGTGGGTCTGCTCGGCCCCAACGGCGCCGGCAAGACGACCACCGTCGAAATCCTCGAGGGACTCCAGGAGCCCACCTCCGGTCACGTGCGCCTGCTCGGCCTGGACTGGAAGCGCTCCGCCACGCAGTTGCGCCAGCGCATCGGCCTGACGCTCCAGGAGACGCGGCTGGTGGAACACCTCACGGTGGAGGAGACGGTGAAGATGTTCGCCTCCTTCTATCCACGCCCGCTCCCCGTCGAGGAGCTCATTGGCATGGTGCAGCTCGGCGAGAAGCGCGGGGCGCGGGTGGGCAAGCTCTCAGGCGGTCAGCGGCAGCGGCTGGCCCTGGCGCTGGGCCTGGCGGGAGACCCGGACCTGTTCTTCCTGGACGAGCCGACGACGGGGTTGGACCCACAGTCGCGCCGGGCGCTGTGGGACGTGGTGGTGGCGCTCAAGGCGCGAGGCCGCACGGTGGTGCTGACCACGCACTACATGGACGAGGCCGAGGTCCTCTGTGACAGGCTGGTCATCATCGACAAGGGCCGGGTCATGACGCGCGGGACGCCCGGGGAAATCATCGCCTCGCTGGGGGCCGATCAGGTCATCGAGCTGGAGGCGGACCCCGCGTTGGACCTGGAGCGGCTGCGCCCGCTGCCGGCGGTCGTCTCGGCGCAGCGCCACGCGGACCGGCTCTCCCTGCGGGTGAAGGAGCTGCATGTGGCGCTGCCCTCGGTGCTGCGCGAGGTGGAGCTGTCGGGCGCCCGGCTGCGGCACCTGTCCACGCGCAGGTCCACGCTGGATGACGTGTTCATCGGATTGACGGGGCGCTCGCTTCGCGAGGGCACCGAGGAGAAGGCGGCGTGATGGGCTCGCTGGGACAACTGGTGCTGATGCGGCTGCGGGTGCTGTGGCGCCAGCCGGAGGTGTTCTTCTGGACGTTCATCTTCCCCATCGTCACCACGCTGGTGCTGGGGCTGGCCTTCCGCAACGAGTCGCTGTCGCCCGTGCGCGTGGCTGTCACCGACGGGCCGGGGGCCCCGGCGCTGCTCGCCCGGTTGGAGGGGACGCCGGAGCTGGAGGCCCAGGTCCTGGACGCCGCCGAGGCACGGCGCATGCTCGCCCGAGGGCGGGTGTCGCTGGTGCTCGTGCCCGGTGACTTGAGTCCCGAGGCGCTGGTGGACCCCAGCCAGCCCGAGGGACGCACCGCGCGGCTGCTGGTGTCCCAGGCCCTGGCGCGGGCTCCGGACGCACCTCGACTGGAGGCGGTGAAGACGACGCCGGTGTCGGAGCCGGGCAATCGCTACATCGACTTCCTCATCCCCGGGCTGCTTGGCATGTCGTTGATGTCCTCCAGCCTGTGGGCGCTGGCGGTGCCGCTGGTGTCGATGCGCGGCGGCAAGCTGCTCAAGCGCCTGGCGGGCACGCCCATGTCCCGCTCGCACTTCTTCCTCGCCTTTCTCTTGGGGCGCACGGTCTTCGCGGTGCTGGAGGTCGCCTTCTTCTGCGCCTTCGCCCGCTGGCTCTTCGGCGTGCCCATGTTCGGCAGCTATTTCGCGCTCCTGGGCGTGGGGCTGCTGGGGGCCATGTGCTTCGCCTCGCTGGCGCTGCTGGTGTCCATCCGCGCGCGCAACGAGGAGTCGGTGGGCGGCCTCGTCAACCTCGTCTCCATGCCGATGATGTTCCTGTCCGGCGTCTTCTTCGCGTCGGAGAACTTCCCCGGCTGGATGCAGCCGCTCATCCGCGCGCTGCCGTTGACGGCGCTCAATGACTCGCTGCGCTCCATCATGCTGGAAGGCACGTCGCTGATGACGCTGGGCATGCCCATGGCGGTGCTCGCCGCCTGGACGGTGCTTCCGATGGTGGCCGCGCTGCGCTGGTTCCGCTGGGTCTGAAGGAGAGTCCATGTCGAAGCCCGCCGTGTCGCCCGCCTTCGTCCAGCAGCTCAACTTCCTCGCCCGTGACGCGAGCAACGAGTCCGCGGCGCTCCAGGCCGCATTCTCGCTCGGGTTGCTCGACAAGCTTCCCCGGGGACCCGGCGCGGTGCCCGTGTCGCTGGAGGCCCTGGCTCGACAGCTGGGAGCGAACGCGCGCGGAGTGCGCGCCGTCATCGAGCCCCTGGTGGGCCTGGGCTTCGTGCGGCTGGAGGAGGTGCGGGGCTACTCGCTCGCGGATGCCACCGCGGCGTTCCTCGCGCAGGACGCCTTCACCGCGCGGCTGCGGGACGTCCTCGCTTGGTGGCATGTGGTGGCGAAGCTGCCGGAGGCGGTGCGCACGGGTGGCCCGGTGGATGGGCGCGACCTGCTCGGCTGGTACCGCGCGCTGTTCCTGGAGCCCTCGCCGCCCGCGCCCGGTCCGGAGGCGGAGGACTTTCATGACCGCTTCGCGCGCAACTTCGCGCGCACCCAGGCACTGGTGACGGCGGCGGAGCTGGGCCTGCTGGCGCGGCTGGTGGAGTCATCCGCGCCGAAGGCCACGCTGGCGGCCGAGCTGGGCGCGCATCCGGAGGGGCTGGGCGTGCTGCTGGGCGTGCTGGCCACGCTGGACGTCACTCGCGAAGAGGACGGCCGCTGGGGCTTCACGGAGTCCGCGGCGCGGATGCTGGATGCGACGAGCCTGCCGTACTTCCAGCGCGCGCTGCCGGCGACCATGGCCTACTGGGAGGCCTTCGGGCACCTGGACGAGGCGGTGCGTGAGCATCGCTTCCGGTTGGACTTGAGGCAGCCCGAGACGGCGCGCCGCATCTAC
This sequence comes from Myxococcus llanfairpwllgwyngyllgogerychwyrndrobwllllantysiliogogogochensis, assembly GCF_006636215.1. GTDB lineage: Bacteria > Myxococcota > Myxococcia > Myxococcales > Myxococcaceae > Myxococcus > Myxococcus llanfairpwllgwyngyllgogerychwyrndrobwllllantysiliogogogochensis. Next base: position 6,423 of record NZ_VIFM01000018.1, on the reverse strand, counting down.
CAGGAGAACGCGTCGCGCATCTCCAGCATCTTCGCCTCGCATCTGCGGCTGAGTCGCAAGGCGGCGGAGCTGGTGGGTTCCATGCGCTCGCTCGCGGGCGCGCGGGTGCTGGACGTGGGCACCGGCTCCGGCGTGTGGGGCGCGGCCTTCGGGCTGGCGGCGACCACGACGCATGTGACGTACCTGGACTCGCCTCACGTGCTGGACGCGGTGCGCCCGCACCTGACGAAGCTGAAGCTGGAGGCTCGCTCTCGGCTGTGGGAGGGCGACTGCCTCACGGTGGACTACGGCGAGGCGGAATACGACGTCATCCTCCTGCCGCAAATCATCCCCGCGCTGCCGCCCGAGGCCCTGCCGGGCTTCTTCGCGAAGCTCGCGCGGGCGCTGCGGCCCGGAGGGCTGCTGCTCATCTCGGGCTACCTGCTCACGGACCGGCGGGATGGGCCGCTCGACGCGCTCTACTTCTCGCTGCGGCGCTACGTGTCCAACGAGGGCGACGTGTTGTCCCTGCCGGAGTTCCGCGCGCTCCTGACGCCCGTGGGACTGTCGTCCGCGCGAGGCTTCGACATGCCCATCCAGCAAGTCGTCGTCGCCCATCGCGGTGATGTCGCCTGGCCCGTGGTCCCCAGCGCCGCCGTGACGGCCGCCTGAGTCTTCACTTCCGGAGTCGAGATGGAACCGCTGCGTTCATTCTTCATGGAGGACTACCTGGAGGGCTCGCGGTTCACCGCGCGCTACAACCTGGGAGAGTCCGGAGGCCGTCCCGTCACGGTGGGCGAGCTCTTGACGGGCTCGGGGGTGAGTGCCGCCCAGGCGTCGGAGGTCTTCCTGTCCACGCTCCTGCGCGACAGTCCGAACTGGGGGCGCGCGGACCTGCGGGATTTGGTGGCCGCCATGCACCCGGGCGCCACGCGGGACAACGTGCTCATCACCACCGGCACCAGCGAGGCGCTGCTGTTGCTGTTCCGTCAGCTCCGTCCGCGCAAGGTGGCGCTGGCGTGGCCCGCGTTCCAGCTCCTCTATGAGCTGCCCATGCAGCAGGGCGCGCAGTGGGTGAAGCTGCCCGTGCGTTGGAACGCCCAGGGGCAGCCGTCCATCGACGCGGCCGAGTGGCTGGAGTGCCTGGAGCGCGAGCGCCCGGACGCCGTCATCATCAACACCCCCCACAACCCGAGCGGCCTGGTGCTGGACGCGGACCTGCTGGGCGCGGTGACGGCGTGGGCCGAAGCCCATGGCGCCACGGTGGTGGGCGACGAGCACTACCGCTTCTTGTCCTCGGAGGACGCGGTGCTGGGTCCCACCGTCTGGCGGCCGGGCACGCGCTCGTTCGTCACGGGCTCGTTCATCAAGTGCCTGGGGTGTCCGGGGCTGCGCATCGGCTGGTGCGTGGGCGACACGAAGATGCTGGCGCTGATGCAGAACGAGAAGAACTACACGACGCACACGGTGAACCCGGTGACGGAGTGGATTTCGTACGAAGTCCTCAAGGACCTGCACAGCCCCGCGCTGCATCGCGCGCGGGAGGACTGGCTCCAGAACCGGCGCACGCTGGCCGCGTTCCTGGAGCGCTCGCGGGGCGTGTACGGCACCGCGCCGCAGGGCGGCCTCGTCACCTGCATCGGCGTGCGGGACGCCATGGAGCCGGCGGCGTTTTCTGCCCGGCTGGAGGCCCTGGCGGCCGCGGGCGTGTTCGTGCTGCCGCTGAGCGCCATGGAGGTTGGCGAGCCCCACGGCGCGCATCCCCTGGAGCGGGGGCACGGCTTCCGGCTGGGGTTGGGCGCGGCGCCGGCGCACTTCGCGGAGGCGCTCGAGGTGATTGAGCGGGCGACGGCCCGGTAGCGCTACCGCAGCAGCGCGGTGAAGGAGTGGTCGCGGGCGGAGTAGTCCGCGTCCTCCAGCAGCATCTGGTGCACGCGGCCCTGAAACGCGGTGGGCACGGCGGGGAACAGATGGTGCGTCAGGTGGTACTGGTCATGCCGGGGGAACAGCACCCGGTTGAGCCAGCCCCACGCGAAGACGTGGTTGCGGGAGCGGTGGAACTCGTCCGGCGAGCCGATGACGCCCGCGTGGTCCACCGCGTCCGACCAGTAGCGGATGACCTGATACGGCACCAGGTACGGCAGCGCGTAGAAGAGGGCGAACGCCTTCCAGCCGATGCCCCACTGCGCCAGCGCCACCAGCCCCGCGAGGAAGGCCCACCGGGTGAGTGTCACCGCCCACGGGTCCGTGCGGTGGAAGAACACGGGCCGCAGGAAGGCGGGCAGGTGCATCAGCGACAGGGGCCGCAGCAGATGGTCCTTCACGAACGGCCGGTCCGCCTCCGCGAAGCCGAAGCGGCGCCGGGAAGCGAAGTCCAAATCCTTCTGTGCGTCACCCAGGTGCAGGTGGTGCGTGAAGTGCTCGCGCGTGTACGGCTCCAGCGCTGTCAGGTCGATGACGGCCAGCAGGTGGCCGAAGACGCGGTTGCGGCGCTTGCCGCGCACGAACATGCCGTGACAGGCCTCATGCAGCATGTTGCCCAGCGCTCGGAAGCGCGTGCCGATGAAGAAGGCCGCCAGCGGGTAGAGCACCCAGCCCGCCAAGGGGTGGTCCGCCATCAACCGCGCCGTGCCCAGGGCCGCGGCTGCCGCCAGGCCCACGTGCAAGAGGAGGTGTCCCACGCCCGCCGGCAACGAGTGCGAGTGGTAGCCCAGCGAGGCGACCCGCCGGGCGAACCGACCGCGCAGCTTCGTGGCGATGGACGCGCCGCGCTCGCCCATTTCGGGCAAGGCCACGGAGCCTGGACTGTCCATCTTCGGCACGGCGCGCATCGGGACCTTTCAGGGGTCTGACTCGAACGCGAGGGAGGAGCGACGCTAGTCGGGGTGCCGCGCCACGAGCAAGCGAGCGGCCCGGATTCCCACGGGGACAGGCCCTGGGTGGAAGGCCCGTGACGCGGTGCGTGCTCAGTCCGCCAGCCGCGTGGGAAGGTTCACCCCGGGGCGCGCGGCGAAAATCATCTCCTGCGTGGGCAGGGGGATGCAGACGGAAGAGGACAGGCCCACCACCTCCAGCAGCCGCGCGTACTCGGAGGCGGACAGCAGGTCGCCCTCGTTGGTCATGAACCGACGCAGGCCGAAGTACAGGTGGTCCAGGGGGCCGTCACGGCGCTCGTTGAGCACGTACTCGGCGATGAGCAGCACGCCGTCGGGCTTGAGGGCCCGGGCCACGCGCGCGAACAGGCCGGGCAGGCTCTCCGGCCGCAGGACGTTGAGCACCTGGGGGAGGATGATGACGTCGAAGGCGGCCTCCCCGAAGTCGTGGGTGAACAAGTCCCCGGGCCAGAAGCGCGCCCGGTCCGCCACCTGGAGCCGCTCCAGGTTTGCGCGCACCTGCTCGAGCACCACCGCCTGGTCGAAGTAGGTGACGTGGGTCGTCGGCGTCGCGCGTGCGAAGGCCGCGCCCCACACGCCGGAGCCGGTGCCGATGTCCAGCACCGCCGCGCCCTCCAGCGGGTGCGCTTTCGAGAGCGTGGTGGCCGCCTTGCGACTGAGCTGGAAGTGCGACGCGAAGACCGCCGTAATCTGGTTGGAGTTGTCCGCGTAGAAGCGCCGGCTCACCTCCGGGTCCTTCAGGTCCAGGATGAAGCGCTCCTCGCGCACCGTCTCGTCCAGTCGCTCCAGCGCCTCCGTGTACTGCGCGGACACGCTCAGCGAGCGCACCATGTACGCCAGCGCCTTGCCGTCCAGCAGCCTCCGCGCCTCCGCGCTCAACCCGAAGGCCTCGCCCTCCCGCGTCGCGAGGCCCAGCTTCTCCAGCACCTCCACCACGACGCGCAGCCCGCCCGTACTCAGGTAGGTGGCCGCGCCCAGCTCCGGCAACGTGCGCGGCGCCGACGCGAGCAGCTCCAGCAGGCCCAGCCGCCCGGAGGTGATGAGCACCTGCGTGCGCGCGCCGCTCCGGGCGAAGCGGTCGAAGAAGTCCTCCGCCTCCGTGCTGGAAGCGGGCGCCGAGGCCTCCAGGAACAGCGCGCGCAAGTGTCCGAGCACGTCCCAGCGCCTTCCCGCGTGCTGCACGGGCTCGCCGTGTTTCACCGCCTCGTCGAGCAGGGCCACCGGGCCCCCCCACTCCTGCTCGGCCTCGAGCCGCTGGAGGAAGGCGCTGTCGCGCAGGAACGCCGCCGCGCCTTGCGTCAGGGCGAAGCGCCGCGAGTCATCCTGGGAGACGTAACCCAGACACACCAGCAGCTCGAGCAGGGCCCTCAGTCCTCGGGCGGAGGTCCCCGTCGCGGTGGCGAGCGCTTCGACGGAACACGGAGTGGAGCTGCCCTGCACCGGAAGTGCGTCGAAGAGGCCCAGGCGCAGGGAGGTTCGCAGGAGCGCGGACTCGTTGGCGGCGTTGCGCGCCCAGAAGTGGAGTGACTGCGCGAGGGAGGGGCTGGGGGAGGCCGTCATGCGCTGTCTCGGGAGAGGGAGGAGGCGGCGTGCAGCTTGGTCTGTCCTTCTCGCGTCGCGCAACCATCCAGGGCGTGTGGCTTGTATCGCTCGAAGGGGTTCTCTATCGTCCGGCCTCCACGTCCGGTCGAGGACGCCGCCCGCCCCGCCGGGGCGAGTGTGCAGGGTCCGCATCGCGAGGAGTCTCCAGTGACGTTGCTGTCGTTCGCGCTCCAGAGCGTCGTGGCCCGACCTCGGAGCTGGGTGGTGGCCCTGCTGGCGCTCGGCTCCGCGCTGCTGCTCACCCTGGGCCTGGCGATGGTGGCGGGCATCTCCGAGGGGACCCAGCGCAGCGTCATCGAGAGTGGCGCGGGCCACTTCCTCGTCTACAACTCCCAGTCCACCGAGTCCGCCGTGGTGGTGACGGGGCCCACGGGCGCACCCGTGCTGGTGCCCCTGCCGGACTATCCCGCCACCGAGGCCCGTGTGCGCGAGACGCCCGGGGTGAGTGACGTCGTGCCGCTGGAAGTGGGCATGGGCGCCACGTTCCGGGGCAACTACCTGGACGACAAGCTCTCCACCGCGCGTGCCGTGGCGCGTCAGCCCCCCTCGCCGGAGCGCGACGCGCGGCTGGCGAGGCTGGCGGCGGATCTGCAACGCACGCTGCGGGACGTGGCGCGTGACGCGGACCGGCAGGCGGAGGCCTTCCTCACCGCCGACGAGGCGCGCATGGACCGCGCGGCGTTGGAGGAGGCGACGACGCCCGCGTTCTGGGAGCGCTTTGGCGCCCAGCCGCTCGCCGCGCTCGAGTACCTGGAGAACCACGTCGCGCGGCAGGTGGGCGAGGGCGAGTCCATCGACATCGAGTACCTGGGCAGCGATTTGAATCAGTTCGTCCGCGCCTTCCCCCGCTTCGAGCTGGTGACGGGCACGCTGCCACCCCCGGGACACCGGGGCCTGCTCCTGGGGCACGGCCTGTACGAGCAGCGCTTCAAGCTGCCGGTCGCCGCGCGGCTGGATGAGCTGAAGCGGGAGCTGGACCGGGGCGCGTTGCTCGCGGAGGACGAACGGCTGCGCACACTGGTGGACCGCGCGTCGGCGGAGCTGCCGGACCTGCTGGCCCGCGTGGACGCGGAGCGCTCGGATGCCGCGCGCGCGGTGCTCACCCGCGTGCTGGGACACCCTGGCGAGGCGGAGGCCCTGTGGCGCGAGTTCCTGCAACTCGATGACGCCAACTTCGCCACGCGTCACCAGCTCTTCTACGCGGAGCTGGCGCCGCTGTTGCCGCTGTACCGCGTGAAGCCCGGGGACACCGTGGTGCTCAAGGGCCTGGACTCACTCGTCAATGGTGTGCCGCTCAAGATTTGGGGCACGTACCGCTTCCGGGGGCTCGGCGGAGACTCCAGCCGCGTCAACACGCTCAGCCTCATGGACCTGGTGAGCGCGCGCTACCTGTCGGGCCGCCTGTCGCCGGAGCTGATGGAGGAGGCGAAGCGCGACGCCCAGTCGCTTGGCCTGGACTTCCTGCCGGAGTCGGAGGTGGACCTGCTCAAGCCGGCCACCGTGGTGGAGGTCGAGACGCCGGAGAAGCCCTCGTCGGAGGTGCCCGACTTCCCTCGCGCCCGCGCGTGGCCGGAGACGTTCTCCGCGACGGAGCTGCGCGGAGGCAGCGTGCTCCAGGCGGCCGTGGTGGTGACGCCAGAGGCGAACCCGGAGGCGGTGGCCATGGACGTCGTCCAGCGGGCGACGAGCGCGTCGGTGCCGCTGACGACGGTGGACTGGGAGGCGGCGGGCGGCTTCGTCAGCGAGGTGGTGGGCCTGACGCGAGTGGTGCTGCTCGGCTTCTCCGTCATGTTGTGTCTGTTCGTCGTGCTGGTCTCCGCCGGCACGCTGCTGCTCCTCGCGCAGGAGCGCGTGGGTGAGGTAGGGACGATGCGCGCGGTGGGAATGCAGCGGAGCGACGTCTTCGGCTCGTTGTTGACCGAGGGGGTGCTGCTGGGCGGGCTGGGCG